>CAYNDS010000048.1:3931-21771 GCA_964395885.1 uncultured Solibacteraceae bacterium | reverse complement strand
CCTCCCGGTAGTACGGCAGCATGGCATCCAGGACGCGCGGGTCCACCTGCGTCGTGGCGTGATTGTCGAGATAAATCGGCAGTTTCATTCTTTCCTCAATTGGTTCCGGCGAAAGCGGGCTGGATCGAGCCCAGCGGCAACAACGGTGCCGAAGACGGTCCAGCCAGCGGATCGTCCTTCGTCATGTCTTCGATGGTGATGCTCTCCAAAAGTCGCAGGATTCCCTCGTGAACCTTGCGCAGGGGCTCCCGCACATTGCACAACTCGGACTGGTCGCAATCGGCGTGGTCGGTAAAGCACGCCGTCAGGATCACCGGTCCGTCGATCGCCCGGATCACCTCTAACGTGTTGATGCGCCACGCTTCCCGGGCCAGTCGGTAGCCCCCGTTGGTGCCGTGCTCGGCGATCACGAAGCCGCTCTTTCCCAGCTTCTGCAAAATCTTCGCCAGCAGCGGCGACGGGATCCGATACGTTTCGGCGATTTCCTTCACGCTTGCCGAAGCGCGCTTCACCGCCAGGTGTTTCAGCGCAATCAGCCCGTAGTCGGCTTTCTTGGTGAGCTTCAGCATTTGGATTGTGGACTGGAATGGTCCCGCATTGAGGATAGCGGACCAATTCGGTCGCGTCAAGGGATTTGTTCGGCCCAGCCACGCCCGTTCCGCCCCGCCCTGTCGCGGCCGGCCGGGTCGCCATTCAAGAGCCAGACCGGGCAGGCGATACGGTACTTGTGACCCGCCTTGTCGACAACGCGCACCGGATTCTCGAGACCGCGGAACTGGGCGCCGCCACGCAGTTGACCATCTTGATGCGCGGCGGACGGCCATTTGCCATCTCAACGTCGAACGACTGGTCTCTGGCGGCACTGCTGCGGGAGCGTCAGGCCGAGGAAGTCTTCCGGATTTCGCGCCGCGCCGGGCAACTCACCGTCGAAGGACGCAGCCGCGCGGAGCACTGCCTGCTCTCGCGTCAGCAACCCTTGCAGTTGCCGCGGCTTAGCCCGCCGCCCGCCTTTGGCCTTGGCCCCATGCATCCCCTCGGCCCCACGCGTCCTTTTGATGCGTAATCACCGGTTCGGCGCCGCCCAACAGGACACCCACCACGTCGAATCGTAGCCTTTCGGCAGGCTCCCCGCAGTCGCGCGCAAAGTCGAGTGCCGCCCACTGCAGGTGACTTCGTTTCTCTTCCCCAATGGCGCGCTCCGGCGCACCGAAGGCATCCGTCGCGCGCGTCTTCACTTCCACCACCACCAGCGCGTCGCCATCGCGCGCCACCAGGTCCAGTTCCGCGCCCCCGGCACGGCGCCGCCAATTGCGCGCAATCACAACCATGCCGCAACGCTCCAGGTAACGGTGCGCCACATCCTCGCCCCGGGCGCCCAGAGCCGCCGGTGCATTGCCGGCACGTGCCTGCGCCCGCTGCCGCAACTGGTCCACCCACTCGACGAATCTCACTTGATCACTTCCAACTCCCACTCGATCACCTTGCCGCGGACCACGAAGCAGAGATAGTGCTCCCAAAACCGGCGCAGTCGCGGCGCCGCATTCACCAGGAACTCAAAGCCCAGATAGCGCCACAAAGCAAGTAGCTTGACGCGCGTCGAAATCTCACGAAACCGCGCCTGGGAGTAGTAGCCGAACCCCGCGTTGTCCTCGCCGAAGTACCGCAGCGAATAGCTGTTCAGGTGCCAGCGGTGCGTCGGGTCGCAGAAGCTCGAAAAGTCCGTGTAGTGCGGCGTCACGATCAAGATCCGCGCACCCGCTCGGCCAATCCGGTGCAGTTCTTCCATTGTTCGAATGACATCGCCAACATGTTCAATCACATGCACTAGACGCAACTGATCGAAAGAAGAGTCGGCGATTGGCCACGGAAACTGGTCCAAGTCGTGCACGATGTCGGCCGCCGTTCCCGCAAGCCGGTCAATGCCCACGGCGCCGGGCGCCTTCCTGAGCCCGCAGCCGACGTCCAGAATCTTCTCTTTCCGCTCAGCGGTTTGCACGGGTTTAGCCTACCATTCGAACGCCGCGCGTGAACGCCATGTGCACCCACGGGCGGAATCTGAACCCACGTTCGATGAAAGCTCTCAGAAAAAATCCATGCGTATGCAAGACTTTGGTCGAGTGACACGCGACATTCCGGAATAGTACTAGTACGCATAATCCTCAAGAAAGTAGGAAAAGTCTGGATTTCACTTGCCCCGGGCGCTAGTATCGTCTCGTCGAGATTCTCCTGGAGGAGTTCTATGCGTGCTGTACTTGTGTGCGCGTTTGCTTTGGTCACTGGGGTCGCAACCGCCACGCCCATTCCGATTTCTGCCCTTGGCATTGCCAAACCGGTCATCGTCCTCTCCCATCCCTATAACGTGCTTGGGGGCGGTGGGTTTTCGGGCACCATTGCCGGGAATGCCACAACTCTTTGGTGCGTCGATTTGCAGAATACGATCAGTCCCGGCCAACCTTCCGCCAACTACCTGGCCAATGTCATTGCGCTTGGACCCTGGCCATCGGGGCAGAATTCCCTGGTTCGAGCCGGCGCGACGAGCAACTGGAGCGACGGCTCCGCTCTGACTCCGCTGCAGCGGTACCAGGCAGCGGCTTGGCTGGTGGCCCAATACTCCGGCTTCCCGGCCGGACCCGACGCGAACAGCGCGGCCAATCAGGCGATTCAGAATGCCATCTGGCGCCTGCTGCATAAGGTGGACGGCGGTGGCGCGGCAGTTCCGGCAGCGAATGCAGCGTACTCGAATGCGGTCAGCTTCATCACCAACCCGGCGAACAGCAACTTCGGATTCAACAACTGGGCTGTCGTCAGCGGAGTGGTCAGCGTCGGGGGAGATCTCCTACGCAGCCGCCGGCAGACGTTCCTGGTCGAGTACCAGCCGATTCCAGAGCCGTCGACGTACGCTCTGTGCGGTCTCGCGCTCGGGGCCACGCTGCTCGCACGCAAACGCGGAAAGCGAAGCTGAGCCCACAGCGGTCACCGCTGCGCGAAGGCAATCCGGCTAGGCGGTGGTCGCCTTCTGCACCGTGCCGAGACGGTTGATGCCGTCAAAGGCGGCCACCTTGTAGCACTCGGCGAGAGTTGGGTAATTGAACACCGTATCGATGAAGTAGTCGATCGTCCCCTTGAAGCTCAGCACCGCCTGGCCGATGTGGATCAGTTCACTGGCGCCTTCGCCGACGATGTGCACGCCCAGAAGCTCCCTGGTCTGGGCATGGAACAGCAGCTTCAACAGACCGGTCACGTCCCCGATAATCTGGCCGCGCGCGATTTCCTTGTAGCGCGCCTTGCCGACTTCGTAGGGAACGCCGGCGGTGGTCAACTCTTCCTCGTTCTTTCCCACCATGGAGATCTCCGGGATGGAGTAGATTCCATAGGGAAACAGGGCGGGGAAGCTCTGCGCGCGGGCTCCGAAAGCATGACAGGCGGCGATGCGGCCCTGTTCCATCGAGGTGGACGCCAGGCTGGGGAACCCGATCACGTCGCCGACGGCATAGATATTTGGAACCGCTGTCTGATAGTTCTCATTCACTTTCAGCCGCCCACGATCATCGGCGGAGAGCCCGGCGGCTTCCAAGTTCAACGCCGCCGTGTTGCCGGTGCGCCCGATTGAGTAGAGCGCCTTCTCCGCCACGATCTGCTTCCCGCTTGCCAGATTGATCCGGACCCGCTCGCCCGCTTCGTCCTTCAGGCACTCCAGGGATGCGACCCCTTCTCCCAGCCGCAGCGTCACGCGATTCTCGCGCAGATGATAGGCCAGCGTGGCGGCGATCTCGTCGTCAACAAACGGCAGCAGTTGCGGACGCTTGTCGATGAGCGTCACCCGGACGCCCAGTGCCGCGAACATCGAGGCGTACTCGGCGCCAATGACGCCGGCGCCCACTACCGCCAACGTGCGCGGCAGACGGTCCAGCCACAGCACATCGTCCGAGGTAAAGATCAGGCGTCCATCAAAGGGAATATGCGGGTCGCGGGTCGTCTCGGTTCCGGTGGCGATGATGACGTTCCGCACGCGGACGAGGCGGAGTCCTCGCCCGTCGACCGACTCCAGATTCACCGTGTGCTCGTCGGCAAACGAAGCGGTCGCTGCAACGACGTCGACCTGGTTACGCAGCAACTGGTGGCGCATGACGTCAATCTCATGCCGGATAACCTGATCGCAGCGCATCAGCAGATCCTTCATCGTGATCTGCTCTTTCACCGTGAACGACTGGCCGTAGAACAATTTGTCGCGATAGCCGGACAAGTCCAGCACGGCTTCGCGGAACGTCTTCGAAGGGATCGTGCCCAGGTTGACGCTCACGCCGCCTACCACGGACTTGCGTTCGACAATTGCGACGCGTTTGTTCAGCTTGGCGGCTTGAATCGCGGCGCGCTGACCCGCCGGTCCGGATCCGATCACCAGCACGTCATAGTCAAAGTTCGCCATGTACTACTTATCGTATCGTCCAGTACTGGGCCGTTCCGGTGATAAAGTTGCGAACATGTCGACTCGCCGGTCCTTTGTCGCCGCCGCTCTGGCTGCTCCCTTCGCCGCACCCGCCGCTGTTTCCGCCGGTCCGGCACGTTCCTGGGCGGAGATGGAACGCTGGATCGCCAAGCCCGATCCCCGTACAAAGATCCGCAAGGAAGAATTGCCGACCCCGGCACTGGTCCTCGATCTCGATCTGTTTGAGTCCAACGTCCGCAAGATGGCCGCCCACGCCAAGTCCTCCGGGCGCGCGCTTCGTCCGCATGCCAAAACGCACAAGTGCGGCGCCATCGCCAATTACCTGATCCAACAGGGCGCCGTAGGGGCCTGCGCCGCAAAGATCGGGGAGGCGGAAGCCTTGGCTGCCGAAGGCGTCACCGGTCTGTTGATCACCGGCGCCATGGTGGGCCGGCACCGCATCGAGCGAGCCGTTCGATTGGCCCGCAAGCGTCCCGAAACCATCTTCGTCGTCGACAACACCCAAAACGCGCGCGATCTGAACGACGCTGCCGCGGCCGCGAAGCTGAAACTGAACGTCGCCATCGATCTGCTGGTCGGCAAGCGCACCGGCATTCAGCCGGGGGAACCGGCGCTTGGACTGGCTCAGGCAATCACGCAGATGCCGTCCCTAAAGTTGGCCGGCCTGCAGGCCTATTCCGGCAACTCCTCGCACGTGAACGGTTTCGAGGCCCGGCGAAAGGCCTCGCGCGAGTACATGGGCATGGCGGTCGAAACCCGCCGTCTGCTCGAGGCCAAAGGGATCGCCTGCCCGTGGCTGAGCGGGGGCTCCACCGGTACCTACAACATCGACAGTGAAATCGATGGCGTGACGGAGCTCCAGCCCGGCAGTTATGTCTTCATGGACCAGGGCTATACCGGCATCGGCAGCCAGAGCGGAGAGTCGCGCTACTCCGATTTCGCCAGTTCGCTGACCGTTCTCGCCACGGTCTACAGCAAACCTTCCGACACGGTGGCCATCGTCGATGCCGGCTTGAAGTCGTTCGCGACCGACTCCGGCGGACCCCCCGTTTCCGTCTCCCACCCGGAACTGCCCTATGCGTGGGCGGGCGACGAGCACGGGCGTTTGGATCTCACCGCCAGCGCCAAGCCGCTGCAGTTGGGCGACCGCGTCGAGTTCACCGTGCCGCACTGTGACCCGACCGTGAACCTCTACGACCGCATCTTCTGCCACCGCAACGGCGACGTCGAAGCCGTCTGGCGCGTCTCGGCGCGCGGCATGGGCCAGTAGTACCTGGCAGGGATGAAGTCGTTCCGCCGCGAACTCTGGTTTGAAGTCAAAGGACGCCGCGCTTTTCTCAACATCACCAGCCAGGTGCAGGACTGCCTCCGCGAAAGCGGCATTCGCGAAGGGCTCTGTCTGGTGAACGCCATGCACATCACCGCCAGCGTCTTCATCAACGACGACGAAAGCGGTCTGCACGCCGACTATGACGCCTGGCTGGAACGGCTGGCACCGCACGCGCCCGTCTCCCAGTACCGCCACAATCGCACCGGCGAGGACAATGGGGATGCCCACCTGAAGCGCCAGATCATGGGCCGCGAGGTCGTCGTCGCCGTCACCGACGGGAGACTCGATTTCGGCCCCTGGGAACAGATCTTCTACGGCGAGTTCGACGGCGACCGCCGGAAAAGGGTCCTGGTGAAGATTATCGGCGCCTAAGAAATATTTACTTTTTCGCTGAAAATTCATTCTACAAAACGAAATGTGCCACTGTACACTAAGAGGTCTCTGGTATGTTCCGCCTCATTCCAGTTGTCCTCCTGGTCTGTGCCACCGCTGCCGCCGCGCCGGTTCAGTTCGCTAGCTTCACGTCCTGGCAGACCGCTGCATCTCCTGATCATTTGCTGGATTTCAGTGGAATCGCCCTGAACGGTTCCGGTTTCCAGTTCCTCGGCAATCCGGCAGCAACGCTTCCTGGCGTCACTGTCACCGCAGTCGGTCCCCTCAGCCCCACCAACTCGGGCGACGTATTCGTTTTGTCTGACTTTTACCCCGGATTCCAGGTGAGCGATGGCCCATATCTGCAGGTGGAGTCGACCCTCACCCGTCTCACCTTCTCCCGTCCGGTGGATGCCATCGGCTTTCGTTTGGCGAACAACTTTGCGAATCCGTTCGGCATTTACCTCGTGGTTGACGGCATGGAGTACGGAGCGCAATACGCTGGACCGAGCTTTCTCGGTCTGATCTTGGATCAACCGCTGCAGAGCATTCTGATTCGCAGCACCGACACGCTGCAAATCGACGACCTTGCCTGGCGCGCCTCCGCGGTGCCGGAACCTGCTTCCGCTGTTTTGGCGCTGCTTGCGCTCATTGGGCTGGCGCTTGGCCGGGTTCGGCGGGAAGAAAATCGGGCAGATTTGTAAGAAACGCGGGCGGGAGAATTCCCTTCACCCGGACCCGATCGGATTCCGTCTCGACGGCCAGGCTGGACGCAATCTCGCGAATCTCCGCCGAGCCCGCCAACTTCGCCAGCGCCGAGGCGCCCCGCAAGCCCGTGCTTAACTTCAGCGCCATCTCGGGCGACTGCGTCTTCGCCTCGGCCAGAAAACGCAAACCGGTAGAAGCTTCCAACGCCGCCATCGACTCCTCGATCGCAATCGGCATACTGCGCAGGCCGCCCAGGATGCTGCCTAAGGCATCCGGCAGCTTGCCGTTTACGGGCTGCCGGGAGACCACCCAGATCTGGTGCGAGGAAGGAATCCACCGCGCACGGTCCAGCAATTCCGCCGGTGGCGCTCCCTTCGAACCGTCCCGCGCATCGATGATCTGCTGCACGGCGACGGTCGGTCCGGCAACGGCAACGCTCGTGTTCAGAAATGCGACCGCAATCCGCTGGTCCCCCTGCAGCGTGTATCCGCGATAGGGGAACTTGCGCAATCCTTCGCGCTGCAGGTCCGGCTCCAGACCCGCGCCGGCGATTCCCCCATCGGTGAACTTGCCCCGAACCAGCGCCACGCTGGACCGTCCATTCGAGGCGACAACAATCTCCCAGATCTCCTTGCGGAGATCCAGTCCCGTCTTTCGGGCAAACTCCTCGAGCGGACCCAGCTTTCCGCTCGCCTCGGCTTGCCGGTACACCTCCGTTTTCTTCAACTCCGACAGCCGGATCGAGCCGAGGATCGTCGTGTCGGCGGGCACCAGCGGCATCAGCGCGGCATCCAGCACAATCGTTGGGGATGGCGCCGGGCGGCATGCCGTCAGAATCGTGACAACCAGGACCGCCGCGAACGGGAAAAACGGACGCATCACCTTCAGAGTAGGCTAGAAACACGATGCACAGCCGCCTGGAGGCGCTGCTGTCGAAACTCAACGCGCCGTCGCGCCGGGCCCTGGAATCGGCCACGGCGTCCGCGCTTCTGCAGGGGCAGCCCGAGGTGACGGCCGCGCATTGGCTCTTGGAGGCCGCGCGGTCTGCTGCGGAAACGGACCTGGCAGGCGCCGCCGCCCGTTTCGGCCCGCCGCTGGATCAATGGACCCGGCCGCTGCGCGCCGCAATCGCGCGCGTGACGCCGAATGCCGTCGGCCGTCCCCGCTTTTCGCCGGAATTGGAACGCCTGCTCGCGGAAGCCTGGGCCGTCGCCTCGCTTGAGGATTCTGCCGCCTCCGTCCGCACCGGCCACCTTCTGATCGCCCTGGCAGAAGCCGCGCCGGATTGGGCCACGTTCCTCCCGCTCGATCCGCAGCGCCTCCGCCGCGAATTTCCGGTGTGGACGGCGGCTTCGATTGAGTCCGCACCCGCACCAGCGGCGCCCTCAGAAGCGCTGGCGCGATACACGATCGACCTGACCGCTGCTGCCCGCGACGGGCAATTGGACCCCGTTGTGGGGCGCGATCCGGAGCTCCGCGAACTGCTGCACGTGCTCGCCCGAAGGCGGCAAAACAATCCGTTGCTTCTTGGCGATGCCGGCGTGGGCAAGACGGCGATTGTCGAAGCCCTCGCGCTCCGAATCGCCGCCGGCGAGGTTCCGTCGTCCTTGCGGCGGGCCTCGCTTCGGGCGCTGGATCTGGCGGCGCTGCAGGCGGGCGCCTCGGCTATCGGCGATCTGGAACAGCGCCTCACTTTGCTCCTCCAGGAGGTCCGCGACGCCGCCCATCCGGTGATCCTGTTCGCGGACGAGGCGCATCTGCTGTTCCGGCTCGGCAGCGGCGCCGGAACGTTGGATGCCGTCAATCTTCTGAAACCCGCCCTCGCGCGCGGCGAACTGCGGACCATCGCCGCCACCACTCACGCCGAGTACAAGCGCCACTTTGAGCCGGATGCCGCCTTTGCCCGCCGCTTCCAGGTGATTCCGGTCGAAGAGCCGGACGAGGATCAGGCCGTTTGGATGCTGCGCGGCGTCGTCGCCTCGCTTGAGAAACACCACCACGTCGCGATTGAGCCGGACGCCTTGCGGCCCATTGTCCGCATGGCGCGACGCTATCTGGCGGGACGACAGTTGCCCGACAAAGCCATCGGCCTTCTGGATACGGCTGCCGCCCGCGTCGCCTTGGCGCAGTCTGCTACGCCTCCTGCCATCGAGGAACTGCGCGCAACGATTGCCCGTCTGGAGGCGGAGCCGTCGTCCCCGGCTCTCGACGAAGATTTGGCGAGCGCCGAGACGCGACTTGCCGACACCGAGCGCCGCGCGGAAGAAGAGCGCGCACTCATCAGCCGCATTCGCCAACAGCACCGCCAAGGCGAATCCGCGTCTGGTCTCGAAGCCGAACTGAAAGCACTGCAGGCGGACCGTCCGCTCATCCCACTGTCGGTCGATGAGCGCGTGGCGGCGGACGTTGTTTCGTCCTGGACCGGCATCCCCGTCTCCCGGGTCATCGGCGGCGAACGGGAATCCGTCCTGCAACTTCGCGCGCAGTTGGCCTCGCGAATCGCCGGGCAGGATCACGCCCTCGATGCCATCGTCAAGCGCCTGCTGGCCGCCCGCGCCGGTCTTGAAGATGAGGGGCGGCCCCTCGGCGTCTTTCTGCTTGCCGGTCCCACCGGAAGCGGCAAGAGTGAAACACCGCGCGCCTTGGCCGACGTGCTCTACACCGGAGAGCGCGACCTGATCACCGTCGCCCTATCCGAGTATCAGGAAGCGCACTCCATCTCCGGTCTCCGCGGCGCCCCGCCCGGCTACGTCGGCTATGGCGAGGGTGGAGTTCTGACCGAGGCACTGCGGCGTCGCCCGTATTCCATTGTCCTGCTCGACGAAGTCGAGAAGGCGCATCCCGACGTGCGCGAGTTTCTCTACGAGATGCTCGATCAGGGACGACTGGAGGACTCCGCCGGGCGGCGCGTCGATGTCCGGCACGCCGTCGTCTTTCTTACCACCAATCTCGGCGCCGAGCGGATCGAGGCTGCCTGCCGCGCCGCACGTCCCGCTCCTGCCGCACTGGCTTCGCTGATCGAAGGGGAACTGCGCCGTGTACTCCGCCCGGCTCTCCTCGGCCGCGTCACCGTCATTCCGTTTTATCCGCTCGGTCTTCCCGCCCTCCGCCAGATTGCCGATTGGCGCCTCGCACGGCTGAAGCGGCGCATGGCCTCCCGCCACTCGATCCACCTGGAGATCACCGATGCCGTGGCCGATGCGCTGGCCGAGCAGACGCTTGGCGCCGAAGGCGGAGCCCGCGCGATGGACAGGCTGCTGTCGGAGACCGTCGTTGCCGACCTGTCGCGCCAAGTGGTCTCCGGAACCCTCCGCGCCGGCATGACCGTCACCGTGGAGTGCGCCGGGTCGGCCTTCCGCTATCGATAGAGCAGGTGCTTCTCGCGCTCCGCGAGGAACGGCCGAAGGTCCCACGCGGGCACCGGCGCACCGGACTTCAGCGCTTCCATCACCGCCCGGTTGCCGATCAGCTTTGCGCAGCTCTCGATGTCGATCCTGTCCGGGTAAAGCTGACGCAGCACCGCCGCCACCTCCAGCCCGAAGCGCGAGGCGTCCACGGCATCCCGGTCCGTGACGACAAACTGCACCGCGTTCTCACGCAGCGGATACGCGCGGATCCCCGGAATTCCGCGCCGGTTCAGGCTTGCTGCCACCGCCTCGGCATTCATCCAATCGGCGCCGATGCGCTCAAACGGAGTCCCGGTGCCCCGCCCAACCGAATAGTTCTTGTTGAACTCCAGCAGTGCCAAACCGGGATACAGCAGCGCTCCGGTGAGTGTCTTCATGTTGGGAGACGGGTTCACCCAGGCCAGGTGCGTCTCGTCCCACCACAAGCGCCGGGACCATTGCTTCATGGCGACAACGGTCAGGTCTGCCTTCGGCGAAAGAGACGCATTGATCATCTTCGCCAGTTCGCCCAGCGTCATCCCGTGCCGCACCGGAAGCCCGCTGCGAATTCCGATAAAGGAGACCAACTCGGCATCCAGTGGCGGCCCTTCCACATGAAGCCCGGTAATCGGGTTGGGGCGGTCCAGTACATAGAACGGCAACTTGCGCCGCGCCGCCTCTTCCATCGCGTTCACCATCGTCGAAAGATAGGTGTAAAAGCGCGCGCCGATGTCCTGGATGTCAAACACCAGCACGTCCACTTCGCGAAGGCTCTCCTCGCTCGGCCGCCGCTGCTTGCCTTGATACAGGCTGTAGACGGTCAGGCCGGTGGCCGCGTCCTTGGCATTGGCGACATTCTCGTGATCTTCCTTGCCGGCGATGCCATGCTCCGGCGAGAACAGCGCTCGAAGATCGACGCCCGCCGCGCGCATCGCGTCGATGTTGCGGCGTCCATCGCGAGCCAGCCCCGTGTGGTTCGTGATCAGGCCCACGCGCTTGCCCTTGAGCGCGGCAAACCCGTCGGCGATCCAGACATCGAGGCCGGTCATGGTGCGGACTGCCGTCAGTTCCCGCGCGGCAAGCGTTCCGATCTCTCGCCGAAGCGGCGCAATAGCCGGACGGCGCATCGGATGCACGGAGTTCGCCAGCAGAATCAGGTACGTGCCGCTCTCACGGTCGATCCACAGCGATGTCCCGGTAAACCCGGTGTGGCCGAAGCCGCCCTCCACCGGAAGCAGGTCCCCCCGCGGCGCCGCGTACGGCGAATCGATATCCCAGCCCAGACCGCGTGCGGCCTTCGCTCCCTTTGCTGTCTGCACGGACGTGAAGCGCAGCTTCGCGGGAGAAGCCGCCAGCATCCACCGCGCGAACTTCGCCAGATCGTCGGCCGTCGTGAACATACCGGCATGTCCCGCCACCCCGCCCATGAAGCGCGCCGTCGGGTCGTGCACCACGCCCCGCAGCGACGCTGCTTCGGCCTTCAGCCGTTCCGTCGGCGCAATCCGGTCCCGCCACGCCGCCGGTGGATTGTACGTGGACTCGCTCATTCCCAACGGAATAAAGATCTCCCGCCGCGCATACTCATCCAGCGACACCCCCGAGATCCGCCGAACGATCTCTCCCAACAGCAGGAAATTGATGTCGCTATAGACGAATTTCTCGCCGGGCGCCGACTGCGGCTTGTCCACCAGCGCGCGGCGAATCCCCTCCTGATATCCGGACCACTCCGGCTCCAAATCCACATCCGGACGCAGGCCGGAATAGTGCGTCAGCAGGTGACGCACCGTGATCGAACGATAGCCGTAGTCCGGCAGGTACTGCGACACCGGGGCGTCGATGTCGATCTTGCCGGCTTCGGCCATCTGCATCACCGCCGTCGTGGTCACCACCACCTTGGTCAGCGAGGCGGCGTCAAAAATCGTGTCCAGGGTCATCGCTTCGCCAGACCGCTCCAGCGAGCGCACGCCATAGGCTCTCCGATGCACCACCCGGTCCCCTTGTCCAATCAGACAAACGGCGCCGGGAATCTGCTTTTGGGCGATCGCGGTTTCAATGGCCCGCGAAATCGCCGGAATCTCTTGAGCGGCGCAGACCGTGGCCGCTGCAATCAGCCAGGCCCTCATTGCGCGCCGAGCTTCGCCGCCAACTCGTCCAACTTCTTCGCCAGGTTCACGTCCCGGTCCGTGATGCCGCCCGTATCGTGCGTCCAGAGATCCACCACCACGCGGTTCCAAACGTTGAACCACTCCGGATGGTGGTTCATCGCTTCGATTGCGATGGCGGATGTGGACATGAATCCGAACGCATGAACAAAGTCGGCAAAGCGATACTCGCGATGCAGTTTGGCACCGTTGGCGGTCCAGCCGGGCAGTGCCGCCAGAGCGTCAGCAAGAGAGATGGGGGTCACGTCGACACTAGTCTCCCATGGGGATCAGTGCGCCGTTGATGTGCGCTGCCGCATCGGAGGCCAGATGGACCATCAACGCCGCGATCTCCTCTGGCGTCACCCACTGCGCGTGTTTGGCGTTCGGCAGCGTTTCGCGCATCGCCGGCGTGTCGACGGTCGTGGGCAACAGCGCGTTGGAGGTCACCCCCGTGCCGCGCAGTTCCGCCGCCGTCGTCTGCACCAGGGCGTGCAGCGCCGCCTTGGACGCCGAATAGGCAGTCAGGCCCGCCGGACGCGTCTCCCCCGCCTTTGACCCTATGGCGATGAGCCTGCCGAAGCCTCGCGCCTTCATCAGCGGCGCCAGGCTGGCAAACAACCGCGTTGCGGGGCGCAGGTTCAGGTCCAGCATCCGCTGCCAGATCTCCTCGCCGTCACCCATTTCGAAGCCCCCCATCACGTGGGCCAGCACATCCACCTCGCCTGCGGCCTCCAGGCACTGCGTCACGCCTTCCCTTGTTGTCAGGTCAACGGCCAACGCCGCGTGTCGAGCCGCCGCCACCACGCGATATCCGGCGCCTTCGAAGGCCTTCACCGCCGCCGCCCCCACCGCGCCCGTCGCTCCCGTCACCAGTACCGTACGTGCCATATGTCCTCCCAAGTGTAGACCCGGCAAAAATGAAAGCTGCTTCATGGTGCCAGTCACTATGAACTCTCCTTCATGTGACCCTCGCCGAGCGTGGGAACCTTTCGAGAGGTGGCCCGTATTCCAACCGGGAAGGCTTGACGGACGAAGAACTAATGCGCGAGGTTCGGAACGGCGATGTGCGCCGCCTGGAGGCGTTGTTTGACCGCCATGCGCCGACGTTCCTCCGCTATTCGATGAAAATGACCGGCAATCGTGCCTGGAGCGAGGATCTGGTGCAGGAAATCTTTGTTCGCATCCTGCGCCATCGCGAGACCTTTCGCGATGGATTCCTGTTCACCACATGGGCCTTCCGCATCGCCCGGAACGCCTATGTCGACCAGTACCGAAAACGGCGATGGGAGGTCTCGACGGAGAAACCAGTGGAACGCCCCGTGGAAGCGACTGACGAACTCGAAACAGAGCAGGACCTCCGTCTGCTCCGCCGCGCACTGGCGCAATTGCCGGAACCGCAGCGCGAAGTGCTGGTGCTCGCCCGCTTCCAGCAGATGCCCTACGAGGACATTGCCGAACTGCTCGATATCGAGGTCGGAACCGTAAAGACGCGCGTGCACCGCGCCATCAAGCAACTGCGAGACATCTATCAGGATCTGACAAGGACGCCCCATGCCCTGCGAACAACCCCCTAGCCAACTGCTGGGACATTTGGACGGCTCGCTTTCCGCCGCCGAGCGCCGCCGCTGGAATGAGCACGTGGCGGTCTGCGAGGACTGCCGTTCCGCCGCCGAAATCTGGATGCGGCTGGGGGACCTCGCGCCGGAGCAGCCAAGTCGCGAACTGCGCGCGCGCCTTCGCTCTCTCGTGCAAGCGGGCGAGGCGCGAGCTGTGCCCTGGTGGCGCCTGCCGGCCTGGGGCTACGTCTGGCAGGGTGCTTTGGCTGCGGCACTGCTGGCGGTGGGCTTCTTCGCCGGACGTGCCGGAGACAAGCCGGCCCCGGCCAGCGGGGAAGTGGTCCTGCTGCGGCAGGAGATTCGCAATCTGCGCGAGGAGATGGTCGTGGCGATGCTGCGGAACCAGTCTTCGAATGACCGTTTGCGCGGCGTGCTCACCTCCGCATCGATTCCCAACCCGGACTCGGAGGTGATCACGGCGCTGCTCGACACCATGCGGCACGACCCGAGTGTCAATGTGCGGCTGTCCGCGATCGATGCGCTGAAGAGGTTCGCCAGTGACCAGTCCGTGCGGCGCGGGCTGGCCGATTCCTTGCGAAACGACTCGCCCCTGGTGCAGATCGCGCTTATCGAGGCGCTGGTGGAGCTGCGGGAAAAGCAGGCAGCGACGGCGCTGCGGACCCTCGGCGAAGAAGCCGGGGTCAATGCACTCGTCAAACAGCGGGCGCAACTGGCACTGCAACGGCTGGAGGCCCGATCGGAATAGGTATGAGACTCCTTTTGATTTTCGGGCTGCTGCTGCCGGTTTCGGCGCAACCCAAGCTCATGGCGAGCTTCGCGGATCCGAACCGTCCCGGCACGGTGCGGATCGATGTTCTCAACGGTGCCGTCACCGTCATCGGCGGCGACCAGAAAGAAGTCATCGTCGAAGGCGGGGAAGAGGCCAAGCAGGAGGGCAATCTCCGGCGCGTCTGGCCCTCGGGCAACGTCACCATCGACGAAGGGCGCGACAACGTGATCCGCATCAGCGCCGGTCTGCAGAAGAGTCGCGACTTCACCGTTCGCGTACCGAAGACAAGCAGTGTCTATGTTCGGTCCAACAATAGCGGACCGGTGCGCGTCGAGGGCGTCGACGGGGAGATCGATGCCACGGCGATGAATGGCCCGGTGCAGCTGGAAGGTGTCGGCGGACCGGTCATCGCCCACGCCTTGAACGGACGCGTGACCGCGGTGTTGAGCAAGCCGCCCGCGGATAAGCCGATGGCCTTCACCTCCCTGAACGGTTCCGTCGATGTCACCATGCCCGCCGACACCAAGGCCACCTTCCGCCTCAAAAGCGACAACGGAGAAATGTACACCGACTTTGAAATGACACTGGAGCCCGGCACGCGCCGTACCGGCAGCGCCGTCATGGGCAAGGTGAACGGCGGCGGTCCGGAGATCCGGCTGGAGACGATGAACGGCAAGATCTTTCTCCGCAAGAAGTGACCAGCGGCGCATGCCGCCAGCCTCCACGGCGATTGCCGTTAGCCTAAGACTATGAGGGTCCTGCTCTTTGCCATGGCCGCCGGCGCGTGGGCGGCGTCACCGGAGACGCTGGCCTCCTTTGACAAGATCTGGACCACCGTGCGAGACCGGCACTGGGACGCCGCGAAGCTGGCGCAGGTCGACGGACAACGCAGTTGGGACGATATCCGCGCCGACTACCGCGCGCGCGTCGAAGCCTCTGCCGACGATCGCGCCGCCACGGCCATCATGGCCGAAATGCTGGGGCTTCTCGGCGCCTCGCACTACGCCATTCTTTCCGGCGACGCCTCCGGCGATCTTATCGCTGCCTCGGGTGGCGACGGGACGACCGGCATACGGCCCCTGCTGGTCGGCAGGCAGATCCTGGTGGGCTGGGTCGAGGCGGGCAGTCCGGCGGCGCTGGCCGGCATCCGCCCGGGATGGGAGATCGTCAGCGTCGGGTCTTACAACCTGCAAGCCGCCGTGGCGAAAGCGCTCGCCCAGCCCAAGCTCCGCCAGAAGGATCTTCTGCTCCGGATGGCCGCCACGTCCCGCCTCTCCGGACCCGCGGGCACTTCGGTTCGCGTGGGCTTCCGCAACAGTGCCGGCGCGCTTGTCGTCCGCGCCCTGATGCGCGCCCCGTCGAAGGGCACACGCGCGTCGTTCGGCTTTCTGCCGCCTTCCACCGTGGAGTTCGAAAGCCGCCGCGTCAAGCCGGACATCGGCTACGTCCGCTTCAATCTGTTCCTCGATCCCGCCAATCTGATGGCCAAGTTTGAGGACGCCGTCAAGGGCTGCGCCAAGTGCCGCGGCTTCGTCATCGACCTGCGGGGCAACCCCGGCGGCCTCGCCATTCTCGGCGCTTCGATGGCCGGCTTCTTCATCGATCAGCCGGACACCAAGCTCGGCACCCTCTACCAGCGCGACCTCACCCTGAAGCTCTTCGTCAACCCTCGCCTGGAGGCCTACGCCGGACCCCTCGCCATCCTCGTCGACGGCGCATCCGTGTCCACGTCCGAGATCATGGCCGGCGGCCTGCAGGATCTCAAGCGCGCGCGTGTCTTCGGTACCCGCACGGCCGGCGCGGCGCTTCCTTCTCTCGTCGAGCAGCTTCCAAACGGCGACCTCTTCCAATACGCAATGGCCAACTACATCAGCGAAGGCGGCCGAAGCCTCGAAGGGGCCGGCGTCACACCCGACGTCGAAGCCGCTCCCACGCGCGCCGCCCTGCTTGCCGGCAAGGATCCCGCTTTGGACGCCGCAGTATCCTGGATCTATGCGCATCCTTAGCCTGGTCTGGGCGGCCACTTTTTGCCTGGCGCAAGACCTGCCCCCGGCGGACAAGATCCTGGACCGCTTCATCGAGGCGTCAGGCGGCTCCGCCACCTACGAGAAGATCACCAGCGAGACCGTCACCGGAGTAATGGAGATGAAGGCGCAAGGGATCAAAGGCCGCATGGTGGGCTACAAGAACCAGAACGACCAGACCTACAGCGCGCTCGAAATCGACGGTGTCGGCAAGATCGAAGAAGGCTACTTCAACGGCATCGCCTGGGAAAAGTCGCCCCTGGCCGGGCCCCGCGTCAAGTCGGGCGAAGAGAAGGCCTTCTATGCCCGCGAAGCGAAGCTGACCAAGGACCTGCGCTGGCGCGATACCTACTCCACTGCCGAAACAAAAGGCGATGCCCAAATCGACGGCGTCGATTGCTGGATTGTCGAACTGAAGCCGCGCGACGGCGGGCGCCCGGAAACGCGCTGGTACGACAAGTCCACCGGCCTGCTGAAGCGCACCAAAATCACCATGGCCACGCAAATGGGCGATCTTCCGGTGCAGTCCACCTTCGCTTCCTACCAGCAGTTTGACGGCCTCACCGTCCCCACCCGGATCACCACCAACATGGCCGGCCAGGAAGTGTCGATGACCATCCAGTCGGTGGCCTACAACAAGCCGGTCGAGGCAAAGCTCTTTGTGCCGCCGCCCGATGTTCGCGCGCTGGCCGACAAACAGGCCGCCGCTCCGGCAAAGCCGGCACTCCCGGCCACGCCAGCCAAACCCGCTCCCCCGGCCGCGCCCGCGGCAAAGCCGTAAGGGCGTGTCGGTGCTCGAGATTGCGCAGCGCCGCCTCCGCAGAAGGCGCATCGCCACCATCGTTTCCCTTTCCCCGCTTCTGCTGCTCCTGATCCCCTCGATCCGGGCGGCAGTCGGCCGCTTCGTGTTCCCGCCCTCGGTTCCGGTCGAAAAGCATCTGCTGGTGCTGCCGTTTCAGGGCGCAGATGCCGCTCTCGCCCGCGGGGTCGCGCGCACGCTCACCGAGGATCTCACCCAACTGGAACGCTTCAATCCGGACTTCTGGGTCGTGCCTTGCACGGAAGTGGACGAATCCGGCGTGA
>CAYNDS010000048.1:779-3921 GCA_964395885.1 uncultured Solibacteraceae bacterium | reverse complement strand
CGCGCCGCCCTCCACCAGTTCGGCGTCAACCTGGTGCTCGACGGCCAAGCGGGCTGGCAGGATGACCGCTTCACCGTGGAACTGAACCTCCACACCGCGCGCCGCGGAGAACTCCTGGCCCGCAAGCGCGTTTCGGTCAGCCGCCAGGAGTTTGGAGAACTGCCCGCCCGCCTTGCACTCGCCGTCACCGGGGAACTCGATGTCGCCAACCGTCAGGAGTTGCTCGAAGGCCAGACCCGCAACGGCGAGGCGCTGCTCGCCCTGTGGAACGGAGCGCCGGAGCGCGCCCTCTCCACCGACCCCAACTTTGCTCTCGCCTGGCTGGAACTCGCCCGCCAAAGAGAGGCTGCCGGCAACCTCAAGGGCGCCGAAGAGGCCTGCCGCAAGGCGCTGGAACTCGACTCCCAATTGCCTGCCGCCCACCTGCTGCTCGGCGAAGTCTATCGCCGCGAGAAGAACCTTCAGCGCGCCGTCGAAGAACTGGAACAGGCCCGCCGCGTCGACCCGGTCAACTCCGAAGCGATGCATGAACTCGCGGCGGTGCTGGAATCCCTCAACCGCGTCAACGAGGCCGAGTCTGTCTACCTGGACCTCGTCCGCCTGCGCCCTTCCGCCTGGCGCGGCTTCTTTGATTTGGCCTCTTTCTATGAGCGCCGGGAACGCTACGGCGAGGCCGTCCCGCTGCTGCGCAGGGCCATCGAACTGGTTCCCGAAAGAGCCGGACTGTCCGATGATCTCGCCCGCGTCTACCGCGAACTCGGCCGCCCGGAGGAAGCGCAACTGATCGAACAGTCCGCCCGGGCGCGCCTGCGTTAACAGCGCTATACTTCCCCCGGGATGAACGACGTCACGCCCGAGCGGATCTTGCAAACGGGGCTTGGCTTCTGGGCCGCGAAGGCCCTGCTCAGCGCCGTCGAGTTGGATCTGTTCACCGAACTCGCAAAGCATCCGGAGGACCTGGCCGCGCTGCAAGGACGCCTCGGTCTCAGCCCGCGCTCCGCTCGCGACTTCCTCGACGCCCTCGTCGCGATGGGCTTTCTGGAGCGCAAGGACGGCGTCTACCGCAACGCTCCCGATGCGGACCAGTTTCTCGACCGGCGCAAGCCCACTTATGTCGGCGGCATGCTCGAGATGGCAAATCAGCGGCTGTATCCGTTCTGGGGCCATCTCACTGCGGCTCTCCGGACAGGACAGCCGCAGAATGAGCGGCGGGACGGAGGCATGGACCCCTTCGAGGCAATCTATGCGGATCCTGCCCGCCTGAAGCAGTTCCTGGGTGCGATGTCGGGCATCAGCCGCGGGTCCAACCGGGCCATCGCCCAGCGCTTTCCCTTCGGCCAGTACCGTTCCGCCGTCGACGTGGGCACGGCTCAGGGCGATCTCATCGCGCAGGTTGCCCTTGCTCACCCGCACCTGGAAGCCACCGGCTTTGACCTTCCGGCAGTGGGTCCCGTCTTCGAGGACTACATCGCCAGCCTCGGGCTCGCCGAGCGGGTGAAGTTCATCCCGGGCAGCTTTTTCGACTCGCCACTGCCGCCGGCCGACGTGGTCCTGATGGGCCACATCCTCCATGACTGGGACCTGCCCACCAAGCAGATGCTCATCGCCAAGGCCTACGACGCGCTGCCGCCGGGCGGTTCGTTTGTGATTTACGAGATCCTGATCGACGATGATCGCTCTCGCAACGCCCTCGGCCTGCTTTCCAGCCTGAACATGCTGATTGAGACCCCCGGCGGGTTCGATTACTCGTTCGCCGATTGCAAGCAGTGGCTCGAAAGTGCCGGATTCCGCGACGTCTCCGTAGAACCTCTGGCCGGCGCCGACTGGATGATCACCGCGCGCAAGTAGGCGCCTCCCCGCCGCCGCCGCCCGGCCAGGTTCCGCTCCCGGCGGGCTGGCGTATCCTGAAAGGGAGTGGATCAGCCGTCCAAATCGCGCTTGAGCGTGGCCGCTACCGGCAGCTTGCTGGTGCTGCTGGCAGCCCTGTGCGCTTTGGGCACGTCAGCTCAGCCGGCGCTTCGTGCGGACGCGCCCCAGGTCGTCGCCGAACGCGCCGACAAGGCCAAGCTGCTGTTTTCCGCCATCTTCGGCACCACGCTGAAGCCGGTTTCCGGTCACGCGCAGACGGCGGTGCTGCCTCGTTTCGCGGCAACCTTATCCGCACCCTCCGGTGCCGGACTTCTCACCGCTGCCCCACCCGCGCCCCCCGGCTCCGTCGCCTTCGTCCGGACCCTCGCTCCCCGCGCTCCTCCCGCCGCCTGAGGTTTGCCTGAATCGACCGGTGCCCGGCATCTGTGTCCGGAGCGCCCTCGTGTGGCCTCGCTCCCAAGCGTCCGCGGTGGTTGTCTGGAGGAGATCTCTGTGATCGATCAGTTTTTAGCCAAGATTTTCGGTACCAAGAATGAGCGCGAACTGAAGCGCATCCGCCCGCTGGTGGCGGAAATCAGCGCGCTCGAACCGTCCATGCAAGCGTTGTCCGACGAAGAACTGGCGGCGAAAACCGTCGAGTTCCGGGAGCGGCTCGCGCAGGGCGCAACCCTCGATGATCTGCTGATCGAGGCCTTTGCCGTTGTCCGCGAAGCCGGGCGCCGTGTTCTGAACATGCGCCACTTCGACGTGCAGTTGATCGGCGGCATCGTGCTGCACCGCGGCGCCATCGCCGAAATGCGAACCGGTGAGGGCAAGACGCTCGTCGCCACGCTGCCCGTCTATCTGAATGCCCTGGAAGGCAAGGGCGTCCATGTCGTCACCGTCAACGATTATCTGGCCCGCCGCGACAGCGAGTGGATGGGACGCCTGTACCGGTTTCTCGGCCTCAGCGTCGGCGTCATCGTGCACGACCTTTCCGACGCCGAGCGCCGCGCCGCCTATCACGCCGACATCACCTACGGCACCAACAACGAGTTCGGCTTCGATTACCTGCGCGACAACATGAAGTTCCGCCTGGAAGACTGCGTCCAGCGCGAATACAACTTCGCCATCGTCGACGAAGTCGACTCGATCCTGATTGACGAGTCCCGCACGCCGCTCATCATTTCCGGGCCCAGCGAAGAGTCCACCGACAAGTACTACCGGATCAATCGCATCATCCCCAAGCTGATCCGCGGCGAGGTGATCGAAGGCAAGGAGCCCGGCGAAAAGT
>CAYNDS010000048.1:0-769 GCA_964395885.1 uncultured Solibacteraceae bacterium | reverse complement strand
CTGGTCCGATGGGCTCCACCAGGCGGTCGAAGCCAAGGAAGGCGTCAAGATCCAGCGTGAGAATCAGACGCTGGCCACCATCACCTTCCAGAACTTCTTCCGCATGTACAAGAAGCTGGCCGGTATGACCGGAACGGCCATGACCGAGGCGGCGGAGTTCGCCAAGACCTACAAGATCGACGTCTACGAGATCCCGCCCAACCGGCCCATGGTGCGCAAGGACCAGATCGACATCGTCTATCGCACCGAGGAAGAGAAGTTCCGCAACGCCGCCAAAGAGATCAAGCGCGCGCACGAGACCGGCCAGCCCGTGCTCGTCGGCACCATCTCCGTCGAGAAGTCCGAGCGCCTCTCGGGCATCCTGAAGCGCATGGGCGTCAAACATGAGGTGCTGAACGCCAAGAATCACGAGCGGGAGGCGTTCCTCGTGGCACAGGCCGGACGCAAGGGCCTTGTCACGGTGTCCACCAACATGGCCGGCCGCGGCACCGACATTCTCCTCGGGGGCAATCCCGAGTTCATGGCCAAGGAGGTCCTCCGCAAGCAGGGCAAGGACCCGGACGCCTACCAGACCGCTGCCGCCAATACGCCGGAGCGCCAGGAATGGGACCGCCTGCTCGCCAAGTACAAGGAAGAGACCGACGCCGAACGTGAGGAAGTGCGCGCCTTGTGCGGACTGTTCATCGTCGGCACCGAGCGGCATGAATCCCGCCGCATCGACAACCAGCTTCGCGGCCGCGCCGGACGCCAGGGCGACCCCGGACAGTCC
>CAYNDS010000047.1:21523-23047 GCA_964395885.1 uncultured Solibacteraceae bacterium | reverse complement strand
TATCCGAAGCGCGTGACGCCGCTGCTGCTGGAAACCATCGCGGCGCACGATTCTCTGGTCAAGTACATCGACATGCCGCTGCAGCATGCCTCGCGCAACGTGCTGAAGCGCATGAAGCGAGGCTCGAGCGGCGACTTCTTCCTGAAGCTGATCGAGCGGTTGTGGGATGCGATTCCCGGCGTTGCGATCCGCACCAGCTTTATCGTCGGCTTCCCGGGCGAGACGGAGGCCGACTTCGCCGAACTCTGCCAGTTCGTCGAGGCCGCGAAACTCGACAACGTGGGCGTGTTCAAGTACTCCGACGAGGACACCTCAGCCAGCTACCATCTGGACGGCAAAGTGGACGGGCGCACGATCGAAAACCGTCGGCGCCGTCTGATGGCGATCCAGCGGCGAATCTCGGCTCGCCGCAACAAGGCGCTGGTGGGCCGCGAGTTCCCGATTCTCGTCGAAGGGCTTTCAAAGGAGACGGAACTGCTGCTCGAGGGGCGGCTTCCGTCACAGGCGCCCGAAATCGACGGCGTCTGTCTGATCAATGATTTCGAGGGCGCTGCGCCACGCGCCGGCGAAATGCGCCGCATCCGGATCACCGAGGCGCACGACTACGATCTCGTTGGCGAACTGATCGATGCGGGAGAGGCGATCCGTTTCGACGCGCCGCCGCCCGGGCTGCTGCAGATTCTTCCCGCTCCGCCGTCGGCGTTGCCGCACCGGTAATGGGCGCCGAGATTGTCGCCCGCTGTCCGGTCTGCCGGCGGCAGGTCAAGCAAGGTGAGCCGGAGTTCCCCTTCTGTAGCGACCGCTGCCGCCAGGCGGACCTTGGCGTCTGGGCCACCGAGGGCTACCGGATTCCCGGCGAGCCGACACAGGAGAGTCGACCCGATGACGAACCGGAGTAGGCTGGCGCACGCCATCGCAACGGGCGCGGGTGTGGGTTTCTGGCCATGGGGTCCGGGAACGGCCGGGTCTCTTCTTGCCGTCGCACTGGCGTATGCCGTTCCGCCGGTGTGGGCAACGGTTGCGCTCTTTCTGCCCGGCGTCTGGGCCTCCGGACAGGTGGCCGTCGAGCGGAATCGCAAGGACCCGCAGATTGTCGTGATCGATGAACTGCTCGGCCAATGGGTCGCACTCCTGCCGTGCCGGATGACGGAATGGCCGGAAGTGGTGGGAGCGTTCCTGCTGTTCCGCGCCTTGGACATGGGCAAGCCGTGGCCGATCGGGCGCATGGAGCGGCTGCCGGGCGGATGGGGTATCGTCATGGACGACATCGCGGCCGGCGCCGGGGCTGCATTTGTGCTCCTTGGCTGGCAGTGGTTCAATCGAATAAGCTGAATGGCTACCCGAAAGCAGTCCACCCGCCCCGAGATCGCCCAGGTGAATCCGGTCGCCGCCATCCCCGGCGGCGAGTTCCGCATCGCCGGTCGCGGCTTTCAGATCGATGTCCGCCCGGAGGTCATGGTCGGCGACCTGGTCGCGCCGGTCGTCATCGGATCGGAGTCGCTGGTGATCGCCCGCGTGCCGGAG
>CAYNDS010000047.1:3879-21513 GCA_964395885.1 uncultured Solibacteraceae bacterium | reverse complement strand
GAGCGAGGTCTACAACTGCGAGATCGGCGTCCAGATCGCCGATGGGCTGCATCCGGTAGCCAACCCGGCAATCGACGCACGCGGCAACATCTACACGACCTTCAGCGGCTCCCGAGGTCAGAAGACGGCCGTCGCCGTCTACAAGGTCGACCTGAACTACAACGTGAAGCCGTTTGTCACCGACCTGATGAACGCCACCGGTCTCGCCTTTGATCAGGAAGGTGTGCTGTACGTCTCCAGCCGCCACGAAGGCGTGATCTACCAGGTGTCGAGCGAGGGCACGATGTCGGTCTATGCCGAGGGCATGGGCGTGGCGACCGGAATCGCCTTTGACCGCGAGAACAATCTGTATGTCGGCGACCGCAGCGGCACGATCTTCAAGATTTCGCCCTCGCGGCAGATCTACGTTTTCGCCACGCTGGAATCCTCCATCGCCGCCTATCATCTGGCCTTTGGCGGCGACAACGCACTGTATGTCACCGGACCGACGACGTCCAGCTTTGAAGCCATCCAGCGCATTGACGAGCACGGGCAGGTCTCGGTGTTCTATCGCGGTCTCGGACGCCCGCAGGGGCTCGCCTTTGACGCGGACGGCAACTGCTACGTGGCGGCTTCGCTGAGCGGCCGGCGCGGCGTGGTGCGGATCACGCCGGATCAAAAAGCCGAGCTGTTTCTCTCCGGACCGGGCATCGTCGGGCTGGCTTTCGCGCCCTCAAAGGCCATGGTGCTGACCACCAACAACGCGCTCTACCGCGTCGATGTCGGCGTTCGCGGAAGGCCGCTTCCCTAAAGTGACCGCCGAAATTCTTGCGGTCGGCAGCGAGATGCTGACGCCCTCGCGCGTCGACACCAACTCTCTTTGGCTGACGGCGCAGTTGAACGCACTCGGCGTGGAGGTCGCGGCCAAGCACATCCTGGGCGATGACCGCGCTCGGCTGACGGAAGCCATTCGGCGTGCCTGGCGGGATTCGCAACTGGTCATTCTCACGGGCGGATTGGGCCCCACGGAGGATGATCTGACGCGAGAGTGCGCGGCCGAGGCGCTGGGAATCGACCTGGTGTTTGTCGACGCCATCCTGGAGGGCATTGCCGAGAAGTTCCGCCGGTTTGGGCGCAAGATGGCAGACAACAATCGCCGCCAGGCTTATGTGCTTCCGGGCGGGGAAGTGCTCGACAATCCGCGCGGCACGGCGCCCGGGCAGTGGCTGTCGCGCGACGCCAAGGTGCTGATGTTGCTGCCGGGTCCGCCGCGCGAACTGAAGCCGCTGTTCGAGGAAGCCTGCCTTCCGCGCCTGCGCGCGCTGTTGCCCCCGCTCGCGATTGCGACGCGCTGGTACCGCATCGCCGGCATGGGCGAGAGCGATTGTGATTCCCTCATTGCGCCCGTCTACACGCAGTACACCAACCCGGTGACCACCATCCTGGCCAAGCCGGGCGACATTGAGCTGCATCTGCGCGCGCAGGCCGCGACGATCGAAGAGGCGGACCAACTTGCCGGTGAGCTGGGCGCAAAGCTGGAGGAGTTGCTCGGCGACCGCATCTATTCGCGCGATGGCGCGCCGCTGGAGACCGCCGTGGGGCGCATCCTGACCGCGCGGAAGGAGACTGTCGCCGTGGCCGAGAGCATGACCGGGGGACTTCTCGGGATGCGTCTGACGGAATCGCCCGGCTCCTCAGCCTGGTTTCGCGGCGGATGGCTGGTCTATCACGAGGAGCTGAAGCGACAGTTGATCGGCGGGGATCTGCCCGGCAGGCCGGTTTCCGAGGAGACGGCCAAGGCGCTGGCTTCCGCGGCGCGCGACAAGGCCGGTGCCGATTGGGGCCTCGCGATTACGGGCTTCGCCGGTCCGGACGGCGACGAGGTCGGTCTCACCTGGGTCGCCCTTGCCGGCAGCCGCGGTACGGAGGCGCGCCGCTTCCAGTTCCTGCGGGAGCGTGCCGTCGTCCGTGCTTATGCGGCGACATACGCCCTCGATTGGCTGCGCCGCGCGCTGGATCCCCAGCCCCGTTAGCACTTCCGGTTCGGAAACAGAAACTTGAGCATCATCGGCACCCGGCGCGCCCAACTCCGCTCGGAGTGATCGGCGCCGACGGCCTCGAAATAGCCGAGATTGCGGCCCAGTCGCCAGCCTTGCGCCACCAGCCCGTCGCGCAGCGCGCGCGTATCGGCCAGCACCCGCCGCGGCGATGCGCCCTCCTGCGTGCCGATGTCGAGCCAAATCGACGGCCGGTAGAGGCTCTCGAAGTCCGAAACCATGCGCAGAATCGCACGGTTGTCCCACCATACCGATGGCGACATAATCGCCAGCTTCCCGAAAACATCGGCGTGCTTCAGCCCGAGGTAGAGCGACACCAGGCCGCCCAGCGAAGATCCGCCCAGCCCCGTGTGACGCCGGTCTCGCAGCGTGCGGTACTGCAAGTCGATGTACGGCTTTAGGTCGTTCACCAGCATGCGACCGTAGAGATACGCCTTGCCGCCACGGCGGCTGCGTTTGTCGGCCGTCGGCGTGTACTCGTCAATCCGATGCACGCCGGCATTGTGCACAGCGACGACGATCAGCGGCTTGATCTCACCGACGCGGATCATGTGCTCGGCCGAATCGTCCACACCCCACTCCTGGCCATGAATGAATGCCGTCTCGCCGTCAAAGACGTTCTGCCCGTCTTGCAGGTACAGCACGGGATAGCGCTTGCGGCGGTCCTCTTCATAGCCCGGTGGAAGGTAGACCAGCACGTCGTGCGGCTCTGCCAGCGCAGCGGATGAGAACTGCCGATGATAACGAATGTCGCCTACGGTCACCGTTGAAATTACACAACTTTTACAGTGTTGTGTGCCCTCGCTTGTTAGGGTCAGGATAGGCGAAAACCTTGAGCGACCTCTTTCTCAACAAAGACACATCCAAGCTGAACTGGCCCACCGTCATCGCGTTCGTTGCCTTCCATATTCTGGCATTGGGCACGATCGTTTTCCTCTGGGACTGGAAGGCCATCGGCGTCACCGTCATTCTCTATTGGCTCTGCATCAGCGGAGGCATCGGCATGGGCTATCACCGGCTGCACACGCACCGGTCGTACAAGGTGCCGAAGTGGCTGGAGTACTTCCTCGGCATCTGCGGTTCCATGACGCTGCAGGGCGGGCCGATCTCGTGGGTGGGCACGCACCGCATCCACCATCAGCTCTCGGATAAGCCGGGCGATCCGCACTCGCCGCGCGATGGCAAGTGGTGGGCTCACATCATCTGGATGACGGTGGGCGATGCGATGCACAACAACACCGCCGTGACCTCGCGCTACGCTCCGGATCTGGCGCGGCAGCCGTTCTATGTGTGGCTGAACAACTACCACTGGGTGCCGCTCACCGTTGTCGGCCTGGCGTTGTGGGCCACCGGCGGGATGGCGATGGCCTTCTGGGCCACGTTTGTCCGCATCGTCGCCGGATGGCACGCCACCTGGATGGTGAACTCGGCGACGCACCTGTGGGGCTCGCGCCGCTTCGCCACGCATGACGACTCCCGCAACAACTGGTGGGTGGCGATGGTGACCTTCGGCGAGGGGTGGCACAACAACCACCACGCGCATCAGGCATCGGCGCGGCACGGCCTTGCCTGGTACGAACTCGACATCACGTGGCTGCAGATCCGGCTGCTCGAAAAGCTGGGCATCGCCTCCAACGTGCGCGTCGCCCGCGTCGATCAGCCGTTGGCCACCCGCGAAGCCGCGTAGTCTTGGCCTTCGGCCGGCGAGACGCGCGCCAGGACAGCTTCCGAAAGCGACTTGCCGACCAGGACTTCCTCATCCACCACCGTTTCGGCGCCCAATCGCCGCAGCGGATCGGCGAACCTCTGGTAGCGCGCCCGGGCGATCACAGCCACCCCGGGCGCGATCTGTTTGGCAATTGCGATCACCGTGCGCGTCACGCCGGGGTCCGGCACTGTGCTCACCAGCGCGCGGCACCGCTCCAGCCCGGCATGGCGCAGAATCTCCGGCGACGTCGCATCACCCAGTTGCACACGCAGGCCTTCCCGCGACGGCGCGAGAGCGGAGTTGGACTCGATCAGGCAGACGCTCAACCCGGCGCGCTCCAGCCCATCCACCACCTGCCGTCCCGCCGGTCCATACCCCACCACGATCACGTCGCAGTCCGGATGCTCGCCCGCGGCGGCGCGCTTCAACCCTCGTTCTCCCCAACGCTCCATCAGCCAGTGCCCCCCGCTCAGCACGTACGGCGACACAATCAGGCTGATCACCGCACTGGCAATCAGCAGCTCAAACCAGTCCTGCGGCAGCAGGCGATGGTTCAATCCGTCCTTGGCCAGCACAAACGAGAACTCGCCAATCTGCGCCAGCGTAAGGCCACCCAGGATTGCCGGTCGCAAAACGGCGCCGCTCCAGCGGATGGCCAACCCGGCGCAGAGTGCCTTGCCGAGAATCACGGCCAGCGAAACTGCAGGCAGCCAGAGCAGGAGCTCGCGGTCCGGCAGTGTCGCCACCATGCCGATCGAGGCGAAGAACAGCGTCACAAACACCGACTGCAGGGGAACCACGTTCGTGCGAATCTGCTCGGCCGAAGGCTGATCCGCCAACAGCAATCCCGCCAGGAACGCTCCCAGCACCGGCGAGAGTCCGGCCAGGTGGCTGGCCCACGCACAGCCGAGCGAGACGGAAACCGACAAGATGATCGGCACCTCGCGATCCGCGTAGGCGCCCGCGCCACGGAAAGCGCGCAGCAGAACCACGCGCAGCGCCACGTAGATGACGGCCATCACGGCCAGCCCTTTGCCCAGTTGCACCCCGAAGCGCAGCAGCGCCTCTGCCCCGGTGGCGCCCTCGCCTGCTATCGACTGCAGCACCAGCAGCGGAATCAGCGCCAGATCCTGCAACAGCAACACGCCCACCGCCACGCGCCCATGCCGCGAATCCATCTCGGCGCGGTCCTGCAGCATGCGGATGACAAAGGCTGTGCTCGACAGGCAGAGGATGTTGCCCACCACGCTGGCGGTGCCGTTTGCCGCCCCCAGCAGCTTTGCCACCGTAAAGCCGGCCACCCACGTCAGCACAATCTGCCAGAAGCCCGCAATCAGCGCTTGCCGCCCCAGCGCTTCGATCCGCTTCCAGGAGAACTCCAGCCCGATGCCGAACAGAAGCAGCGCCACGCCAAGTTCCGCCAGGAACCCGATACTGTCCTGGCTGCGGATCAGCCCCAGCCCGTTCGGACCGACGGCAATGCCAGCCACCACATAGCCGAGAATCGCGTTCTGGCCCAGCCGCCGTGCCGCCACCCCAAACAGCAGCGCAGCCCCAAGCAATGCAATCAGCTCGGCCAGCAGATTCCAGCCGTCGGTCACCGCGGGTGTCATCCACGAGGGATACCACGAGATCGCCCGCGCTTTTCTACACTGGAGTCAGTGGGTCCCAGCGGACGGCGCCGTTCGATCATCCTGGCAACCGTGTTCGGCATCGTGACGCTGGCGGTCGCGATTGCGCTCAACATCGGCTGGGTCGTCGTGAACTGGCGCACCGGCCTGATGCTCGTCTTCGGCGTGCTCTTCTTCGCGCTGCTGATTGCGGGCGTCGCGTTGAACACGATCTTCCTCATCCGGGAAATCAAGCGCAATGAACAGCACGATGCCTTCATCAACTCCGTCACGCATGAGCTAAAGACTCCAATTGCCTCCATGCGCCTCTACCTGCAGACGCTGAAATCGCGAGAACCCGATACGGTGAAGCGCCAGCAGTTTTACGACATCATGCTGGCTGACTCCGACCGTCTGATGGCCACCGTCGAACAGGTGCTCCAAGCCGGACGCACGGGCGCCGCCGCCAAGCTCGCACACAAGACGCGCGTCGACATCGCCACCCTGGTGCGGGAGACCGGGCAACTTGCGCAACTCCGTCATCGGCTCGGCAACGACGCCATCCGCTATCACGGTCCGGAGCACGCCTATGTCGAAGGGGACGCGGCGGAACTGAAGACGGCCGTCGCCAATCTGCTCGACAACGCGATTAAGTACTCCGCCGGCTCCGTGCAGGTGCGCTGTCAGGTGACCATCGATGGTGAGGGACGCGTCGGCGTGCAGGTGAAGGATGAAGGCGTCGGCATCCCTCCGCAGGAGCTGAAACACGTCTTCAAACGCTTCTATCGTATTCCGGGCTCCATCACGCAGCGGGTGAAGGGCACCGGGCTCGGCCTGTTCATCGTGAACTCGATCGCCAAGCGCCACGGCGGACGCGTCTATGCCGAAAGCGAAGGCTCCGGACGCGGCAGCACTTTCACCATCCAATTGCCGGGAATGCGCCCATGACACGCGTCCTGATTGTCGAGGACGAAGCCCACCTCGCCGACGGCTTGCGCTTTAACTTCGAGGCGGAGGGCTTCGAGGTGGATGTGGCCGAAACCGGTGAAGAAGGCTTGCGGCGCCTCGCTCAGTCGCCCTTCGACGTGCTGGTGCTCGACGTCATGCTCCCCGGTATCGACGGCTTTGAGGTGGCGCGCCGTCTGCGAGAGAACGCCAACTACATTCCCACGTTGATGCTGACCGCCCGCGGACGCCCCGAAGACGTTCTGAAGGGTTTCGAGTCGGGCGCGGACGATTACCTTCCCAAGCCCTTCGAACTCTCCATCCTTCTGGCGCGAGTCCATGGTCTGCTTCGCCGCAAGGAGTGGATGAACGCCGCCGCCCGCACGACGTACTCGTTCAACGGCCATCTCATCGACTTTGAGAATCTCGAGATCCGCTCCGACGACAAGTCCCTCCCGCTCACGCGCATGGAAGCGAATCTCCTCCGCTACCTCGTCGAACGGCCCAACCGTGCCATCGCTCGCAAGCAACTCCTCGAAGAGGTCTGGGGCGTCCATGAGGACACCGACACCCGCGCCATCGACGCCTTCGTCGTCCGCTTGCGCCGCCTTCTCGAAGAGGACCCCGCCAACCCGCGCCATCTCGTCACCGTGCGCGGCGTCGGATACAAGTTCGTCGTCTAGTCAAAACGACACTCTGGCCGGTCTTCTCGATCCATCGTCCGGAACTCGCGCGGCGACACGCCCACCACTCTTTTGAACGCCTTCGAAAACCCAAACGCATCACGATAGCCCACCGCCGCCGCGACAGACTCCAGCCCGGCTTCGGACTCGCGCAGCAGCCGAACGGCCCGCTCCATCCTCACCTTTCGCAAGTAGTCTCCCGGCGTCGATCCAACGGCAACGCGAAACTTATCGGCCAGCCCGGCACGCGACAGTCCCGCCTCCCGGGCCAGTTCCGACAGCGTCCACTCCCGTGCGCAGTCCTGATGCAGCAGTTCCACCGCGCGCCGGATCTGCGGCTGTCGAATCCCGTAGCTCCACGTTCCGGGTGCGTCTCCCAACTGCTCCACTGCCAACCGCAGCAGCAGCGTGAACATCACATCCAGCATCGCTTCGATCACCCGCTGCGAACCGAACCGCGGTTGGTGAAGCTCTCGCTCGACCAATCGGATCGCCTCCCGCAGGTGTTCCTCCTCCGGGTGGGCCTCACACGCAAACACCACCCAGTCGGGAACCTCCGCGAACAACGGGTGAACCGGTGTGTTCCAAAACTGGTAAGCACCGCTCAACAACAGCGCTCCGCCGCCGCCCGCTTCGGCCTGCAGCGGCATCGGCCGGACGGAAGCGGGGTCGTACTCACGGCGGGAACTCAGCGTGTGGCGACACGCGCGTGCCATCAGCGCGACGCTGCCCGATGGCAGCCGCAGCGGGCCCCCCTGCTTCCGGTCCAGGTGCACGAAGGCTTCGCCGTCCGTCACCAGGTGAAACCCAATGCTCCGGTCGCAAGGAAACTGCAGCGCCTCGCGGTCCGGCAGGCGAGTCCGATGGAGGATCCGCCGGCGCACGCCCGCCTGCGCCAGGATGTCCGTCAGCAGTTCCATATTGCTGAGCCTCTTCAAGACTCATAGACATGATATCTGGACGCTAGTGCGACGCGCATCCAATCTCCGCCGAATCTCTACAAGGGCAGGAGCACGCTGCTCCAACCAAGGAGAAACGAAATGAGCAGAATTCTAGTGACCGGCGCCAGCGGTACAGTGGGCCAACCGCTGGTCGAACGGCTGCGGCAGCGCGGCGCGGAGGTGTTGCGCGCGACCAGCAAGCGCCATCACGCGGCCGATCAGACTTTTCTTGACCTGACCGACCACCGGTCGTTCGCCCCGGCCCTTGCGGGAGTCTCACGAGCGTTCGTCCTCACGCCGCCAGGATTCACCCATCAGGACCAGTTAGTGGAGCCGCTCATTGAGCAGGCTGCCCGGCAGCGGCTGGAGAAGCTGGTCCTGATGACGGCGATGGGTGTCGACGCCGACCCCACCGCGCCGCTGCGGAAAGCGGAACTGCTGCTGGAGCAATCCGGCGTGCCCTTCGTGGTGCTCCGGCCCAATTGGTTCATGCAGAACTTCAACAGCTATTGGCTCGCTGGAATCCGGCATGCGGGGGAGATTCAGCTGCCGGCCGGGACCGCGAAAGGCAGTTTCATCGACGCCCGCGACATCGCCGCGGTTGCCGCAGAGGTGCTGACGTCCGACACCTACCGCAACGTGCACTTTGACCTCACCGGCAACGCGGCGCTCGACCATGGCGAAGTCGCCGGCCTTCTGGCTCGCGTCTCCGGCAAGCCGATCCGTTACCGCGACGTTTCCCCGGACGAGATGCGGAGCACCCTCCAACAGGCCGGACTGCCGCCGGAGTACGCGGAGCTTCTTCTGACCTTGCTGGGTCACTTCCGCGCGGGGTACGCCGAGCGCGTCACCGCTGCCGTGCCGCAGATTCTGGGACGGGACGCGATCTCCTTCGAACAGTACGCGTCGGACTATCGGCAGGCTTGGGCGTGATCGCCTAGTCGGCGGCGGTTGCCTTCTTCAGGTACTTGTCATACCAGGCCACGTAGCGTTCCAGGCGGTCCTTGACGAAGCTCGGCCGCGTGATGCCGTGAAAGCTGTCCGGATAGATCACCAACTCCGTCGGGACGCCCAGTGAGCGCAGCGCCTGATACATCTGCTCGCTGCCCGCCAGCGGCACGTTGAAATCCTTCTCGCCGCACAGAAACAGCGTCGGTGTCCGAATACGGTCCGCCTTGAAGAACGGGTACCCCAGTTTCAGATACAGCTCGGGGTTCTTCCAGGGCGGACCGATCTCGTTGTCGTATTGCACGATGTATTGATCGACTCCATAGAGCGCGGCGATGTTTGCCGTTCCCGCGCCGCTGGTGGCCGCCTGGAAGCGTGTGTCGGTGGCGATGAGATAGTCGGTGAGAATCCCGCCGTAGCTCCAGCCGCCCACGCCCAGCCGCTCCGGATCCGCCACGCCGATCTTGACCACGTGATCGACCGCCGCCAACAGGTCGGTCACCTCGTTGTTGCCCCAGTCGGCGAAGATCGACTCGCTGAACTTCTGCCCGCGCCCCGCGCTGCCGCGATAATTTACATTCACCACCGCGTAGCCATGGGCGGCGAACCACTGCCGCTCCAGTTGGAAGGAGTGCGCGTCCTGCGAATTCGGTCCGCCATGGATGCGCAGCAGCGTCGGATACTTCTTGCCCGCCGTATAGCCGAACGGCTTCGTCAGCAGCCCGTGCACGGCGACGCCGTCCTTGGTCTGGAAGCGGATCTCCTCGCTGGGGGCAAGTTGCAACTCGCCCAGCAGCGCGTCGTTGTGACTTGTGACCTTCTGAAATCCGCCCGCCGCGGCCGGAACGTGAATGGCCGGCGGAGTGGTGTCGTTCGACAGCAGGACCGCATAACTGCCGCCCGCCTGCGTGTGTGCCGAAATCACCATGCCTCTGCCCGTCAGGTTCTCGACGCTGCCGTCCGTCAGCGAAACACGCGCGCGGTACTCCGACATGTCGTCGATCACCAGTGCAAACACCGCCTTGCCGTCCGGGCTGAACGCCGGCGACGTGACGCCGCGATCCAGTTTCTCCGTCAACACCCGCGGCGCGCCGCCGTCCAGGCGCACCACCGCCAGCCGGTTCAGATTGTAGGCGCCCATCTTCGGGCTGCTGCCCTGCGTATAGGCGATCGTCGTCGAATCCGGGCTCCATGCCAGCCGCCCCCCGTCGGGGCCCGGATGCGTCGTCAGCTTGCGCGCGGCGGAACCCGGCTTCGCATCGGCGACAAACACATCGCTGTTCGGCGTCCGGTCCCAATCCGCTTCGTGGTTGCTGACGAAGGCGATCTTGGTCCCGTCCGGAGACCAGGCCGGCAAGGACTCCTCAACCTTCGTGTCCGTCGTCAGCGGCTCCAGCTTCTTTGACTCGACGTCAAACAGGTAAATTCGCCGAAGCTGTGTCGAACTGAGATACCCCTCGACATCCTGCTTGAACTTGTACCGACTCAGGACGATCGGCTTCGGCCGCCGCTCGCTTGCCGGGGCGTCCGGGTCCGGTTCATTCGCATCCCGCTCCCGGTAGACCAGGGCCAGCCGCTTGCCATCCGGTGACCAGGCGTAGTCCGAGATCCGCCCCTTCAACGCCGTCAGTTGCCGTGCTTCGCCGCCGCGCCGGTCGAGAATCCAGATCTGGCTCCCCTTCGCCGGACCCGGACGGCTGGACGTGAAGGACAGCGACTTTCCGTCCGGTGTCCAGCGCGGGCCGCTTGCTCCGTCGCTGCCGTAGGTCAACTGCAGCGTTTCTTTGCCATCCGCGCTCACCATCCAGATGTTCGAGACGCGCTTATCGGCTTTGGCATCGATCTCGCTCACCGTGTAGGCGATCCACCTGCCGTCCGGCGACATCTGCGGGTCCGCCACGTCGCGAAACCGCGCGACGTCGTCCAGCCGCAGCGGGCGCTGCGCCAGCACCAGGACAGGCAGGACAAAAAGAGCAAAACGGAACAGATGCATAGATGTGAAGTTCTGAGGATATCACTCGATCCCAAGGCTGCGCGTCGGCTAGAATACCGGGGTGACGCCGAGCGCTCCCACCCCCCGCGTGACCGGTGTCCGCCGTGCCTTTGCCGGGTTTCTGCTGGCGGGAATGATCTACGCCTTTCCGGGTGCGGCGCTGCCGTCCTGGGGGGAGCATCTCAGCTCCAACTACTGGCAAATCGGGACCTACTTCCTGTCGCTGAATGGCGGCGTGCTGCTTGGGCTCGCCCTCGGAAGGCGTCTGGTCAGCCGCTGGGGCGGCACGGCGATGCTGGTCAGTGCGGCGTTCCTGGCGGCGGTCGCTTTTGGGAGTCTGTTGCTGCTCGCGCCGCCGGCGCCGGCCTGGGCGCGCGGGCTGGCCTTGGCGCCGCTCGGCTTCGCGATGGCGATTCTCAGCGCCGCCGTCTTTCCACTGCTTGCGGCCATGTATGAACGTGCGGTGGGCGCCACCGCCAATATCGCTAGCCTCTTCTTTGGCGTCGGGACGCTGTCGACGGCACTTCTGGCCATGGTCACCGTGGAGTCCCCTTCGGCATGGCTGTTTCCGCTGGCGTTGGCGCTCCTGGCGGCAGCCTATGGCGTCGCCGTCGCTCGAATTCCCGCGCGCCCGGTGCCGGAGGAAACCACGGTTCCGCTACGGCAATCGGCGCGCTCGCCCGCTTCGCTGCTCCTGGCGGTGCTGGTGTTTTTTCAGTTCGGCAACGAGGGGGCGATGGCAGGCTGGCTGGCCCTGCTTCTGGTGCAGCGCCTCGGCATCAGCCCCCACTCGGCGCTCGCGCTGCTGGCCCTGTATTGGACGTCTCTGCTTCTCGGGCGCGTGCTGATGCAGCCGCTGCTCTCCGTGGTGCGGCAGTCGCGGCTCCTGGCAGGGTCGGTTGCGGCGGCGTCGTTTGGCTGCCTGGTGCTCGGCGTCACCGACAGCCGCTTCGGCGCAGGTGTGGCGGTGGTGCTCATCGGGGTCGCCTTCTCGGCGATCTTTCCGCTCGTCTCGGAACGGATCGGCCCACGCTTCGTCCTCTACCACCCGTCCTACTACAGCGGAGTGTTCACGCTCGCTCTTGCCGGCGGACTGCTCGCACCCTGGGTGGTGGGCGTGATCACGGCGCTGTTCGGACTCGGCGCGGCTCTCCTGATTCCCTTTGCCGGAACCTGCATGGTCCTGCTTCTTCTGTTCCTGCTCTGGCTCGAAGTGCGATGGAGCACTGTGCGAAGCTAGCCAGACCGATGATTCGGCGGATCGTGGTTCTGGCAGGAATGGCGCTGACGGCGTGCGCGCAATGGGAGGACCGTTTCGCGGCGATCCTCCGCTCCACCCCGGGTGTCGAACGGGCGCATTGGGGCGTCCATGCCGTTGCGCTCGAAACCGGGCAGGTGATTGCCACGCACAACGCGGCCCACTTCTTCACGCCCGCCTCGAACACAAAGCTCTACACGACGGCTCTCGCGCTGCGGCACCTCGGGCCGGATTACCGCTACGTCACGCGTGTTGTCGCCGGCAAACCGGCGGACTCCCGCGGGGTCATTTCCGGTGAACTCCGCCTGGTCGGCTCTGGAGACCCCGCCATGGCCGCCCGATCGTATCCGTACCGCTACGAGAAGGAGCCCTCGCCGCGCCCGCCCTACGTCGCTGCGCTGGAGCTTCTGGCCGACCGTGTCGCCGCCGCGGGCGTCAAGCGCATCACCGGAGCCATCGTCGGCGACGACACGCTCTGGGCGCACGACCCGTTTCCCACCGGCTGGGCCGTCGATGATGCCGCCTACGATTTCGGCGCTCCGGTCAGCGCCCTCACCGTCGAAGAGAGTGCCGTTGAAATCCGCCTCACACCGGGTGCCGAGGCGGGCGACCCGGTCACCGTCGAACTCCGCCCCGCCGTCGAGTACTTCTGGATCGACAACCGTCTGCGCACCGCGTCGGACGCCTCGCCGCTGGACTTGGTCCGGATGCCGGAGAGCGGCGTCGTGCGGCTGACCGGCTCTCTCAAGGCCGGCGGACCCGTCCGGACCCTCCGCACGGCCGTGGATGATCCGGCACGTTTCGCCGCACACCTGTTTCGCGACGCGCTGACGCGGCGTGGGATCGTCGTCGACGGACCGGCCATCGCCCGCCACCGGACCGCCGACATTGACGCCGGCGCGCCGGAAGCCGAAGTGGAACTGGCGCGGCGCGAGTCCCCGCCGCTGTCCGACATTGCGCAGATCGTCAACAAGGACAGCCACAACCTGATCGCCGAGATGCTGCGCCGCACCGTGACGGCATCCGCCGATTGGACGCAATTGCTCGAAGCCATCGGCGCCGCGAAGGGCGAGTACGACCTCCGCGACGGCTCCGGCCTGTCACGCTTGAACCTGGTCACGCCGGAACTGACCGTTCGCCTGCTCGGCGCCCTGCGCGGGTCTCCGGCCGCGCAGGCTCTGGAAGCTTCGTTGCCGGTCGCCGGTCAGGACGGGACGCTGGACAATCGCTTCCGGGGGCTGCCCGGCGCCGACCGCATCCGGGCCAAAACCGGCACCCTTACCCACGTCAGTTGCCTCGCCGGTTATGCGGACTCGGCAACGCGCGGCAAACTCGCCTTCGCCATCATGGTGAACGGCTTCAACGCCCCCTCGAAGGAGATCCGCGACGCGATCGACCGTTTGGCGGTCGAGCTCACTCGCTGACCGCCACCACGACGCCGTGCTCCTCACCCGTCGCGATGCTCGGGTTCCCGATTCGGCTCACGTGCCCTCCGGAACTAGCGAGCGGATCGAAAACTGCGGTCATCTCTTCTGCATCAGTCAAAACGACGCATCGACAAGTGCTCCCGCGTCCGTCTGCAGACGAAGCGCGACCCCCGAGCGCGCGACGGAGGTTGCGGAACGCCCCGGGCGGTTCCCACCGCGCCGCAGCGCAGCCAGGGACGGAACGTCTCCTGCTGAGGATGGCCTGCGGCCCGGTCACGCCATCCGCACCTCACTCGCCGGACTCTTGCCCCGCAGCCGGAACGCCAGCACCAACAGCATCACGCCGGAGACGATCGCAAACACGCCAAGCCAGAGCAGCAAAGCCACCACGCCCGCCTGCGGACGCAGGATCAGCAGCAATCCGAAGGCAATCGCCAGCAAGCCCCGCAGTCCCAGCAGCCACTCGTTGCTGATCTGCTTCCGCAACCGGTACGCCGCCACGATCTCCATCACTCCGGACCAGATCGCCCAACCCGCCACCAGATAGAGCAGCGTCAGCGTGGTCAACCCGGGATAGGCCACCGCGGCAACCGCCGCCAGGATGCTCACCACTCCGGCCAGCAGCAGCGCCCACCATCGGTCCTGGCCTTCACTGCGCTTGAGGGCGGCGAAGATGTTGAACAGTCCGTCCACGAGAGCAAAGATCGCGAACATCGCCAGCAGGTAGGCAAAGGTAATCGAGGGGAGAGTAATGGTCAGGATGCCGAACAGCAGCGCCGCGCCGCCGCGCAGTGCCATCGCCCACCAGTTTGTCGCCAGAGGAGCGTTCGGATTGACATAGACTTTCGTCGCCATGGCGATCCACGCGTGCACCCGCGTTACCAAGGTGAGTTACGTAACGGAAAACATTCAATCCAGCTCCAGCTTGGGTCGAAAAGCCCAATGTGCAAGCAGACAATTCGGATGCCGGCCTCCGGCATTTGCTTGAACAGCTCGAGTCGAACCGGGAACGCCTGGATCTCGCCCTCCAGGCGGCGGGCCTTGGGCTTTGGGATTGGGACATTCCCTCTGGTGTCGTATTGTTCGACGACCGCTATGCAGGAATGCTCGGCTTTTCCCGGTCGGAACTCGGCCAGTCCGTCGACACGTTCTTCTCTCTCCTGCATCCGGATGACCTGGAGCCGACCACCCAGGCGGTGCAGGAGGCGTTCCGGCGCGACGTGCCGGAGTATCGCCACAAGTTTCGCTGTCGCGGCAAGGACGGCAGCTACCGGTGGATCGAGGCGCGCGGTTGGCTGAAGCTCGACGCGGAGGGCAAACCGCTCCGGATGCTGGGCACGCACGCCGACATCACCCGGGAGCGGCAGGCACAGGAAGAGTTGGAGAGCGCCAAGGAAGCCGCGCTGGCCGCCGCGCAGGCGAAAAGCGAGTTCCTGGCCACGATGAGCCACGAGATTCGCACGCCCCTCAATGCGGTCATCGGGCTCGGCGCGCTTCTGGAGGAGACCTCGCTCGACACGCGGCAGCAGGAACTGGTCGCCACCATCCGTTCCTCCAGTCAGATTCTGCTCTCGCTGGTGAACGACATTCTCGACTTCTCGATCATCGACGCCGGGCATCTCATCCTCGAGGAAGTCAGCTTCTCGCCGCGGGCCATTGTGCGCGACTGCATGGACCTGTCCGCCATCGAATGCCGCCGCAAGGGGCTGGACCTCCGTTGTGAAGCGGGCGCCGTGGCCCCATGGGTCCGCGGCGATGCGGCGCGCCTCCGGCAGGTGGTGCTCAACCTGCTCTCCAATGCGGTGAAGTTCACTGAGCGCGGTTCCGTGATCATCCGCCTGTCCTCGGCCGAACCGGGATGGCTCTCGCTGAGCGTGGAAGACACCGGCATCGGCATCGAGCCGGACGCGCAGGCGCGCCTGTTTCACCGCTTCGTCCAGGCGGACTCTTCCACGCGCCGCCGCTTTGGCGGCTCTGGACTCGGCCTGGCCATCTGCAAAGCGATCGTCGATGCCATGGGCGGCACGCTCACCGTATCGAGCGTTGTCGGAAAGGGCTCACAGTTCCACCTCCGCATCCCGGCGCCGCCGGGCACTCCGCCCGACCTTCCCGTGGAACGAGGCCAGCCCCGCAAGGTGCGCGGCCGCGTCCTGGTTGCCGAGGACAACATCACCAATCAGCGCGTTGCTCAACTGCTGCTGGAGCGGGTCGGCTGCCAGACCACCGTCGCCAGCAACGGAAAGGAGTGTCTGGAGTCGCTCGAAATGATGGACTACGACCTCATCCTCATGGACTGCCAGATGCCGGAAATGGACGGCCTCGAAGCCGCTCGCCGCATCCGCGCCCTTCCGGATGACCGCTCCCGCATCCCCATCGTCGCCCTCACCGCCGGCGCCCAAACCGAGTTCCGGTCCGCTTGCCTGGCCGCCGGCATGAACGAAGTGCTGGCCAAGCCCATTGAACTGCTCACCCTCAGCCACGCACTGGCCCGCTACCTGCCTGAAGCCGCTCCTATAGCGTCCGCGTGACCTTGCTCAGCGTCCGCGGCTGATCCGGATTCAGACCCTTCTCCGCCGCCAGATACCCTGCCAGCAACTGCGCCGGGATGATGTACGGGATCGGCGTCTCCATCTCGTCCAACCGCATCGGCAGCACAATGCCGCGGCCGGCGCGCGCCACCGCCTCGCCATTGGATCTGTCCGTCACCACAAACGCATCCGCCCGCAGCCCCTGCAACTTCTCGAGCGTCTCGCTCACCGGCTTCCACGTCACGCCCGACGGCGCGAACAGGAACGTCGGAAACTGCGCCTCCACCATCGCAATCGGCCCGTGCAGCAGGTCCGCCGACGAGAAGCGCTCCGCCACCACGTAACAGGTCTCCATCAGCTTCAGCGCCATCTCGAAGGCGTTGGCGTAGTTCAGCCCGCGCCCCACCACCACGCAGCGCTCCATGAAGCGATAGCGCGCCGCCTGCTCGGCCACCGCCTTCTCCACGCGCAGCGCCTTGGCCGCGAGTTCCGGCAGACGCTCCACACGCTCCAGCTTCAGCTTTGCCCCCAGAGCCCAGGCGACCAGGTACATCGACAGCAGTTGCCCGGTGTAGGTCTTCGTCGCCGCGACGCTCTTTTCCTTGCCCGCCCGCACCAGCAAAGTGTGATCGGCCAGCTTCGCCAGCGTCGAGCCTGCTTCATTCGTCACGCCGATGGTGAACGCCCCGCCCGTCTTTGCCTCCTCCAGCACCACGTTCGTGTCCGTGCTCTCGCCGGACTGCGACACCGCGATCGCCAGCGTATCGGTCCACCGCAGCGGCGCCCGATACAGCGTATGCACGCTCGGCGCCGCCAGCGACACCGGGATCCCCGTCATGATCTCCAGCAGATAGCGCCCGAACTGCGCCGCGTTGTCGGAAGTGCCGCGCGCCGCCAGCACGATCAGCCGCGGAGGCTTGGCCTCCAAACGCTTCCGCAGCGCCTGTATTCCGCGGAGTTCCGCCTTCCATGTCCGTTCGAGCGCGGCCGGCTGCTCCCGGACTTCCTGTAGCATCAGTGACACGGGTTCTATTATCGAATGAGGCGCCGATCATCCCCGCGCCCACCCGACAACTACCGTGATCCAGTTTGAACAAGACTCCGACCTCGCGCTTTTCGCGAAGACCTTTGACTTTGCCAAGACCCAGGTGCGCCGCCTCGTCGAGACGCACCCGGACTTTTACCCCATGTACACCGAGGGCGGAAAGTGGCGCCACTCCAAGCCGGCCTGGACCCATTGGTGCGACGGCTTTCTGCCGGGCATGATGTGGCTGTTTGAGAAGCGCTCCGCCGGCGCCGAAGCCGACTACTGGATGCGCCAGGCCATCCGCTACTCTGAGCCGCTGGAGCCCCGCAAGATGGATCGCGACGTCCACGACCTCGGCTTCATCTTCTTTTCCACCTACCACCGTTGGCTCCGCAAGACCGGAGACCCGGCTCTCAACGAAGTCCTCGTGCAGGCCGGCGAAACCATGTCGCTCCGCTTCAAGGAAAAGGGCCGCTACCTGCGCAGCTTCGTCAGTGACGACTCCCTGTTCATCGACATCATGATGAACG
>CAYNDS010000047.1:0-3869 GCA_964395885.1 uncultured Solibacteraceae bacterium | reverse complement strand
TCTTCTACGCCTGGACGCAGACCAAGGAACGCCGCCTGTTCGACGTCGCCATGCAGCACTGCCTCACCACGCGCCGCGTCCTGGTGCGCGGCGACGGCTCGACCGCTCACGAAGGCCTCTTTGATCTCGAGTCCGGCGAGTTCCTGCGCCAGACCACACATCAGGGCTATCGCGGCGACAGCGCCTGGTCCCGCGGCCTCGCCTGGAGCCTCTACGGCTTCTCGACTTCGTTTGAATACACGCGCGACCCGCGTTTCCTGTGGACCGCGCAGCAGAACGCCGACTTCTACCTGCGCTGGACCCCCGCCGACGGCGTTGCTCCCTGGGACTACAACGCGCCCGCCGACAGCCGCAAGCAGGTGGATACCTCCGCCGCCGCCATCGCCGCCGCGGGGCTCTTCCGTCTCTGCCGCCTCGTCCCGGACCCGGCCAAGGGCCACCTCTACTACTCGACCGCCATCCGCATCCTGCGCTCGCTCTGCGAGAAGTACACCGCCATCGACGATCCGTCGTGGGAAGGCGTGCTGAAGGCCGGCGTCTATCACATCCACAAAGGACTGGGCGTGAACGAAAGCGTGATGTGGGGCGAGTACTTCTTCATCGAAGCCCTGGAGCACGCCATGCGCAGCCAGGAGCGTCCGCTGCAAGGCAACTCCAGCCGCGCCTAGGGCGGACGCGATGGCAGACGGTCCCTCAGCCCCGAAGTTCGCGCTGCGCCCGTCCGACCTCGCGTTTCTGCGCCGCCTGGAAGCCGTCTTTCGTAGCTTTCTCGCGCTGCCCGGTCTCGCTCCGGATGGGATCGGGCAGCTCGGCCGCGCCATCCGCTTCGTGCAGCGGCTCCCGTTCACCACGCCGGACGTCGCTGTCACCGTGACCCTCACGCGAACGCAGGGCGGCGTCTGGACCCTCTCTCTCTCCGGCGATCGCATTCGCTGCAGCCAGCGCTACGACTGGGACGACGACGAGCAGGACGAGTTCGAACGGGAGTTTTCCCTGAAAGGCTGCTCCCGGCAGGAAGGCGACCCGAATCAGTTCTTGCAATCCGTTCAATTGCGCCCGGACGAACTCGCTTCCGGGGACTTCCGCCTGCGCGTCTCCGGGTCCGGAGCCTTCCCCTTGCGCAAGTCCGACGTTGCAGACTTGCAAAGGCTGGAAACGGCGTTTCGCGCCTTTCTCACGTCGCCCGATCTCCGCCCGGAAGAGATCGTCGGACTCGGACGGGCCATTCGCGCCCTCAGGGCGCTGCCGCTGGCGTTGCCGGATATTGACGTGACCGTCACGCTCGACTATCAGAGCGATGATTCTTACGCCTCTTCCTCCATCCGCCTTTCCCCTGACCTCCTCGCGGGCGAGAGCGGATCCGCCGTTCGGTTCGCGGCGGGGGACTATGAGTCCGGCGAAGCCTTCGAGATGTGCATCCGTCAGGATGGTGGACTCGAAATGGAAGGGAGCCGCAGCGACTTCATCGACTCGTTTCTCGTCAAGCCGGGCTGGCATGCCTCCGGCGAGTATTCGCTCTTCGTCTCCGATGACTCCGACCTGCCGGGCTTGGCGGAGTCCCTCGAGGAAGACGGGGGTTAGGACCCGCTCGAACAGAGCCTTGCCACCCCGCAGCCTCTAGCGCAGCGTATCGGCCAGCGAAAAGATCGGCAGATACAACGCAATCAGCACGAAGGCGACGAAGATGCCCATGAAGATCATGATCGCGGGCTCAATCAGTCCCAGCGCCGCGGCCAGGCGCGTCTGCACGTCGTCTTCGTAGAACTCCGCCACGGAGTTCAACATGCTCGACAGCGCGCCCGTCGACTCGCCCACCTCGATCATGTCCACCGACAGGGCAGGGAACACGCCCGTTGCCTGCAGGCTCGCCGATAGCGGCTGCCCTTCCCGCACGAGCTTTCTCGCCCGGTCCAGCATCTTGCGCAGCAGCTTGCTCGACGAGGACTCGCCCGCCGTCTCCAGCGCCTGCATCAGCGGAATGCCGCCCACCAGCAACGTCGACAGCACGCGCGAAAACTGTGCCACCTGGAACTTCACCCAGATCTCGCCCACCAGCGGCGTCCGCAGCTTCCACCGGTCCAGCATCACCTGCGCCGCCTCCGCGCGCGACCAGATCCGGAACGCGACAATGGCGCCCATCAGCGCCAGGAACGCGAAGACGATGTACTCCTGCGCCGTCGTGCCCACCGCGATCAAAATCTGGGTCGCCGCGGGAAGCTGCGCCGACATGTCCTGGTACAGCACCGCGAAGTTCGGCACCACGTAGGTCACCAGAAACACCACCAGGCAGATCACCAGGAAGATCAGCACCGACGGATACAACAGCGAAAGCAGCAGCTTCTTGCGTGCCGCCAGCGCCAGCTTCTGGAAGCCGATGTACCGGTCCAGCACCTCGACAAGCGATCCCGCCTTCTCGCCCGCCATCACGCTGGTGACATAAATCGGCGGAAAGATGCCCTGCCGCGAAAACGCTTCCGACAACAGTTGCCCCGTCCGCACCTCATCGCGCACCTGGCGAATCGCCACCTGCAACCCGCCCGTCGTCAGGCGTTCCGCCAGCAGTTCCAGCGCCTTCGGAATCGGCAGCCCGGCGCGGATCAGCGTCACAAACTGTTGATTGAAGATCAGAAACTGGTTGACGTCCAGCTTGCGGCGCCGCCCGCCCAGCGCCGTGAACGCAGACCGCGGACGCACCTCATAGACCAGATAGCCCTGATGCGACAGACGGTCGCGGATCTCTTTTTCGGAATCGCCCTGTGCCGTCTCCTGACGGATCTGGCCTCGTTCGTCGGCATATTTGAGCAGGTACTCGGGCAGGGCGCTACACTCCGATAACTGGATGACGATTCGAAAAGCGGCAGCGTGCAGTCTGATTCTGTTCGCCGCCGGATGCACGCGCGAGAAACCGGTCCGCCTGGCGACCTTCCAGGGCGCGCTGGAGCCCTACCTGGCCCGGGAAATCGGAGCCTATCGCGACGAGGGCGCCACCGTCGAGATCACCGCCGTCAGCGGTACGGCAAAGGCCATGGAGGCGCTGCTGGCCGGAAGCGCCGACGCTGTGCTCGGTACGTTTGAGCAGAGCATTCAGTTGCGCCGCCAGGGGAAGCCTGTCGAGGTGCTGGCCGTGCTCGACACCTGCCACTGCCTCGCGCTGGTGTCGAAGAATCGCGACCTGCGCTCTCCGGCGGATCTTGCGGGAAAGACCATCGGTGTCGCCGCCCCCGGCGGCCAGATGCAGAACTTCGCCCGCTTCCTGTTGCGCGGCGCCGAAGCCAGCTACGTCGCCATCGGCGCCGGACCCTCCGCCGCCGCCGCGGTCGAATCCGGCAAGGTCGATGCCGCCGTCGTCCTCTACACCAACTACGTCACCCTCCGCCAGCGGGACCCGCAGTTGAACGTGCTCGCCGAGACGTTCACTCGCGACGGCATGCGCCAGTGGCTCGGTATCGAGGCCTATGCGTCCAAGTCGCTGCTCGCCTCGCCGGAATGGAGCCGTGCCCACCCGGACGCCGCCGCGAAGCTCAAGCGTGCGATGCTCCGCACGGTCCGTTGGATGAAGGCCAATCCGGCGGAGACGATTCTCGACCGTCTGCCCGCGGAAGTCCGAGGCCCGGACCGTGCCACGGACCTGACGCTGCTTCGTCTGCTCGTGCCGCTGCTGTCGGAAACCGGCGCGGTGCCGCCCGGCGCAGATGCCGCCGTGTCCCGGCTCTTGCCGTGAGTCACGCGTCTCCTGCGACTTTATCTGGCTATAGAATCAGACACTTGGAATCCCGCCATGTTCCCGGCGCACCGCTGCGGAACGATCATCCCCTCAAGAGCTGTCGCCGACTCCTCTGGACGGCAGCCGCCCACAGATCGCTCGCAAG
>CAYNDS010000046.1:0-23537 GCA_964395885.1 uncultured Solibacteraceae bacterium | reverse complement strand
CCACCAGGATGCCGGCCTCGTTTGCCCGGCGGAACACTTCCGAATACTGCGCAGCCATGTCGCGTGGCGCCGAGTCGATCCCCAGGCTCAGGTTCAGGATGTCCATGCCGTCTTTGATCGCGTCTTCGATGGCGGCAAAGATGACGTCGGTGCGGGCGCCGGAAGCCGTCAGGCGAAAGACGCGGTAGACGCCCAGGTAGGCCTTCGGCGCAATGCCGGACAGCGTCCCGTACGGCGACTCCGTCACCACGCCCGCCGCCGCCATCGCGACTCCCGTGCCATGGCCGATGCGCGTCGTGCGTTCCGGGCGCATCGAGAGGCCATACAGGTCGTCGTAGCTGCGCATCACGATGATCTTGCCGCTGGTGACGTCCTTGTCCCATTCCGCACGCCACTTGGGAAAGCCGTCCGGGGCCGTGAGCGACGAGTCCTGAAATCCGGGATGCGTCGGGTCGATCCCGTCGTCGATGATTGCGATCTTCACCCCAGCTCCCGCATTGGGGCGCCCGCCCAGCACTTGCCAGGCTTCCGGCGCACGGGCCAGTACCGCCGCGCCATCCACACGCGGCTGCATCTCATAGACCGGGGTCACGCGCTTCACGCCGGGTGTAAAGCGCAATTGCTCCGCCTGCGCATCGGGGATCTCAACGGAGACGGCATTGATCACCGTATCCAGCGCGTGCCCCACGCGCGCCCCGCGCAGTTCCAGATTGCGCCGCAGCCGCTGCTGCTGGGCGGCCACACGCGCGCGCCGCGTCGCCTGAAAGCGCGGTGAGCGGATGTCGTCCGCCGCATCGGAGCGTTCCAGCGCCGGCGGTTCGTCAAACTCCACCAGATACCGGTTCGGAACCCGTTGGGCGACGAGCGCACTCGCCACCGCGACAAAGAGAACGAAGACACGAGTGCGCATACGTTTACTGTATCGGCAGTTGTGACGTTTGCGACGAAACTCCGGATATCGAGATTTGTAAAGACTGCACGCCTGAGCCGACATCCTCCGGAACGCGGACATTCAACTGGTACAGCCCCACGCTGCCCGGCGACAGTCCGCTGAACAGCACCTCGGCCGGACGGCCGCCGATCGTCACCGTGGGCACGGCCACGGTTCGCGACAGGGGACCGGCCGGGGGCGCCACTTCGCCCGAAGGCGTCGGGTTATCGACGCGTCCCAGTCCGTTGGCGTACAACTGCACCACGCTGCCCCGGGCCACCGGATTGGCCCCGCTGATCACGCGGAAGCCCTGGTCCAACGCGGCGGCCAGACGGCGTCCGGAACCCGCGTCGTCATACTCGAAGATGCCGGGTGAGGCCATCGCCAGCGGAATGGTGGTGACCGCGCTGGAGATGTTCGGGCCAATCGAAACCTTCATCAGGGCCTGATTCTGCCCTTGCAACTCCCACGGGATCTGCACGTTGATCTGCCCTTCGCTGACGAAGTGCAGGCGCCCCGGGAAGCTGTTGCGGCCGTCTGTGGTGTCGAAGCTGACGCTAACGTTGGAAAGCGACAACGGCAGATACGGCGTCGAGAACACGCGCGTCACCTCCGCCAGGCCGACGCCAAAGATCGAAATGTAGGAGCCGGGTGCGAGACCCTGGCCCACCTGCCCGCTGGCGGCATTCACCACGCCGCCGCCGCGAATGGAGGGAATCGGAATCACCCGCCCATCAAAGACCTGCGTCAGCCCCGCCACCGACGCCTGGAAGGCCTGCACGCCCAACTCCGGCCCCAGCGTGGCGCCGATGGCGGATATCCCGTATATGTCGGTGCGGCTGTTGTTCTCGGCCTCCACCACTCGCCCGGTGCCGGTGATCACCGTCCAGTTGACGGGCGCGTTGCGCACCGGAACGCCGAAGCGGTCCAGCACCTTCACCAGCATGCCGTCATCATTGCCAAGGATGAAGTCGGCGCGCGGCGTGGCCAGGAAGTTATCGTTCTTGACGGCGTAGATGTTGTAGGGCACGCCATCCCCCGCCAGATAGAGATACGGAATCCGGAGCGGTGTGCCGCTGCCTGTCACCTCCAGGAAGCCTTCATATTGGCCGGGGTTGGGGCGCTGTCCGCCCAGCCGGATGGTGAGTTGCGTCGTCGCGCCCGGCGCGAGAGTGAAGTTCGTCGCCGGGGTGATCGAGATCTGGGCCAGCGTGTCGCGATCCCGTGGATTGACCGTCACGCTCAACTGCACGGTCTGCCCGGTCGTATTGGTCAGCCGGAGGTCCCGCGCCAGGATCGTTCCATCCGCGACGCCGAAGCTGATCGTCGACGGGTTTGCCGTGATGGTGACACCCAGCGCCGCGTTGATGTCCAGCTTGCCGGCACCCGCCGCCGTGACGCGCGCCGGGCGGATCGCATTGCCGTTGGAATCGAAATCGGTCACTGCCTGCGAACCGGCCGAGTTCACGACGGCGCTCTTCAACTGCAGGGCGTTCCAGGTCGGGTTGCGTTGCTTGACCAACGCGATGGCGCCGGCCACCAGCGGAACGGCAAAGCTGGTGCCGGAAACGCCGGTGTACCGCGAGGCGGAAAACAACTCCCCGTTGGGGTCGAAGCTCTGCGTCGCCGCGTAGAGATCGACGCCCGGGGCGACCAGTTCCGGCTTGATGCCGAAGCTGGCAATCGCCGGACCCGTGGAGGAAAAAAACGAAATCTCGTCTGCCGTCGCCGTGACGGCCGTGAAGCTGGGATTCAGCGTGATCGGCGCGCTGCCCGCCCCAATCTGATTCAACAGGCGCTGTCCGTCGGACCATCCGATGAGCGCCGCCGGGATTCCCGTGTTCGCCATGTCGCGCATCGGGAAGATGCCGTTCGTTCCCTCGAAGTTGATCATCACAACGGCGATCGCGCCGGCGCGCTGCGCAAAGATTACCTTCTGGTCGCGCTGGCAGTTGCCGCGCAGGACGACCGCAATTGCACCGGTGAGCGTGCCGTTTCCCAGCGGGCGGCAGGCAAAGCCGTCATCGCCGACGTTGCGAACGTTCACGGCAGTCGCCGTCAGCGGCTGCGCGGGCTCCGGACCATTGCCGAAAAAAGTGTTGATCGGCGCGCCTTGCGGGGGCAGGACGCGCTGGAAGTAGCGATTGGAGTTGGTCGTCGCGCCGACGGTGATCGCCGCCGGAGCCGTCCCGGGGGACTCAATCGTTCCGAAGCTGGGCAGGTTGAAGCCGAGGTCCCCCGTGTTGCCCGCCGGTACCACGATGGGAATGCCCATGCGCGCCGCCGTGCCGACCACGTAATCCTGAATCGCGCTCGCGCGCGCGTCGCACGGCCGGTTGCCGCAGTTGTCGAGCGGTCCGTAATCGGCCACGCGGCCGAGGCTCAACGTCAGGACGTCCATGCCATCCACGATGGCGTCCTCAATGGCTCGAATGATCACGTCGGTGAACGCGACATCGTTCACGCCCGGCGATCCGAAGATCTTGTAGTTTCCCAGGAAGGCCTTGGGTGCGACGCCGCTGACGGCAGCCGCCGGACCGTCCACGCGCACGCCCGCCGCCAGCATGGCCACGGCCGTCCCGTGCCCGGCGCGGTCGCGCGGCGTCAGGTCGTCCGGCCGGGTGAAGCGCGGGTCCGTGCCGACGAGACCTTCCACGTAGCTGCGCGCCACGATCACCTTGGAGTTGGTGAACGAGAGAAAATCGTTGCGGCTGGCGCGCGGAAACCCGGCAGGCGGCGTGAGTGAGGCGTCCTGAAATGCGGGGTGCGTGTGGTCAATACCGCTGTCGAGAATGCCGATGCGCCGTCCGGCTCCAGCGTTTGCCGGGCCGCCGAACGAGTTCCAGGCGGGTGTGGCGTTCACCAGGTTCACCGCCGCCGCATCCGCTCGGTGATAGCCCTCCAGGCGGAGGACCTCCTTCACGCCAGGCAGCGCGCGGACGCGCTCGGCATCGCGCGCGGTTCCCCGGAAGTAGACGGCGTTCAGCAGCAGCGACGATGCGCCCGTCGGCTCCACGGCGACGGCCCGCATGGCGGAACGCAGGCTGGACTGCGAGTGGCGAACGGCCTGCGCCTCACTGGCACCCGGCCGGATGGCACGGAGACGGTCATAGCCGGCTTGTTCCGCCACCGGCGCCTCCGTCAGAATCGCGGCCCAACGGTCCTGACGGGTCTCGGCTTGGACCCCCGCCGCTAAAAGCAAGAGAACGAACGCAGTTCGCATGACGATTCCTCCGACGCAACGGGCGGGGGCGGGGTTTCCTCGACCCGTCTCGACATGTACCTATCTCTAATGCTACGATAGATTTAGAGGTTTTCCCTGACATGGCCAAGCCCGCATTCGCCGTCGGCGCACAGGTCGAGCATCCGAAATTCGGGCTCGGGTCCGTCACCGCGTGCAACGAAGAGCAGATCTCGATCAAGTTCGATGAGCACGGGGAGAAGAAGTTTGTCCTGCAGATCGTGCTGCCGAACCTGAAGAAGTCCGACCGCACGCCGCCTGCGGAGAAGCGCCGCGCCACGCGCAAGAAGGCCGCCGACAAGGCCGCCGAGAAGTCCGCCTAGCGTTCACCGATTCTGAAAATGACCGTTACCGCTCGCTCCGCGTGCCGCGTCGACATGGCCGGCGGCACGCTGGATATCTGGCCGCTCTATCTCTCCCATCCGGGCGCCGTCACCGTGAACTTCGCCGTGGACCGCTATACCCATGCGCGCATCGGCACGCGGCAGGACGGCGGCGTGGTGCTGATTTCCGATGACCTGAAGCGCACCGAAGCGTTCCAGTCATTGGACTCGCTGCTTGCGGCCAAGAAGTATCAGCTGGGCCTGTTGGCGTGGGCGGTGCGGCACTTTGCGCCCTGGCTGCCGGAGGCGGCGCCGGGCGGCTTTGAGCTTTGGACCAAGTCCGAGGCGCCGGCGGGCGCGGGCATTTCCGGCTCCTCCGCGCTGCTGATCTCGATTGTCAGTGCCTTCAATAAGCTCTGCCGGACCGGCTATTCCCTGGAGCGGGTGCGCGAGGTGGCGCAGAACATCGAAGCGCAGATCATTCGCGTGCCGACGGGCTGCCAGGACTACTATCCCGCGATGTATGGCGGCGTCAGCGCCATTGAATTGGGTGTTGCCGGAGTAGCGCGCAAGCCGATTGCCGTCGATCTCGACGACTTCAACGCGCGTGTCGTCCTTGCCTACACCGGTGAGCCGCGCAACTCCGGCATCAACAACTGGGAAGTGACCAAGGCGCACATTGACGGCGACGCGACGGTGTTCCGCAACTTCGAGCGGATCTCGCAAATCGCGCAGGCGATGCGGCGAGCGCTGGAGGCCTCCGATTGGACGGAGACGGCAAGGCTCCTTCGGGAGGAGTGGTCGCATCGGAAAAAGAACGCTCCCGGCATCACCACCCCGCTGATTGACCGCTTGGTGGAGGTGACGCGCAAGCAGGGCGCAAAGGGTGCCAAGGTGTGCGGCGCGGGCGGCGGCGGATGTGTGTTCTTCCTGGTGGAGCGCGGCGCTCAGGACCGCGTGCGGCAGGCGATTGCCACGGAAGGCGCCGTTGTGCTGCCCGTCCAGGTGGCGGAACAGGGCGTCCGCGTGTCGGTGAAGGGCGCCTAAGCTCCACCGTTTCCCGATTGGCGGCGCGGCAAACTTTGCTGTGGGCCTGCCGGAGCCGAGCCGAATCGGGCGGAGTGCAACGAAGTGCGGCGTCCCGGGCGCGTCCGTCCGGATTGCAGACCCCTCACACCGGAGCGATTCCCGAATCTGTCCCGGACCCGGGCTATCGCGGCAGCTTCTCTCGCCGCTGCAGATCCGACTTCAGCAGGAAAAAGGTCTGTTCGACATCCCGTTTCCGGAGCCCCAGCGTGGAGGCCACCTGTTCGGCCGTATGGCCCCGTATGGCCAGGCGGTAGGCTTCGACTGCATCGGTCAGCGGCAACCGGGCCGACGGGCGGGCCGGAGCGGATCCGCTGAGCAAGGGGATTTTCATCATGCGCCACTCTCCTAGTTGAGCGTCCGGAGGCGTTCCTGGCGGCTGACGATCTCCTGCACGCGAATGCCATAGTTGCCGTCGACGACCACGACTTCCCCGCGGGCGACAACGCAGTTGTTGACGATCACCTCGACCGGGTCCGACACGGCGCGGTTCAATTCCACAATGGAGCCGGAGGTCAGCTTCAGCACTTCCTTGAGGGGGATGTGGGCGCGACCGAACGAGATACTCACCGGCAGTTCCACGTCCAGCAGCAGGTCCAGCGTCCGGCTCATGTAGCCGTCGGCTTCGCTCGGAATTGCCGCCGGAGACCGGCTGCCCGCACCCGCCGCCGCGGCTTGCGCCATCGGCTGCTCGGCCGGAAGCATGCTCTCAACGAGCGCGGCCGACACCCCGAACGAGTGCGGATGCTTCTCCCCATTGAATTCGATGCTGAAATGGCTGACCGGACCATCCAGGGTTTCAATCGCCGCCCCGGCTGCCAGCGAGACCTCTTTCCCGATTCGTTCCGCAATCGCCCGGGCTACGGTCGACAGCGACTGACCAAAGATCTCCAGTGCGGTGCCGCGAATGCTATCCGCGTCGGAGTCCTCGATGCCGACTGCGGCCAACGCGCCTTGCCCCACTGCCTGCCAGGCGGTCTCCGGGAAGAACACGCCCAGCTTGGCGCCGGAAGCATGAGAGGCCTCCTGTGCCCAGCGCAGCGCTTCGCCGGCAGTGAAGTCCGGCCCCTCTTTCTGTTCCTCGACCGACGGCCGGGACCCGGTCATCGACTCGACGACTTGCGCGAGCGACTCCGCCCATCGCTCTGCCAGCCAGGTGGCGATCTCCTGCTTTGCCGCTTCGTTTGCCATGGTCAGCTACCTTGCGGGCGTCCCCGCTCCACCGGCCAGCGCTTCTCAAGAAATGCCCGCAGCCGGCAGACGGCTTGCGACTTCAGTTGCGAGATGCGCGATTCGTGCAGGTCGACGATGCGGGCAATCTCGCGCAAGGTCATCTCGTCGCGGTAGTACAGACTCAGAACCGTGCGCTCGATGGCGGGCATGCGCTCAATGGCCGCTGCCAGCAGCCGCTGGAGCTCCGCACGTTCCACCAGCCGCGAGGGCCAGTTCTCTTCCTTGTCCGAGACGAACCGCAGCAGATCCCGGCCCTCTTCCTCGGCCGGTCCGCCCGCCTCCAGGCTGCCGAGATTGACACCACGGATGTCGACCAGCCAGTCGTGATACTCCTCCACCGACAGTTCGAGCTCCGCCGCAATCTCTTCCTCAGTCGGCGTGCGCTGCAGGCGCTGCTCGGCCGTCGCAATGGCCGCCTCGATCTGCTTGGAGCGTTTCCGCTGCTGACGCGGAGCCCAGTCCAGGCCGCGGAGGCTATCGAGAATCGCGCCCCGGATTTTGTACTCCGCATACGTCTTCAGCTTGACGTTGTGGGTTGGGTCGAAGCGATCAATCGCGGAAATCAGGCCCAGTGTCCCGGTCGAAACCAGGTCCTCCAGGCTGACCGACTCCGGAAGGCGCTCATGAATCCGGCGGGCAATCAGCCGCACCTGCGGCAGATGTTCGAGAATCAGACGTTCTCGTTCCGAGGGGTCAACGGCAACGGCGGCGGCGTAGCGCTTACTCATGCGCGTGCTCCGGCAGCTAGCGCGCGCTCCTGCCGGGCGACGGGCGCCAGAACCCCGGCGGCGATGCGTTCGGCGGAAGCCGCTTCGAATCCCTCGGCCGGATCCGGACCCGCGCACAACCAGGCGACGGCGAGGCCGGTGCGTACGGCCAAGCTCCAGATCCCGCCCCAGGCGGTGGCCTCATCCAGTCTCGTAAATGTCATTCTTCGAAGCGGAAACATGCGATAGCGCTCCCAGGCAAGCCATAGATCGGCGGATCGCGCCGTCGCCGATAGGGTCAAATGCGTTTCCGCTTCCGGGATCCCTTCCAGCGCGGCGGCCCACTCGGCCTGGGCGGCGGCTTCGGCGGGCGCGAATCCCGGCGTGTCAATCAATGTGAGACGGTCGCGGGACACGGCGTGGTCGCGAAGCCGAGCCGGATCCGCCACAAAACGGTACTCGCAGCCGAGCAGGCGGGTGTAGGCCTCGAGCACTGCCGCCGCACCCGGGCGACGGCTGCACGTGTCGAGCACCGCCACCGGGCAGCCGGTGAGCGAGGCTTCATAGGCGACCTTCAACAGAGCCGTCGTCTTTCCGGCCCCCGGCGGACCGGCAAACGCGAGAGTCTCGCCGGGACGGAGACGCCGCGGGGCGCCCGCTCGCAACCCGGCGGCCAACGCCTCCCTTAGATCTTCCTCGGTGACGCTGTCTTCGCCGAACGACTCGCAGAGCCGCGTGGCCATCCCGGTCGGCACATCCTGCGCGATCAGGAAGTCTCGAAGATCGCCCGGCTCGCTGCCGCTCTCGATGTCCGGCCGGTCCGCCGAAGCGCCCGGCGAGACGCCCAGCACGACCTCATAGCGGCCGAGATGTTCCAGCCCGGGCCGTGCCTCACGGACGTCGAGAAGCAGGACGTCGTCGCCGAGTTCGCGGCTTGCCCGCCCGAGCGCTGCCTCGACCGTTCCCGAAAAGTAGCTTGTGATTCTCATCGTCTACTGCACCGTCCCTTCCGCGATCAGCCGCACACCAGGTGGAATCTCGCCATGCGCCAGCACGGCCAGCGTCGGCGCGCAGGATTCGGCCAGCAGCCGCAGGAACGGACGTGCCTGTGAGCCGGCCAACAGCACTGCCCCGGACTCGCCGGCGCCCGCAACCCCGCGCAACTTCTCGCTCAGCTCCCGGATGCGCGCCGGGGGCAGATTCCAATGGCTCGAATGCTCCCCGTGCTCGACCGAGCCATCCAGGGCCTGTTCCGTTTGCGGATCCAACAGCCAGACGCGCAGCTCGTTTGCCGGCGACAGATACGGCTTGATCAGCGTCCGCCGCAGCGTTTGCCGGACGTACTCGGTCAGCAGAATCGGGTTGTGCGAGATGTGCGCCGATTCGCCCAGCGCCTCCAGAATCGCGACCGCGTCGCGAATCGAAACACGCTCCCGCAACAGGTTCTGCAGAACCTTCTGCACGGTTGCCAGCGGTAGCAGCTTCGGCACCAGGTCCTCGACGACGCGCGGGTTCTCTTCGGACACGCGATCGAGGAACTTCTTGGCCTCCTGCCGGCCGAACAGCTCATAGGCGTGCCGGCGGAAGAGTTCCATCAGGTGCGTCGCCATGACGCTGGAAGAGTCGATAACGGCAAAGCCCGCCGCGCGCGCCGCGTCGGCATCGGCCGAAGCAATCCAGAGCGCTTCCATGCCGAAGGCGGGCTCCCGAGCGGGCATCCCGGCGATGCCTGTTCCGGCCCCACCGCCTGGAGGCGGCAACGCGAGATCGCAGCCGGCGGGAAGTTCGTAGCGCGCAATCTCGGCCCCGCGCAGAAGCACGGCGTACTCACGAGCCTTGAGCGAGAGATTATCGGTCACTCGGACCGGCGGAAGTACCCAGCCCAACTCACCGGCCAACTGCTTGCGAATGCCGCCCAGCCTCCGCAGCAGCGGCGAATTCACCCCTCCGTCGACCATCTTCACCAGTCCGAGACCCACTTCCACGGCGAGGGCATCCACTCGCAACAGTTCCTCAACGGCGTCCGGGGCAGCGCCAGAAGCGGGTGCCGCCGAAGGCTCCGATGCCCGTTCCATGCCGCCCTGACCGGCCACCAGGCGCCGCGACCAGAGGTACAAGCCTCCGGCGAGGGCAATGAACGGGATCTTCGGAAGGCCGGGGAGCGCGGCCAACGCCACCAGAACTCCCGAGGCCAACAGCAGCGGCTGCGGCGAACTGAGGACCTGCACGCGAAACTGCTCGGAAAGCTGCATGTCGGAGCCCGCGCGCGTCACAATCAAGCCGCCGGCAATCGAGATCATCAATGCCGGAATGACCGTCACCAGGCCGTCGCCGATCGTCAGCACGGTGTAGGTCTTGACGGCGCGGCTCAGGTCCATGCCGTGCTGCAGAATGCCAATCAGCATTCCGGCGATGATGTTGATGGCCGTAATCAGAATGCTGGCGACCGCATCGCGCTGCGTGAAGCGGGAGGCGCCGTCCATGGAACCGTAGAACTCGGCTTCGGCGGCCAGGGCGCGCCGCCGGCGCCGTGCTTCGCCTTCGTCAATCAGCCCGGCGTTCAGATCGGCATCGATCGCCATCTGCTTGCCGGGCAGCGCATCGAGCGTGAAGCGCGCCGTCACCTCGGAAATGCGCACCGCGCCATGGTTGATGACGACATACTGAATCGCGATCAGAACCAGGAAGATCACCAGCCCGATGACGAAGTTGCCGCCCACGACGAAGTTTCCGAAGGCCTCGATCACGTGGCCGGCGGCCGCCGTTCCCTGGTTGCCGTTCATCAGAATGAGGCGGGAGGAGGAGATGTTCAGCGCCAGGCGGAACAACGTCATCAACAGCAGCGTTGTCGGGAAGACGCTGAAGTCGACCGCCTTGCCGATGTACATCGACACGAGCAGGACAACGACCGAGGCCGTGATGTTGGCGGCAATCAGCAGGTCAATGAGGATCGCCGGCAGCGGCACGATCATCGCCAGCACGATGCCCAGCACCACGGCGGGCACCAGCATTTCGCGGCGCAGTTCGAGGCCGCGCGGCGATGGGGCGGCGGCGGGCAGAGCGTTCATCGGGGGATCCCTTTCACCGGCCGGCCCTTCCGGCCGTTGCCGTCTGCCGCAGCCGGAACAGGTACGCCAGCACCTCGGCCACGGCACGGTACAGCGCCGCCGGGATTTCCTGGCCGACCTCGACGGTGGCGTAGAGTGAGCGCGCCAGCGGCGGGTTCTCGATGATCGGCACCTCGTTGGCAAGGGCGATTTCGCGAATCCTCCGGGCAAGGTAGTTCCGGCCCTTGGCCACGACCGTGGGTGCGGCCATCGACGCCGAGTCGAAGCGCAGCGCCACGGCATAGTGCGTCGGATTCACGACGACGGCGGTCGCCTTCGGGACCTGCTGCATCATCCGCCGGCGCGCGGCGTCGCGTTGCAATTTGCGGATCTTCTGCTTGATCTCCGGGCTGCCTTCGCTTTCCTTCATCTCCTCGCGGATCTCCTGCTTGGACATCCGCAATTCCTTTGCATAGCGCCAGCGTGCGCGGGCAAAGTCCAGGGCGCCCCAGAGAGCGAAGATGAGAATCGCCTGGCGCAGCAGTTCTTCCATGAACTGCGCCGAAAGGCCCAACGCCGCGGGAACCGGTTGTGCGGGCATTCGCAGAATTGCCGGCAGCCAGGCCTCGAAGTGCGTCCACAGAAGCGCCCCGAAAACCGCCAGCAACGCAATGGCCTGCGCCGCGGCCAGACCGTTCTGCGGCAAAAGGCCCTTCAGCCGCGAAAGAGGATTGAGCCGCGTGAAATCGGGCGCCAGCTTCGAGCCGGCGAAGCCCATGCCGGTAATCGCCGCCTGCGCACCGAGTCCGGCCGCAAACACCGCGGCTCCGCCCACCAGCAAAGGTGCCAACTGGCCAAGAAGGACGAATTGCAGCAGCCGCAGCGCGTCGCGCAGCGAGAGAGTTTCGGCATAGGCCTGCGTGAACAGGAAGCGGCTTGCCTGACGCAGCCCGCCCATCCACTCCGTGAAGTAGGCAAGGATCAGCCAGCCGGCCACGGCAAACATCGCCGAGGCGAGCGCCTCCTTGCTGGACGGAAACCGCCCTTCTTTGCGCGCCCGCTCCAGCCGCCGTGGAGTCGGCTTTTCGGTTCTTTGCGAAGCATCGGCCATGGGCGAGGTCTCGGATCATCGGATTCGAAGAAGCTGTTCCACCCCGAGCAGAACGCTGGCGGCCTGCGACTCATAGAGCGCGGCCACGGCCGGAGCGAGCATCCCGAGCAGCAGCAGAGTCAGCAGTGTCTTGGCCGGGAAGGCGACGTTCAGCAGTTGCAGTTGCTGGCTGACGCGGCCCGCCAGCGCGAGCGCGACGTCCAGCAGCAGGAACAGCGTCGTCAACGGCAGCGCCAGGCGCAGGGCGAGGGAGAACATCGCGGCGCCCCGCCGGACGACGGCCTCGCCGGCTTCCGGCGTGATCGACCATACCCCCGGCGGTGCGATCTCGATCGAGCGCACCAGAGCCGCGACGAGATGCGAGTCCAGGCCCGTTGCGAAAAACAGGAGGCCCGCCATCCATTGCGCCGCCGCAGGCAGCAGACCCGCGTCGGCCGACGAGTTCGGGTCGATGGTGGTGGCATAGGAAAAGCCCGCCTGCGTTGCCGCAAACTGCGCGCCCAGCGCCATGGCCTCGGTCAGCATCAGCACGATGACACCCAGTCCCGCCCCCAGCACGGACTCCGAGAACAGCGCCGCCACCATTGCCCGAGCCCCGTCCCACTCCGCCGCCCGCCGCAGCGTGAACGGCAGCAGCAGCGCGGCCAGCGACAGCGCGGCAACAATGCGCGCCGGCGCCAGGACAGCGCTCATCCCGGGCAGCGGCAGAAACACAAACAACCCGCCGACGCGGGCAAGCAGCAGGAGAAAGGCCGACAGCACGGCAGGCCAGCCCGGAAACGGCAGCATCTCAGCGGGCATAGAGGCTGAAGTCTCCGAACAGCGTCGTCGTGTAGGTCAACAGTTTCGTCAGCATCCAGGGCAGAACCAGCACCAGCGCGCCGAGAAACGCCGCCAGCCTCGGCAACGCGCCGAAGCCCGGCTCCTGGATCGAAGTCACGATCTGCAGCAGGCTGATCACGATTCCGCTCAGGAATGCGACCGCCAGCAGCGGCAAACTCAGCCAGAAGGCCGTCATCATGGCCTGCCGCAGGATCTCGGCGACGGTTTGCGGCGTCATGAGAAGCTCCGCAGCAGCGAGCCGACAACCAGATTCCAGCCGTCGGCCAGAACGAACAGCAGAATTTTGAAGGGTGCCGAGACCATCACCGGCGGCAGTTGGACCATGCCGATCGACAGCGTGACGGAGGCCGCAATCAGGTCCAGCATCAGGAACGGCAGGAAGAGCACCGCACCGATTTGGAAACCGGTTTTCAGCTCCGAAAGGATGTAGGCCGGGATCAGAACCTTGAGATCGAGCTGCGAGGGGTTCGCCGGAGCAGGTTGCTTGGAGGCTTCAAGGAGAAGCCGGATGTCTTTTTCCCGCGCGAAGCGCAGCAGATAGGTCCGGACCGGCTGGCTGGCCTTCTCCATCGCCGCCGCGCCGCTCAACTCTCCCCGCTCGTAGGGCTTCCAGGCCTCCTCATGCACCTGCGTCGCGACCGGGTTCATCAGCAGTGCGGTCAGAAACAGCGCCAGGCCAAGCAGCACCTGATTCGAGGGGGCCGTCTGCGTTCCGAGCGCCTGACGCAGGAAGTGTAGAACGAGGGTAATGCGCAGGAACGGCGTGATCGAGCAAATGATGGCCGGCAGGAAGGCCAGCGCCGTCAGCAGTAGGACAATCTGCATGGGCTGGCCGAGGTCGCCGCCGAAGCCGTTCACCGCCGCCGCGGTCTTCATGCGGAGGCTCCCTGGTCTCGTGCTGTGCCGGCGAGCGGAGCGGCATCGAGCAGCGAGCATCCGGCCGGGTGCGCCGCAATCAGAAGCTCGCGCCCATGGAAGGCGACCACATGGAGAGTGTGCTGCGCCGTCAGCCGCGCGGGTTGCGTGCCCGAGACCTCGACGGCTTTCCAGGCACCTCCGCTGCGCCGCAGGGCCAGACGCCGCGTGCACCACCAGAAGACTCCCAGCACCAGGACGGCCGCCGCCACCGAGCTGTACACTTCCATTGCTTCTCCCCTTCTTCGCCTTCCGAGGAGAGAGCCTTTACTCCTCCTCGGTGAAATCGGTGATCCGCACCGCCATCGTGTCCTCGATGATGACGATCTCGCCGTAGCCCACCAACGCCCCGCCGACACGAAGGTCGATGTTTTCGCCCGCCGAACGGGCCAGGCGAATGACGTTGCCAGCTTCCAGGTCCAATAGCTCTCGGATGGAGAACACACGGCGGTCGAGTTCGACCTCGACCTCCATCGGGATCTCCCCGTAGTGCGCGATCTTTTCAAGCGAAGTCATCGGCCGTATCCGGTAAAAACCTTAGGGCTGTTTGCGTAAGTCACTGATTTATCGCTTCAAATTGATGGTTTCCTGGCTGATCTCATCGACGGTCGTCACCACGCGCGTGTTGGCCTGATAGCCGCGCTGCAGCACGATCAGCGTCGTGAACTCTTTGGCGATGTCGACGGTTGAGGATTCCACTGCGCCGCCGAGAATGGAGCCGCGGCCGCCGGTTCCGGGCACGCCGATTGCGGGCAGCGCGCTGCGGGCCGAGGTCTGGAACATGTTGTCGCCCACCGCAACCAACGATTCTGGATTCCGGATCGACGCCATCGCCAACTGGCCCACCACCAGCTGTTGGCCGTTGGAGTACTGCGCGAGAATCCGCCCGCCATCGGCAATGCCGACGCGGATCAGCTGTGCGGCAGGCGCCCCGTTCTGCGCGTTGGCCGAAACACCCGAAGGCTGCGCGTATTGCGTCAGGCGCGGTACGTCCCGGTTGAACAGCAACAGGTCGACGTTCATGTCGCCCGCGCCCGACCGCAGACCCGTAATGTTGAAGACGGGCGGCGTGTCGGTGGCCGCCGGCGTCGTCATCCGTCCGTTCACGTCGAAGGTGATCGACCCGGTCAGCGGGGCCACGGGCGCCGTCACGCTGGCGTCGGGAATCGAAATCGAGTAGTTCCACTGGTTGGCTGTGGCCGCCTTCGTGAAGGTCACCGAAAGGACATGCGACACGCCGAGCGAGTCAAACACCTCAATCGAGGTCGAGAACTGGTCGCCGGTGGCCCCGGAGGCGTTCAGATTGAGATCGAAGCTCATGTTGGTCGTCGCCGAAGGCTCGCGCAACGTGCCGACCGGAACGACGATGTCGCCGATGGCGCCGTTCGTGTTCAGGCCGCCGATTCCGGCCGACCAGCCTTGGACGCGATAGCCCTTGGCCGTCAGAAGATTGCCGGATTTGTCGACCACCAGGTTTCCGCCGCGAGTATAGAGCTGGCTGTTGCTCGGGTCCTTGACGACCAGGAAGCCGTCACCCTGAACGGCCGCATCCAGAGGGCCGGAGGAGGCCTGGATCGCGCCTTGCGAGAAGTAGCGCAGTGTGACCGGGCGGGCCACGCCGAATCCGACCTGCGTTTCGCCGAGCCCGGCGCCAAGCGACTGCGTCACCAGGTCGGCAAAGGAAACCGTGCTTGCCTTGAAGCCCGGCGTGTTGAGGTTGGCCAGATTGTTGCCGACCACGTCCACGGCCGTGGCATGCGCGGACAGGGCGGACAGGGCGGTCGAGAAAGAAGTGAACATTGTGAGGCTCCTTTAAGATCAGAAGGCGAATTTGCGCGCTTCGTCGGCTAGTTTCCGGCCGGCGGCGTTTGCGGCGCGGCTTCCGGCGTCAATGCCTTGCGAATGGCCGCCAGTTCCTGGTTCATGCTCACCATCTGCTCCACTCCAGTGAGCTGCGAGAGCTGCGCGAGGAACTCGGTGCCGTCGGCCGGGTTGAGCGGGTTCTGGTTTTTCAGCTGGGCGACGAGCAGTTGCAGAAACATCTGCTTGGTCGCCGTCGGATCCGCCTGAAGGTTCGGGGAACCGGCCGTGGTGGCTCCGCCGCCTACCTTGGCGGGCGCCTTGCTGAGGTCAAACCAGGGCTGAGCCGCGGCGGTTGGATTGGTTGTCATTCGTTATCCTTTCGTGGGCTCGAAATTCGAGCCGAGATCCTGCTGCTGCCATTGGCCCCACCAGTCAAACGGCTGGCGGCGCGGATTCTGCTGCTGCTGCTGGCCGGACTGCTGCTGGCCCCGTTCGCCGGGCGACTGCTCCCGGTCCTGATTGCGTGCTCCGTCGCTTGCCTGCAGCGATGCGACGGTCTCGGTCCGGGGCGCGCCCGGAATGCCGCTTGTTTCCCAGCCCGTGCGCTCCAGCCGCGCGGCCAGTTCCGGCGCGTGGGCGCGGATTTCGGCCGTGACCAGGGGATCGGCAGAATGCAGCGCCACCTGTACGGTCGAGCCCCGCTGCGCGGCGACAATTTCGACGGCCGCGGCGCGAGTCTCCGGTGCGTTCGGGCTGGACGACGGTGGTGCTTCGACGCGCACGGCCAGCTGTTTCGGTCCGCTGGCGGCGGCTGGCGGCGGCTCCGGCGGGGACGCAACCGCGCTTGCCGGGGCAGGTGCTTCCACTCGCGACGGACCGGCCGCAGGAGTGCGCTGCGCGGTTTCGACCGGTGCGCCGGAAGAAGCTCGCCCACTGCCGGAGTTCATCGCGGCCAGAGTCTCGGACGGCGGCTCTTCGGAGGCTTCCTTGCGGCGCGCGGCAGCTTCGAGGCGCGCCTCCCCGCGTGCGTTCGGGTTCTCCAGCGCAGAGCGGACGGCGGTCTGCGCCGTCTCGGCCGGCCCATCGACCGGCGCAGTGGCTTCCGCTCCGGGCAAAGTCGCGGCTTCGGGCCCCACTGCGGGATCAGCCCCGGGCAGGGCAGCGGTCGGCTTCGACGCCGGATCGAAGGATGGCGCGGAGGCAGCGCCCGTCTTCGGCGCTGCCTCAAACCGGAAGGCGAGCGGCAGCGTGGCCGCACGCGGGAATTCAAATGGACCACCCGCGCGCAGGCGATTCTCGCGTGCATCGCCCGTCCGGTCCCCTTCCTTTCGCGCCAGAGCGGACGGCGGCGCCGGTGGCCGCAGGCTGTCGACAGGGCCCGCAGCGGGCAACGGAGCATGGTCCGGCCTTGCGCCAGACGCCACTGCCGGAGGCGGCGCGGCCGTGGCTGCCGTGGCGTTCGGTTCGAGCAGGTCGTTGCGGCCGGCAGGCGGGAGCGTGGCGGCTTCACCGGTCTGAGCCCGTGCGTCCTCATCCGTCTCCGCGACCGTGCTTCCCGTGGCGGTACCCGCAGGCGGCCCCCGGCGGGCCAGCTCCGTCAGCGCCGTCTCGGTCGCCAGTTCGGGCAGCGCCTCGGCCTCTGGAATCGCGGAAAGGGGTTGGGCCAAGGCCTCTGCGGGCGGAAGTGCCGCGACTGGGTCGATGGTCTCGTCCGGGGCGGCGAGCGGGGCCGTTGGCGCGGATGGTGCCATGGCCGCGCCCATCGCCCAGTCCGGCGCGACGGGCGGTTTCTCCAGTGGGGGCACCAGATAGGCGATTGCGGTCATGGTCCAGAAGGGCGCCTCCGGCGACGATGGTGCCTCGCCGCTTGCGGCGGGTTCTGTCTGCGCCGGCGGAGATGGCGCCGAGCCGGTCCGCCGTGACCGCGCCGCACCGGGTGTGGAGGCCTCGGCGGCGGCCGGGCGCTCGGCCGAAGGCGGCCGGTCCGGCGCTGCGGGACGGTCAAGGGCCTGATCAAGAGAAGCGCGGAAGGGTGCCACGCGAGCGCGTGGGGCGGCGGGCCGGCCAGATTGGGGCGGTTGCGAGGCGGGCGCGAGCAAGGGTGGCGGTCCGGACGGTTGAGTCACGCCGTGCGCAATTGCACCCACCGTGCCAAATTGGCAAGTGTCTGAAAAGAGAGAGGGAAACGGGGAGAGGGGGCGACACGGTTTTGTCGATTCCCGTGCTGCGCGCCAAAATCTTGGCGGACCGCGAACCCTTCCTTGTCTGCCTTATCGCTTCTGTTCTCAGCGGCTTGCATCTTTTTTTCGCTTTGGCACGACAGATGCATTGCGCCTGGTGTGGATTCGATCACCATTCTCGCCGCCTCGGGCCTGCGCGCTCGCAGCGAAGCGCTCGACCTGATTGCTCACAACATGGCGAACGCCTCCACGCCCGGCTTTAAGGCGGACCGGGAGCTCTATCGGGAGTACGCGGCCGAAGCCGAGTCCGGTCCGTCGCCCAACATTGAGGGCCGCTGGACGGACTTTGCGCAAGGGCCGCTCACGCCGACCGGCAGCCAGACCGATTTTGCGATCGCGGGCAAGGGGTTCTTCTCGGCGCAAGGCCCGAACGGAGCCCTGTTTACGCGAGCGGGGGCGTTTCGCGTCTCGACGGCGGGACGGATGACGACGCCGGAAGGCTATGAAGTGGCGACGCGGAACGCACAGGGCCAGCCGGTGCGGATCGACCCGCGCCAGGACTTTCAGGTGGCGCGCGACGGGACGATCACGCAGGGCGGAGTGCCGCTCGGCCGGCTGATGGTCTTTGAGATGGCGACGGCCGGCTACGAAAAAATTCCGGGCAACTACTTCAGTTGGTCCTCGCCTCAGCCGATAGAAGCGCGGGGGGCGGAGGTGCACCAGGGAAGCCTGGAGCAATCGAATGCCGCTTCCGCCGAAAGCGCCGTCCGGCTGGTCAACGTAATGCGGCAGTTTGAAATGCTGAACCGCGCCGTCGCGCTGAACGGGGAGATGAGCCGCAGGGCCATCGAAGACGTGGCACGGCCGACAGCCTAGGGTGTCGGCTCAGGGAGATCGAGGAGTATGATTCGAGCTTTGTTTTCTGCCGGCAGCGGAATGAACGCCCAGCAGATGAACGTGGACACGATCGCGCACAATCTGGCCAACGCGAATACGGCGGGCTTCAAGATGCGCAAGACGCAGTTTCAGGACCTGCTCTACCAGAACTTCGTTCAGCCGGGCGCGGCTGCCGGGGCGCAGACCATCGTTCCGAGCGGGCTGCAACTCGGTCTGGGAGCGCGGCCGGTCGCCAACGAGGTGATCTTTTCGCAGGGCAACCTGACCCTGACGAACAACCCGCTCGATCTGTCGATTCAGGGCCGCGGCTTCTTTCAGGTCCGGCGCCCGACGGGCGAGGTGGCCTTCACGCGGGGCGGTGTCTTTCAGCTGGACCGCGACGGGAACATCGTGACTTCGGAAGGCGACCCGCTGGAACCGCAGATTACGGTTCCGCCGGAAGCGCAAAGCGTGACCATCGGCGCCGACGGGACCGTGAGTTTTCTGATCCCTGGGCAGACGGCGTCGCAGCTGGCGGGCCAGATTCAGTTGGCCAACTTCACCAACCCGGCCGGTCTGAACTCGATCGGGCGCAATCTCTACTTGCCGACCGATGCTTCGGGTGAGCCGACCGTGGGGCTGCCCGGCGGGCAGGAAGGTCTCGGGTCGCTGCTCCAGGGCTACACCGAAGGCTCCAACGTGAGCATCGTCGAGGAGTTTATCAATCTGATCATCAGCCAGCGGGCCTATGAAGCGAACTCGAAGGTCGTCAAGGCGGCCGACGAGATGTACCAGCAAGTGAACAATTTAGGCCGGTAGCCCGAAATGAGCGTCGCGGGAGTTCTCTTTGCGTCTTATGCCGGATGCCTGCTGGTCGAATCCGAGCGGATCGAAGCGCGCCATCTGGCGACGCGGTGGGCTGCCTTCGGAAGCGCTCCGGCCGAAGCCTTCTTCGGTTATGCGCCCCGGTTCGGCGTCCGGCGCGTGGTGACGGCCGAGCAGGTGCGGCAGTTTGGAACAAAGCTGGGGGTTGCAAGCGAGACCACGCCGGGCATCTGCGTCGAGCGGCCCGCGCGGCTGCTGGAGCGGGCGGAGGTCGCCACGGCGCTGCGCCACGCGTTCCCGCCCTCCACGCGCATCGAGGTGATGGAGTTCAGCGGGGGGCCGGTGCCGATTGGTGACCTCCGCTTCGCGCCGCGAGCGGGCGGCGATCCCGAGCGGCCCAGTCTGATTCGAGGCCAGATTGTCGGCACCGGAAGCAGCCGCTTTCCGGTGTGGGCCCTGGCGAAGGTGTCCGTGGAACAGGAACTGCTGGTCGCCGCCCGGCCGATTGCGGCGGGCGAGATCGTGCGCGACGAGGCGCTTCGCGTCGAGACTCGACGCGTGACTCCGGGTGCCGAGATGGGCTTCCACCGGCCGGCGGAAGCGTCCGGATTTCTGGCCGCGCGCCCGATTGCCGAGGGGCAGGTGGTCTCGCGACCCTTGCTGCGGCGGGTACGGGAGGTGGTGCCGGGCGATGCCGTGGCGGTCGAGGCGGCCGCCGGAGCTGCCGTCCTGCGCGTTGCGGCCAAGGCAGAGAGCGGTGGGCGACGGGGGGAACGAATCGTCTTGCGAAATCCGGAGTCTGGGCGGCGCTTCGGCGCCGTGGTGACGGGACCGAAGCAGGCGCGGGTGGAGCAATCCGATGCCATCCACTAAGCGGTCCATCTGGGCCGTGACGCTGCTGCTGCTGCTGGCGGGGTGGAACGCACGGGCGGAGAAGAAGCCGAAGAAGCCGCCACCGCCGACGCCACTCGAAGAGTATGTCGCTGCCGCCAAGTCGCTGGGGGCGGAGAATGAACCGAGTCCGGGCTCGCTGTACGTGGCCCGTGGCCGATACGGCGATCTCTCGCGTGACCTGCGCGCGGCCGAGGTGGGGGACCTGGTCACCATTCTCGTGAACGATCGGGCGAACGCGGTGAATCGCGGGGCAACCACCGGTTCGCGATCCTCGAGCGCCCGCGCCGGGATCACCAGCCTTGCAGGTCCTCGGCGGGCCCCGGGCCTGACGGACTTGGCGAATCTCTCCGGGTCGTCGGAACTGGAAGGACAGGGCAGCACCAGCCGCTCCAATACCCTGACAACGACGCTTTCCGCCCGCGTGGTGGATGTTTTGCCGAACGGCTACCTGGTTGTTGAGGGGACGAAAGACGTGCAGGCGAACTCCGAAAAGCAGCGGGTGACGATCCGTGGGGTGATCCGCTGGAATGACGTGACGCCCCGCAACACCATCGCCTCGGACCGGGTGGCGCAGATGGAGATCCGGATCGACGGCCGCGGTGTCGTGGGTGACCAACTGCGGCGGCCGAACTTCCTGTACCGGCTGCTGCTCGGACTGCTTCCCTTCTGAACTATGCGAACGCTCTTCTGCTTCCTCCTGCTGGCGCGCATCGGATGGTCGGCTGAGACCCGGCCCGTCTCGCGCCTGAAGGAATTGGTCACGATCGAGGGGGTTCGGGAGAACCAGCTGATCGGCTACGGCCTGGTGGTGGGACTGAATGGAACCGGCGACAAGCGCCAGACCTTCTTTTCCTCCCAAAGTCTCACGAACCTCCTCGAACGGATGGGCGTGCAGGTGCCCGCGACGGCGATCCTGGTGCGAAACATGGCGGCCGTGATGGTGACGGCCAACTTGCCGGCGTTCGCGCAGCCGGGCGGAAAGATCGACGTACAGGTCTCGGCCATCGGCGATGCTTCGAATCTGCAGGGCGGGCAGCTGATCCTGACGCCCCTGCGGGCCGCCGACGGGCAGGTGTACGCGGTCGCCCAGGGTCCGGTGCTGACGGCAGGCTTCGTCGCCGGGCGGAACAACGCGGTGCAGCAGACCGTTAACCACCCCACCGCCGGGCGCGTTCCGAGCGGGGCCATCGTCGAGAAAGCGGCACCCTCGGTGCTGCCCGGCAAGCGGATCCGGCTGCAACTGCGACAGCCCGACTTTGTCACGGCGTCCCGGATTGCCGAGGCGATCAACAAGAGCTTCGCGCAGCCGCCGCAGCGCGTGGCCGCGGCCGAGCATTCCGGCGTGGTCACGATCGATACGCCGGAGGAATGGATGGCACGGCCGACGGACTTCCTGGCCGGTGTCGAACTGTTGTCGGTCGAAACCGACCGCGCGGCCCGCGTGATCGTCAACGAGCGGACCGGCACGATCGTGATGGGCAAGGAGGTCCGCATCACGCCGGTGGCGATCCTGCACGGAACGCTCTCGGTGGAGGTGCAGACGACATTCGACGTCTCACAGCCCGCGCCATTTTCCGACGGCCGCACAACAGTGGTGCCGAACCAGCAGGTGGGCGTGAAAGAAGAGAAGTCGCGGCATCTGGTTCTGAAGAATGGCGCCACGATCGAGGAACTGGTGCGCGCGCTGCAGTCGATTGGCTCGACGCCGCGCGACGTGATTGCGATCCTGCAGAACCTGCGGGCCGCCGGCGCCATCGACGCCATCCTGGAGGTGATCTGATGAGTCCGTTGATTGGTGTTCCGGACCGTTTCTTGACGCCGGCATTGGCGACGCCCAAGGCCGGGGACTCTCCTGAGCGGATCATCGAATCGGCGCGGCAGTTCGAGTCGATCCTGCTGACGCAGATGCTCAAGAGCATGCGCGGCGAGGGCAAGGGCTGGATGGGAACCGGCGAGGATGCATCGTCGGAGAGCCTGATGGAGCACGCCGAACAACAGTTCGCGCAGGTGATGGCGCAAGCCGGCGGGCTGGGCCTGGCACGGATGATCGCCGACAGTCTTGCACGTCAGAGCGCGCAGCCTCGGCGCGCCGAGGGCTCCGTCGCACCGGCGCCCGCGCGGTAACGAGATCGGGCGCAACCGTCCGACCGGAACCCGTTCCGCGCCGGCTCGCTGCCGGTCCTAGACCGCTTCGCGGGCGGGTGAGGCGGGCTTGGGAAGATTCGCGGCGGCGATTTGCGCGATGTCGAGCAACTGCGGCGGGGCGGCCGCACCGGAGACCTGCACCAACGCGTCACGGAACATCGTGTTGCAGAATGGGCAAGCGGCGGCGACGGTGGTGGCGCCGGTCTCGACCAGCTCCCGGGCGCGCGTCTCGCTGACTCGGGATCCTTCCTCCTCGCCGAGGAACGCCAGACCGCCGCCCGCACCACAGCAGAAGGAGCGCTCGCGTGCGCGCGGCGGATCGATGACCGTGCCGCCCAGCGCGGCTGCCTGCCGGGGTTCGTCGTAGATGTTCTGGTAGCGGCCCAGGTAACAGGGGTCGTGGAACACGATCGTTCCGTTCGCGGCGGCAGGAAGCCGGTCCTTCATCCTGGCCAGAAAGACGCTGTGATGCTCGACCGCGGGGGTCTCGCCGGCCTCTTTCCAGTCCTCTGTCATCGTGCGCACGCAATGCGGGCAGATGGAGATCATCTTCTTGGGCTGGGCGGCGCGGATCTGTTCCAGGTTCTGCTCCGCCAGTTGGGTGAAGGCCAGATCATTGCCAAGGCGCCGGGCGGCGTCGCCCGTACAGCGTTCCTTCTTCAGCACGCCGAAGGTGACGTTCAAATAGCGCATCACCTCCACCAGGCTGCCGATGATCTCGCGCCCCTTGGGGTCGTAGGCGCCCATGCAGCCGAGCCACAGGCAATACTCCTGCGTTCCGTCGTAGATCGGCAGCGCCAGCTTCTGGATAAACTTGTCCCGTTCGCTGGCGGCCATTCCGAGCGGATTCCCGTTGCGCTCCAGATTCAGGAAAAGCTTGTTCCCGTAATCGTCGTCCCACTCGCCCGTATTCACCTGTCCGCGGCGCAAGCCGACGATCACCGGCAGGTGCTCAATGCCCACCGGGCACTGAAACTCGCAGCTGCCGCAGGTGGTGCATTGGAACGCCGCTTTCTGGGAGTTGTACTTTCCGATGATCGGCTCTTCAGAGCCCGGCCCGGCCTCGTTCAGGTAGCGCCGCACGCCGAGAATGATCTCCTTCGGGTTCAGCTCTTTGCCCGTGTTGGAGGCGGGGCAGTGTTCTGTGCAGCGGCCGCATTCGACGCAGGAGTAGGCCTGCAGGGAGACGATTTGCGTGAGATCCTTGCCGTTCACCAGGCCGAAGTCCTCGTCGCCCTCAAGCTTCGGGATCTTCGAGAAGCCGCCGCGGGACAGGAAGACCGCTGCCGGGCTCAGAATCAGGTGCAGGTGCTTGGTGTGCGGAATCAACGGCAGAAAGATCAGCAGCGCGGCCGTGTGAAGCCACCAGATGACGCG
>CAYNDS010000045.1:23389-23695 GCA_964395885.1 uncultured Solibacteraceae bacterium | reverse complement strand
GCCCGGATCGGCATTCCCCTCGCTTCGCGAGAAGTCGCTGGCGGACACGGTGGTGACGTTGCCGGACGACGCGCGCGGCAAAGTGGCTGTGGTCGGTTTCGGTTTCTCGCAGGCGTCCGGCGCGCCGCTGCGGGCGTTGATGACCATGGTGGACCGCGACTTTGGAGACCGCGTCCTGATTTTTCAGGTGGCCTCGATTGAAAGCGCTCCATCGTTTGTACGCGGCATGATCCGTTCCGGAATGCGGAAGGATGTTCCTTCGAAGATGCTTCCTCGCTTCGTGGCGGCAACGAAGGAAGACAAGCT
>CAYNDS010000045.1:8267-23379 GCA_964395885.1 uncultured Solibacteraceae bacterium | reverse complement strand
GCTCTGGCGGGCGCGCTTCGGCGTGAACGACGACAAGCGCGCCTATCTGGCGGTGCTGGACCGTGAAGGGCGGCTGAGAGCGCGGATTTCGGGCGCCGCGGAACAGTATTCGCAATTGCGGCAAGTGCTGGTCGAGGAATTGCGATGAATGCCCTGATCATTGGTGCGTCCGGTGGCGTGGGCTTTGGCGTTGCCGAGCAGATGGTGTCGGCCGGACATCGCGTGATCGCCGTTGCCCGAACCGAAGTGCACTTTCCGCAACTGGCGGCGATACAGGGCGCCGGATCATTGCGCGCGATTACGGGCACCGTGGGTACCGAGCGCGCGGCCATTCTGCTGCGCGACCGGGTCTTGCAGGAATTCGGCGAGTTGGATGCGGTGGTGGTCAGCCTGAATGCTCCGCGCCAGGATGGGCGGCGGCTGATTGACCAATCCGCGCAGTGGCTGACCGATGTTCTTGACGGCAACGTGGTGGCGCACTTCATTGCGGCCCGCACCTTCATTCCGGTTCTCCGCAAGGGTGGCGTGTATCTGGCGATGGGCGGTGGTTCCGCGGATTTCGTGTGGCCGAACTTTGGCCATATCTCGATGGGCCAGGCGGCGTTGCGCATGATGTTCCGCGTGATTGCCGGCGAGGTTTCCGGTCAGGCGTATGTGCGGGAGCTTCTGATCCAGACGATCGTGAACACCCGGTTCAATCGGGAAACGGCGAAACCGGAATGGTTGACGGCGGACGACATCGGCCGTCACTGCGTCTCGATTTTGGAGCGTCCTCGTGAATTTGCCGGCCCGATTCTCAGTCTGGCTCGCCGGGAGGAGGTTGGAATTTCCGGCCTGTTGGTGACAAACCCGCAGTGAGTTTCTTTGAACTGGAAGCGGTGTGCCCGCACACGGGCGCGCGGGCCGGCCGCATCCGCACACCCCACGGCGACATCCCCACGCCCATCTTCATGCCGGTGGGCACGCAGGCGACGGTGAAGGCCCTCACGCCGCGGGACCTTCTGGGCGAGGTCGATCCTCCGGTCATTCTCGCCAACACGTACCACTTGTTTTTGCGTCCCGGACATGAACGGATTGCGCGCCTGGGCGGTCTGCATCGATTCATGCAGTGGCCCAGGGCGATCCTGACGGACTCCGGCGGCTTCCAGGTCTTCTCGTTATCGAAGCTGCGCAAGATTACCGATCAGGGCGTGACCTTCCAATCGCACCTGGATGGCTCCCGGCATCTGTTCACGCCTGAGTCCACGGTCGACGTGCAACTGGCGTTCGGCAGCGACATCATGATGGTGCTGGACGAGTGTCCGCCGTACCCGGAGACGCGCAAGAAAGTGGAGCGGGCCACCTGGAGGACGGTGAAGTGGGCGCGAGAGGCATTCGCGCACTATCGCGGTCCGCGGGCGGAGCAGTCCGGACGGCACGCCCTATTCCCGATTGTCCAAGGCGGCATGCATGCCGACCTGCGCCGCGCCTGTGCCGAGCAACTGGTGGAACTGGATGCACCCGGCTATGCCATTGGCGGACTGTCCGTCGGCGAGCCGCGCGAGCTTTCGCTGGAAATGACCGAGGTGACCGCGCCGCTGCTGCCTGCCGGAAAGCCCCGCTATGTCATGGGGGTGGGTCTGCCGGAGGAACTGCCGGAGTACGTCGCGCGCGGCATCGACATGATGGACTGCGTGATGCCGACACGAAACGCCCGCAACGGAACACTCTTCACATCGCGCGGCAAGGTTTCGATTAAGCAAAGTCAGTACCAGGACGACCCAGAACCGCTGGATGCCAACTGCGGTTGCTACACCTGCCAGAATTTCTCGAGGGCCTACTTGCGGCACCTGTTTATGGCTGGCGAAATCCTGTTTTCGATCCTGGCGACGACACACAACCTCCGCCATTACCTTGACATCGCCCGGCGGATGCGAGAGTCTATCGTACTTGGGGATTTTCCACAGCTTCTGAGAAGTTTTCGGTCTTCCTGAAATCGAGTACGAAATCGGCCTCCTTATGCTCAGTCCCGGCCTCATTGCCTTCCAGCAGCAAGCGCCCAACCCGGTTCTATCCTTCCTGCCTGTTCTCCTGATCTTCGCCATTTTCTACTTTCTGCTTTACCTGCCCATGCAGCGCCAGAAGAAGCAGACAAAGGAAATGCTGGAGAGCCTGAAGACGGGCGATGAAGTGGTGACCAGCGGCGGCTTGATCGGAACGATCTTTGCGATGAATGCCGAAGACGAGACGCTGACACTGCGCTTGAAGCCGGACAATGTGAAGCTGCTGGTGACGCGCAGCGCGGTCGTGTCGCTGATCGCTCCAAAGTCCAGCTAGGCCTGAAGAAGGGAATTCATGTCGAATTTGAGGTTTAAAGTCGTCGTTATCTTCGCGATTGTGCTGGCCTGCCTTTACGGCATCATCGGCTTGCCGAAAAGCAAGGACGAGCTGGTCGCCAACTGGGATCGCAATATCAAGTTGGGTTTGGATCTGCGGGGCGGCAGCCAGTTGATGCTGCAGGTGCAGGTGCAGGACGCCTTCAAGAGTGAAGCGGATCAGGTGATCGAGCGCCTGCGCGAGAGTCTGCGCGCCGCCGGCGTGAATTATGCCGCTCTTGACCGCAATGAACCCGCTTCGATTTCGGAAGCCGGAAACATCGAGGTCACCATCAAGGGCGTCGACGTGAATAAGGCCGGCGACTTCCGCCGCGTTGTGACCGAGCAGTTTCCCCAGTGGAGCCTGACCGCGGTGAACTCCAGCGACTACCGGCTCAACATCAAGCCGACCGAGGCCATCATGCTGCGCAAGGACACGGTGCAGCGCGCGATGAACACGATCGAGAATCGAATCAACGGCTTGGGTCTGGCGGAAGCCACCGTGCAGCAGAGTGGCCGCACGGAAGAAGAGGCTGAGATTCTGGTGCAGTTGCCGGGCGTGGATGATCCCGCGCGCGTGAAGCAGATTCTGCAAACGGCTGCGATGCTGGAGATCAGCGAGGTTCGCGAAGGACCGTTCAGCAGCCGGGAGCAGGCGCTGGCGCAGTTCGGCGGAGTCCTGCCGCTGAACACGAAACTGGCCCGGCAACCGGCCCGCGCGGGTGAGCCGAACTCCGGTGGCGACGCATGGTATCTGCTGACACGGATCCCGGTGATCACCGGTCGCGATCTTCGCGACGCGCGCGCATCGCAGGATCAGACCACCGGTCGCTGGGAGACCGGCTTCGTGCTGTCGCAGGATGGCGCGCGCAAGTTTGAGCGGTTCACGGAAGCCAATATCGGCAAGCGCCTGGCCGTTGCGTTGGACAATCAGCTGCGGAGCGTGGCGACGATCGAAAGCCGCATCAGTGATCAGGGCCGGATCACGGGCGCCTTCGGGCAGCAGGAAGCGTCGGATCTGGCGCTGGTGCTTCGCGCGGGCGCTCTGCCGGCCTCGATTCTTTATCTGTACGAGGGCACGGTCGGTCCATCGCTGGGCGCCGACTCGGTTCAGCAGGGTCTGCGCGCCGGCGTCATCGGTCTGATCGCCGTCGTTCTGGTGATGCTGGTCTACTACAAAAAGAGCGGCGTGAATGCCACGCTGGCGCTGATTCTGAATGCCGTCATCCTTATTGCGGCACTCAGCTATTTTGGAGCCGTGCTGACGCTGCCGGGCATCGCGGGAATCATTCTCACGATCGGCATGGCCGTCGACTCCAACGTCCTGATTTTTGAAAGAATTCGCGAGGAGTTGCGCGGTGGCAAGGCTGTCCCGGCGGCGATCGAGGCCGGATTCAGCAAGGCCTGGTGGACCATCGTTGACACGCACGTCACGACTGTGGTTAGCTGTGCGTTCCTCTTCATCTTCGGAACCACCGCAGTGAAGGGCTTCGCCGTAACACTCGTCATCGGTCTACTGGCCAACGTGTTTACCGCAGTGTTTGTTTCGAAGGTGATCTTCGACTGGGAGTTGTCCGGCAAAAAGCAGGTTGCGGCGCTGAGCATCTGAAAGGGCAGGCGGCCGGGAACCTGCGCGGAGAAGCTGGTGTCTAAACTGGTATCCGCCGACAGGCCCAAACTCGGATACGAAATTCGAGCCGCTTGAGTGAGCAATGGAGTTATTCAAGAACACAAACTTCGACTTCCTCGGCAAGAAGTGGCCGTTCATCATCGCCTCTCTGGCGTTGACGGCCGTGGGCATTGGAAGTCTCGTCGTGAAGGGTGGCCCGGAGTACGGTATCGACTTCAAGGGCGGAGCCATGATGTCCGTGAAGTTCGCCGACAAGCCGCAGGTCGATCGGATTCGAGCGGCGGTGGCCCAGAAGATCCCGGGAGAGATCACGGTACAGGAAGTCACTTCCAGCGTAAACGAGGTTCAAATCGGTACCGAGCTCAAGGGCGAGAGGGATCTCGAAGCGGCCCGCGGGCTGATGATTCAAACTCTGGACTCTGTCTTTGGCGCGGGCGCCGCGGGCAGGATCGACTTCCATAACTCGGGTGCGGCGGCGCTCGCGGAGCGCTTGCGCGGGCCGCTGCAGCGCGCGGGCGTGCCCCTCTCCGAGCAGCAGTTGCAGGATCTGATGAAGGCCGTGCTGGCTTATCGCAACACGCCGCCGCGCTCCGGATTAATCCGGTCCTTCGATGAGCTGAAGGCGGTGCCGGGTGTAACGGACGCCGTTGTGGCGGCGTTCAAGCAGGAGGCGTTCCTCTCCGGCTTCGCTGTTCGCAGTGTGGAAGTGGTGGGGCCGAAGGTGGGCGAAGAGCTGCGTGGAAAGGCGATTCGCGCAACCCTCTTGGCTTTGGCAGGGATGCTGGTGTATATTGGCTTCCGCTTCGAATTCGTCTACGGCTTTGCGGCGGTGTTGGCGGTGTTACATGACACCATCATCACGCTGGGTTTGTTTTCGATCTTCAATAAGCCGATTGACCTCACCGTCGTGGCCGCGTTGCTGACACTGGTGGGCTATTCGATGAACGACACGATTGTCGTCTTCGATCGGATCCGGGAGAATCTGAGGCTGACGCGACGAGAAGGGTTTGAGTCGCTGGTGAATGCCAGTATCAACCAGACGCTCAGCCGGACCATTCTGACCTCGGGTCTGACGTTCTTGACTGCGGTAGCTCTGTGGCTATTCGGCGGTCCCGTGCTGAACGGATTTTCGTTTGCGCTGGTAGCGGGAATTTTGGTGGGAACCTACTCGTCGATCTTTATCGCGAGTCCGATTTTGATATTCTGGCAAAACTTTGCGGTGAGCCGGAAAGCGGGCCAGGCGACGGCGCCTGTGGCCGCGACGGCAGCGAAGAAGTCCATCAAGGGGTAAAGACCAAGCCGGATCGATCCGGCGGAAAAGGTGGCAGGACATGTTTGAGCAATCGTTGATTGAAGACGGCAAAGGCAGAACGCAGCGAGCGTCATCGCTGGTCATCTCGCTGATTACGCAGGTCGCCCTGATGGCGATCCTGGTGATCATTCCGCTGATCTACTTTGAGGCGCTGCCGATGGCTCAGCTTTCGGCGTCTCTGGTGGCTCCGCCGCCGCCTCCTCCTCCCCCGCCTCCGCCTGCTCCTGCCCCGGTGAAAGTCGTGAAGGTGGCTCCGCGCCAGTTTGACCAGAACCGCCTGATGGCGCCGAAGACGATCCCGAAAGACGTCGCGATGATCAAGGAAGACGATCTTCCTCCGGTGGCTTCGGCCGGTGTGGCCGGTGGCGTTCCGGGTGGCGTTCCCGGCGGTGTGGGTGGCGGCGTTCTCGGTGGCATCATCGGCGGTATCCCGAATGCGGCTCCGCCTCCTCCGCCCCCGCCCAAGGCTGTCGAGAAGCCGAAGGCTCCGGAGCGCATCCGCGTCGGCGGCAACGTGCAGTCCGCCAAGCTCGTCCGTCAGCCCAAGCCCGTGTATCCGCCTTTGGCCAAGCAGGCCCGTATTCAGGGCGCGGTGAAGTTCACGGCGATCATTGGCAAGGACGGCACGATTCAGAATCTTCAGTTGATTTCCGGTCACCCGCTGCTGGTGCAGTCGGCGACGGAAGCAGTGAAGCAGTGGGTGTACCAGCCGACACTGCTCAACGGCGAGCCCGTGGAGGTCATCACCCAGATCGACGTGAACTTCACGTTGAGTCAGTAAGGCAAGTAGTATTGGTAACCCAGGCGCCGTAAGCGCGGAAGTTTAGGGAAGTTCGTCAAACTCTCAGGAGAAAGCAACAATGTTTCTGACTTTGCAGAATATGGCCTTCTTGTTCCTCCAGGAAGGCGGCATCGCGTTCGACCCGATCTCGATGTGGAATCAGATGGGATGGCTCGCTAAGGCGGTCGTTATCATCCTCTTCATCATGTCGGCGTGGTCGATCGGCGTCATGATCGATCGCCTCATGCTGTACAACGCAGCTCGCGCGCAGTCGCGGCAGTTTGCTCCGGCCGTCGCCGGCGCGCTGCGCGAAGGCAAGCTCGATGAGGCGATCAAGATCGCGGATCGTTACAAGAAGTCGCACCTGGCCAAGGTGGTCGTGGCCGGCTTGCAGGAGTTCCGCGCGCACCAGGTATCGAATGACATCTCGGGCGAGGAGATCGAGGCTTCGCGCCGCGCTCTCGAGCGCGCCGAGGCGATCGTTCAGGCGGAATTGAAGCGCGGCGTTTCTTCGCTGGCCACCATCGGATCCACCGGTCCGTTCGTCGGTCTGTTCGGAACCGTCGTCGGCATCATCAACGCGTTCAAGGGCATCTCGACCGAAAAGTCGACCGGTCTCGGCGCGGTGGCGGGCGGTATTTCCGAAGCGCTGGTTACCACCGCTATCGGACTGTTCGTCGCGATTCCGGCCGTCATGATGTTCAACTACTTCACCAACAAGATCGAAGCGTTCAACATCGAGATGGGCAACTCCAGCTCGGAGCTGATCGACTACTTCATCAAGAAGTCGCGGAAGGTCGGTAAGTAGTTTCGGCGATCGCCGTTTTCTCGTGAGAGTACTTGCGCGGCGCCCGCCGACACGGGCTGGTGGGCGCCCCGCTTTCGATCAGGACGAATGACGGCGGCTGGCGGAGCCTCGTAAAGGAGCAAGCCGATGTCTAAGAAAAAGCAGACTGCACCCAGCGTCGTCAACGACATTAACGTCACCCCCATGGTGGACGTGATGCTGGTGATGCTGATCATCTTCATGGTGATCACGCCCATGTTGTCCAAGGGTGTCACCGTGGAGAAAGTGAAGACCAAGAATCCGATCGCGATGCAGGACGCCGACAAGGATGACGCCGTTCTGATCTCGATCACCCGCGATGGCAGCGTCTTTCTGAAGACCACCAAAATGCCGCCGGACCAGTTGCCGGCCAAGGTGAAGGATCTGCTCACCAGCAAGCTCGACAAGACGGTGTTTATCCAGGCCGATACCCGTGCCAAGTATGAGCGGGTCGTTGACGTGGTCGACAACCTGCGTGCTGCCGGCGTCGATCAGTTGGGGCTCCTCACGGAGCAGGATCAAAAAGCCAAAGAGATGGGCGTAGGCCAGTAGCGTTTCGCGGACCAAGAGGAACCTAAGGAGCAAGAACTATGGCAATGGCAGTGGGCGGTAGCGGCGGCGGAGCGCGCGCCGATATCAACATGACTCCGCTGATTGACGTGCTGCTGGTGCTGTTGATCATCTTCATGGTCATCACCCCGCTCACGCCGAAGGGCCTGGAAGCGCTGGTGCCCCAGCCGCCTCCCCCGAATGCGCCCCCGCCGGATCCGAGCCAGGACCGTACGGTGGTGATCGTGATCGAGAAGGACAAGTCAATGAAGCTCAACCAGGAACCGGTCCTCGAGGCCAACCTGGGCGAACGCCTCGGTGACATCTTCAAGACCCGCGCTGAGCGCGTCGTCTTCGTGAAGGGTGATCCCGATCTCGACTACATGTATGTCGCCCGTGCGATCGATATCGCCAAGGGCGCAGGTCTGGACAAAGTCGGCCTGATGACGAAGGCCGTCGAGGAGGGCCGGTAACATGGCGAATTCCCGCACCATCATCGTTGCCGTCTCCGCGGCGACGCTGACGCTCCTGTCCACTGGTTGCGAGAAGCTTCGCGCTCGCGATCACCTGAACAAGGGCGTCCAAGCCTTCAAGGGCGCCAAGTACGGCGACGCGGTCGAACACTTCCGCCAGTCGGTCGAACTGGATCCCGAGTTCTCGTCGGCGCGTCTCTATCTCGCCACGGCGTACATGAACCAGTACATCCCCGGCGCGGAGTCGCCGGAGAACCTGGACGTCGCCAAGAAGGCCGAGGAAGAGTTCAAGAATGTTCTCCAGCGGGAACCGAACAACGCGATGGCCATCGAGTCCATCGCCTCGCTGAAGTACAACCAGGCCCAGGGTATTCCGGACCTGCAGAACAAGCTGTCCAAGCTGGACGAAGCTCGTGAGTGGTACCAGAAGCTGGTCGAGGCCGATCCGAAGTCGAAGTCCGGCCACTACTCCCTCGCCGTCATCACGTGGCTCAAGTGGTACCCCGAGTACAAGCAAGAGCGCGACAAGATGGGCATGAAGGCGGAAGAGCCTGGTCCGCTGAAGGACAAGAAGGTGAAAGAGGCTCTGAAGGCGAAGTGGGAAGCCCCGCTGCAGGATGCCATGAAGCACCTGGAAACGGCGCTCCAGATCGATCCGGAGTATGACGACGCCATGGCCTACATCAACCTCCTCCATCGTCAGCACGCGGACCTGTCCGACGACAAGGCTGTCTGGGAGTCGGAAACGAAGGTTGCCGATGACTGGGTTCAGAAGGCTCTCGCCACCAAGAAGATCAAGGCAGAGCGTTTGGAGAAGAAGGCCGCCGGCGGTATCGTTCAGGATATGAAGTAGCGGCTTCCTCGATTGCTACACTAAAGACGGGCGCGCCATTGGCCGCCCGTTTTTGCTTCTATGTCCACGGTTCCTCAAGTCACGGGACCGGTCTCGCAACCGCCCGCCGCGACACTCGCCGACGAGCGCCGCCGCAGCGCGGATGAACTCTTTGCTGCCTTTCGCGCGAAGCTCGCCGCTGCCCGCCCTCAGGAAGATCTCCACCTCCTCGACCAGGCTTACGTCTACGCACGGGACCGTCACGGCGACCAGATGCGTGCCGATGGCAAAAGCCTGTTCATTACGCATCCCGTCGAAGTAGCCAGCATCCTGGCGGAGCAGCAGATGGACCTGTCCTGCATGACGGTCGCCCTGCTGCACGATGTTCTGGAAGACACTACCCGGAATCCGGCGGAGCGCAAGCAGGTTGCGGACGACATCCGGAAGCGCTTCGGCGAGGACGTGGTCCGGTGTGTCGATGGCGTCAGCAAGATCAGCCGGATGGAACTCCAGTCGCGCGAGGACCGTCAGGCCGAGAGCATCCGCAAGATGCTGATCGCGATGGTCTCCGACATTCGCGTGATCCTGGTCAAGTTCGCCGACAGGCTGCACAACATCCGGACGTTGGCCGCACTTCCGCCCGAGAAACAAAGGCGCATCGCGGAAGAGACCCTGGACATTTACTGTCCCATTGCGCACCGCCTCGGTATGGGAAAGGTGCGGGCAGAGTTGGAGGACGGGGCGTTCCGCTTTCTGGACCCGGAAGCGTTTGACGAGATCACCGCCAAGATCAAGCACAACCGCAACGCGAGCGAAGGGTTCCTGCTGGAGATCAAGAGCTTCGTCGAAGACAAGCTGAAGGCGGAAAACATCGGCGCCGTGGTGCAGGCGCGCCTCAAGCGTCCTTACTCGATCTGGCAAAAGATGCGGACACAGCGCATCGGCATTGAGCAGGTCTATGACTTGCTCGCCATTCGCATCATCACGGAATCCGTCAAGGACTGCTATGCGGCGCTCGGCGTGATCCACTCCGAGTGGAGCCCGATTTTCGGCCGCATCAAGGACTTCATCGCGATGCCGCGCCCGAACCTCTATCAGAGCCTTCACACGTCCGTCATTGGACCTCGGGGGCAAATGTTCGAAGTGCAGATTCGCACGCAGGAGATGCACCGCATCGCCGAGGAAGGAATCGCCGCCCACTGGAAGTACAAGGAAGGGCAGCGCGGGCAGCGGCCCTCCCAGAACGATGATCAGCGGGTCGGCTGGCTTCGTGAACTCGTGACCTGGCAAAGCGACGTCCAGAACTCCGGCGCATTTCTCGACGAGGCCATGCGAAGCCTGGCGACCGCCGAGGAAGTCTTCGTCTTCACGCCGCAGGGGCGCGTGATTGTGCTGCCCCGGGAGGCCACGCCCGTCGACTTCGCCTATGCTGTGCACTCCGACGTCGGCAACCATTGCAGCGGCGCGCGAGTGAATGGGCGGATGGTGCCTCTGAAGCATACGCTACAAAGCGGCGATGTCGTGGAGATCCAAACGCTGCCCGGGCAGAACCCAAGCCGCGATTGGCTTGCGTTCGTTCAGACGTCCAAAGCGAAATCCAAGATCCGGCACTATCTCAGCGTCAATGAGCGCGAGAAGGCAATCGAGGTGGGCGAAAAGCTGCTGGAGAACGAGGCGCGGAAGCTCGGCGTCTCTCTCGCGAAGGTAGCCAAATCGCAGTATGACGTGGTTGCGCGAGAGTATGGCGTCGCGCGCTTCGAGGAACTGCAGAGCGCGCTTGGTTTCGGACGGTACTCCGCGCGCCAGGTGATCGCGAAACTCGCGCCCGATCAGGTGGTGCCGGAAGAGGACCACCCTCGCCCGGCGCAGACCAAGCAGGACAAGCCGGAACAGGACGCCGTGGTGATTGTCGATGGCGCCGCGGACCTGCTGACGTTCCGGGGCAAGTGCTGCAATCCCATTTTTGGTGAGCCCATTGTCGGCTACATCACCCGTGGACGGGGCGTCAGCGTCCACTCCCGCTCCTGCAAGAACGTGCAGACCTGGACCTATGAGCCGGACCGTCTCGTCCAGGCTCGCTGGGGCGGACAGGCGAAGTCTCTGTTCACGGTGCGCGTTTCCATCGTCACCGACGACTCGCCCGGACTGCTGAACCAGTTCACGTCCATCCTTGCCGATGAAGGCTCCAATATCCGCAGCCTCGAGGCTCACAGCGATCACAAGAGCGTCGACTATGGTGCGCGGGTGGACATGACCATTGACGTTCGCGACAAGAAACACCTCGACAAGATCTTCGCCGCCATCCGAAGAGTGAAGGGCGTGCGCGACGTCGCCAGAATGAGATGAGACCAGAACCCGAACACATTGCCGTTTCCCGCTCGCGAGGCGTTTCGCTGGATTGGAAAGATGGGCTGCACATTGAGCTTCCCAATGCCCTCTTGCGCGACGAGTGCCCCTGCGCCACCTGCACCGGCGCCCACGGAACCGTTCCTCAGCGGTCCAACTATCAGCAAGAACAGCCTGCCGCCAATCCCTTTCAGATGTACAAGCCTCGGCTGGCCATCACCACCGTGGAGCCGGTCGGCAACTACGCGTTGCGAATCTATTGGAATGACGGCCATAACACCGGGATCTACACCTGGGAGTTCCTGCGAGAGTTGAGCCAACGTCAAGCCGCGCCGGCCAATCCGAGTTGAAGCGGGCACTGCACTCGGCCGCGCGCCAAGCTCTGCTCGCCTATGACCCGCCCGCAACCAGATTGCGGTTGGTCCAGGACGGCTACAACGCCACCTTCCGCGTGGACAACCGTTGGGCACTTCGGCTGAACGTGAACTCCCCCCGCACGGACGCCGGTCTTCGCGCGGAGTTGGCCTGGGTCAGGGCTCTCTCCGACGGCACGGACCTGCGCCTTGCCGCTCCCGTGCGGGCGCGTGACGGCGAGTACATCCAGTGGTTCGATGCGGTGCCGCTCAATCGGCGGCTCTCGGCGGTGGTCTACGAGTGGCTGCCGGGAAGCGACCTCGGAAATCGCGCGGACGCCGCGGCATTTCACGCACTCGGCCGCGCCATGGCGACTCTTCACCGGCACGCCCGGGACTTCCCGCTGCCCGCCGCTGGCCTATCTGTCGCCGAAGATGTGTTGATGTTCCAACCCAACCGGTTGCCCCGTGCCGCCGTGTTCAGTCGAATCCTGCACCGTGCCGGAAGCCTTTGGGCCGAACTGCCGCGCCGAGAACCCCCTCGTATCCTCCACTTTGACCTGCACCCCTGGAACGCAAAGTGGTACCGTGGCCGGCTGGCGCTGTTCGACTTTGACGATTGCTGCCTCGGGTGGCCGGTTCAGGACCTTGCCGTAACCACGCATTCCCTTCGCTCAGTCCCCGAAGGCTCTGCCCTCGAGGCCGCGTTGCGGCAGGGCTACCGCGAGGTGTCGCCGCTTCCCGTCTCCGACGAAGGCGAGTTCGAACTTCATCTGGCCGCCCGCGAACTGCTGGAGGCAAATGATCGCCTCACCGGCGGCGCAGGCATCGATCCACACGCGATGCCGGAACTGCTGCGGCGTTCTGAAGCGGCCCTGCTCGCTTATGAACAAACGGGCCGCTTCACCAGCACGGCCCGTTGGTAGCTATCGCGGCGCTTTCCGTCCGCGCTTCCTGGGCGCCTTGCCTTGCGCAGCACGGCGCGGCGCGCCTGGATGCTCTTTCTGGTATTGATCGATCTCCCGCTGTCGAGCCTCCTGCACGGCCTTCTCCTTCGGGCTGGAGCGTGAGGCCGGCTTCTCGCGGCAACTGCCCTGGGTGCCGGCAGCCTTGCCTGGCACCGCTTCATAGCCGGGCCAGCAGCGCATACTGTCTGCCGCCGGCCGCTTCGCTGCCTTCTTCCGGGCCGCCTTCTTTGTTGCCATTACATTCGGTTGCGCCGGGAGGTGACCGGAGACTCCACCTTGCCTCCACGGCCTTCGCAGTGGTTCTTGATGGATCGCAGGGCACGCTCGATCCCGTCCTCAAACGCCTCGTCCGGCGGCCGCTCCCCGGAGCGCGTCGTTCCGCGCATGGAAAGCGTGATCGTCACCTCGCAATGGTCACCCAGGTCATTCACTTGCAGATTTCCCGAATAGTAGCCCTCATCGGCGCCCCACTCCATTCGATGGCTCCTGGGATCCACTCGCAAGTATCCGTCGGAGTCGTACTCCCGGCCCCGAACCTCGCCCTTCACCCGAACTCGATCGGGCCCCTGCCGCTCCGCCTGCAGCGTGGTCGGCATGTACTCCGGCATGTGGGAGACTTCGCTCACGAAGTCAAACACCTCGTCCGCCGATGCATGAATCACCATCGTGTGGCGGTATTCACTCATTTCGCCCTCCTGGCGGCGCATGTGTGCGCCTGCTTCCTAGAGAACCGGGACCTCTTGTTGTTTCCCGCCGAAGGGGCGTAATGGTGTACCGGCATCCCGCCTCTAGAGGGCATGGACACCAATCGTCGTGATGTAGTGGGGCTCCTGGCGGCCGGGGCTCTGAGTCAACAGGGCGCGCCCGCAGCAGAGATTCCCAAGCGCCCCCTCGGCCGCACGGGGCAGCAGGTCTCCCTGGTCGGCCTGGGCGGATCCTTCATCGGGGAGCGAAGCCTGCCGCCCACGGAGGCGATTCGGCTGATGCACGCGGCCATCGACCGCGGCATCACGTTCTTTGACAATTCCTGGGACTACAACGACGGCGAAAGTGAGCGCCGCATGGGACAAGCGCTCACCGGCGGCAAGCGGCAGAGCGTCTTCCTCATGACCAAGTTCGACGGACGTACCAAACAGGCCGCGGCCACGCAAATCATCGAGTCGCTGCAGCGCCTGCAGACGGACTCGGTGGACTTGATGCAGTTTCACGAACTGATCCGCTTTGAAGACGTCGACCGCTTCTTCGCACCGGGCGGAGCAGCCGAGGCACTGGAGGAAGCCAAGCAATCGGGCAAAACCCGGTTCATCGGCTTTACCGGTCACAAAGACCCGCAGCTTCACCTGTACATGCTGCAGGAGGCGGCCCGGCATGGCATGCGGTTCGATGCCTGCCAGCTGCCCGTCAATGTGATGGACGCCCATTACCGCAGCTTCACCCACCGCGTGCTTCCCGAACTGGCGCGGCTGCAAATCGGAGCAATCGGCATGAAGAGCATGGGCGGCGGCGTGATTTTGAAAAGCAACACCGCCTCGGCGGAACAGTGTCTCCGCTTCGCACTTAGCCAGAACATCGCTACCCTCGTCACCGGAATCGACCATCAGGACCGGCTCGACCAGGCCGTCCGCGTGGCCTCCAACTTCCGGCCAATGCCCGGCTCAGAGGTGTCGCAGTTGCTTGCCCGGACGCGCGACGCCGCACAGCGCGGCGAGTATGAACTCTTCAAGACCTCGCAGCACTTCGACGCCACCGCGCGCCACCCGGAATGGCTGGGCGAAGAGTCGGAACGGGTGAAGCAGCTCACCACCGATCGCAAATGATAAACTCAAGTTTCGCCTTCTCTTCGCATTAGCCGTGGAACTGGATTCCAAGCTCCGCATTCTCGCTGACGCCGCCAAATACGATGCGTCCTGCGCCTCGAGTGGGTCCCGCCGTGCCCGTCCGGAGAATGGCATCGGGAACACGGAGTCGATCGGCATCTGCCATAGCTACGCTCCCGACGGGCGCTGCATCTCCCTGCTGAAGCTGCTGCTGACCAACTACTGCATCTACGACTGCAAGTACTGTGTGAATCGGGTCTCCAGCGACACGCCGCGCGCGCGGTTCAGTGTGGAGGAGGTGGTCACGCTCACCATCGGCTTCTACAAGCGGAACTACATCGAGGGGCTGTTCCTCAGTTCGGGCATCATCCAGAGCCCGGACTACACGATGGAGCAACTCATCCAGGTGGCCCGCAAGCTGCGCGAGGAGCACCGCTTTGGAGGCTACATCCATCTGAAGGCAGCGCCCGGAGCGACCCCTCGCTTACTGGAAGAGGCCGGCAGGTGGTGTGACCGGCTCAGCGCCAACATCGAACTGCCCACTCCCGCCGGACTGGTCCAGTTGGCACCCGGCAAGTCTCACGGCGAAATCGAAGGCACCATGAAGGCCATCCAGACGCAGCGCCAGGAGGCGAAGGAGGAACGACGCCCGCAGTTCCTTCCCGCCGGGCAGGGCACGCAAATGATTGTGGGAGCCACGCCGGAACCGGATTCCGCCGTCCTGGCCAAATCCTCGCAACTCTACCGGGACTACCGTCTGAAGCGTGTCTACTATTCAGCCTTCTCGCCCTTTCCCAACGCCGACCCGCGCCTTCCCGCCAAGCGAGCGCCGCTGATGCGAGAGCATCGGCTGTATGAAGCGGACTGGCTG
>CAYNDS010000045.1:0-8257 GCA_964395885.1 uncultured Solibacteraceae bacterium | reverse complement strand
TACGGCTTCGACGCCTCGGAGTTGACGACTCCCGAGGAGCCGAACCTGAGCTTGGAACAGGACCCCAAGCTGGGTTGGGCCCTGCGCCATCGCGAGTTCTTCCCCGTGGATGTCAACAAGGCTCCCAAGGAAGCTCTGCTGCGCGTGCCGGGAATCGGGGTCCGCAACACGAAACGGATTCTGCGCGTTCGCCGTCTCCAGCGCCTTCGCAGCGAAGACCTGATCCGCCTGGGCGTGCGCTGGAACAAGGCGCGCTACTTCGTCAAGACGCTGGACCCGCAGCCTGGCGTTCTCCAGCTCGATGCGCCGAAGCTGGTGGAGAAGGCGCGTCCCCCGGCGCAGATGACCCTGTTTGAAGCACTCGGACAAGCCGCCAGCGGCCAGCTATAGCGCGGGTACCCAGTCTTTCCGCCCCAGCAGTTCCCAACGCTGCAAAGACAGCGGCACGTTGCCGTTCTTCCACACGAAGTCGTGGAACCGCTTCAGATCAAAGTCCTGCCGCTGCTCCCGGCGCGCCTCCGCCAGCATGGCGCGAATCTGAATCGCCCCAATCTGATAGGAGATGGCCTGTCCCGGCGTTGCCGCGAACATTGCGGCCTCCCACAGCGCCGTCTCCCGGTCCATCGGCACTGTCCGCGCCAGATAATCGGCGCCCTGCTCGATCGTGAACTGTCCCGTGGCCAGCTTCACGTCCACCTCCACGCGAAGCGCGCGCAGGCGCATGAAGTTGTAGATGATCTCGCGCGTCTTCGGCGAATCGTCGAAATAGCCGGCTTGCAGCATCATCTCCTCCGCGTAAAAGCCGATCCCTTCGTTCGCGCCGGAGTCGTAGTAGCAGCGCCGGATCGGGTTCTCGTGCGCCCAGGACAGCGCCAGTTGGAAGTAGTGCCCCGGCACGCCTTCATGCACCAGAATCGGGCGCGGGTCGCGAGCCGTCGACAGCCCGAAGTAGCCCAGCGTCGGCGAAGGCTTGCGGATGTAGCTGATGCCGTCTTCCTTCAGCCGTGACGGTCCCGTCAGGTCGTCGGTGACGCCGAGATGCCCCAACGCCTCCAGATACTTCGGCAGCGGCAGATTGCGATAGTGCTTCATCCACGGCGGCACGCTGAGAATGCCGCGATCTTCCAGAAACTGGCGCACCTCGGCTTCCCGCTTGGCCTCGGTGGCAATCTGCGTGGCTTGGTCGGTGAAGAGTTTCAGAGGTGGTACATTGCGATTCTTCGCGCTCTCGTAGGCTTCAAAGGCCACGGACCGCTCCCACTCCAGACGGCCCATCTCCAGCAGTTGCTCCGGTGTGTACGGCATCAGGGCCACGTTCCGGAGAAACCAGAGATAGTGGTCGCGCCCGATTGCGGTCTGTTCCGGGAGCCCGGATTTCTGGCGCTGCTCCAGCCATTCCCGAAACTGCTCCAGAGACTTGCCCGCGGGTGCGGCGGCGTCCGCCAGGCGGCGCCCGTACACACCCGGCAGAAGCGGCTGCAATGCCTCGACGGAGTCCGTCAAGTGATCACTCACATACCGAAGCTTGTCGATAGCCAGCTTGGCGAAGGGACCGCTGAGTTGCGTCAGGTTGCGCTTGGCTTCCTCGAGCGTGACGGGGATACGTTGCATCCGCTGCACGATCTCGCCCGCGCGCGCTTCATCGAACGGCGGCGGCGGCAGCAGCAGATCGAACACCGATCCGAGAGTCTGGCTGATGTAGAAGCTCGGGTCGCGCTGCCAGCCGCGCTCAATGTCCAACTCAAAGCGAACACGCTGAATCGCGGATCCCATCAGCCGGTAGTCCACCTGCCGCGCAACGGGCCAACCCGCGGCCTCTCCGCTGAGCGCCCGCCAGCGCTTCTCGAAGGCGTCCAACTTCTTACGCCGGTCCGCCATGGCCTGGGCCGAGAAGTCCGGCGTCAACCCGCGCGGCCGTTCGATGCGCGGGATGTCGTCCGGTCCAAACGGCTGCGTGACGGAGCGCCACGCCCAGAAGTCCGCCGCAAGACCATCCAGCGCATCAGCCGCCAGCAGCGGCGCCGCACAAAGAACGAACAGGCAGCGAAGCATGCCGATCATCTTAGCCTGATACCCTACGGATCGATGAAACGCGTCCCGATCCTGCTCGTCACGGCCCTCTCCGCATGGGCGGCCGACCCGATTGTGATTCGAGCAGCGCGCCTGTTTGACGGCCGCTCGGAGACGCTCCAGACGCCCGGAGTGGTCGTGGTCCAGAACGGCAAGATCCTTCACGTCGGCAGGTATGCCTCCCTGCCGGAGAAGGCACAGGTGATCGACCTGGGTGACGCCACGCTTCTTCCGGGCTTTATGGATGCGCACACGCACATCGCGTCTCCGGTCGTCACCGGCAATTCCAGCCCACTGATGCGGCTGCGGGAGACTCAGGCGGAGCAGGCATTGACCGGCGCGGCCAACGCACGCACCACGCTGATGGCCGGCTTCACCACGATTCGCGACCTGGGCGCGGCGGACTTCATCGATGTGGGCCTGCGAAACGGAATTGCCAAGGGGTTGGTGCCGGGACCGCGAATCCTCGCCTCCGGCGGAGGCATCGGCGCCACCGGCGGTCACTGCGACCCGACCAACAGCTACCGCTACGGCGTGTTCGGCGACGAGATTGGCCCGCTGAAGGGCATCATCAACAGCGCCGATGAAGCCCGGCAGGCGGTGCGGCTCAAGATCAAATACGGCGCCGATGTGATCAAGACCTGCGCCACTGGCGGCGTGCTCTCTCTCAACGATGACGTGCAGTCTTCGCAACTGACGCAGGCGGAACTGGACGCGCTGGTGGATGAGGCGCATACGCGCGGGAAGAAGGCCGCGGCGCACGCTCATGGAATTCAAGGCGCCAAGCGTGCGATCCAGGCCGGCATCGATTCCATTGAGCATGGATCGTTTCTGGACGAAGAAGCGATGGACATGATGAAGGCGAAAGGCACGTACTACGTGCCCACTCTGATGGCCTTCGTCGGCCTTCGAGAGAATATGGACCGCTATGACCCGCTGCAATCCCGCAAGGCGAAGATGGCGCTCAGTTCGATCAACGAGACGGTGACCAAGGCCATCCGGCGCGGTGTGAAGATCGCGCTGGGAACCGACGCGGGCGTGTACCCGCACGGGCGCAACGGCGGCGAGTTCGCGGAATTGGTGCGGCTGGGCATGAAGCCCGCCGACGCCCTGCGGGCAGCCACCTCCGCCGATGCCGATCTGCTGGGCGTATCGGACACGCTGGGTAGCCTTGAGCCGGGCAAAATCGCCGACATCGTCGCCGTGCCCGGCAATCCTCTGGATGACATCCGCGTCACCGAGCGCGTTTTGTTCGTGATGAAGGACGGCGCCGTCTACCGCAACGACCGCGCCAGGTAGGGCTTAAAAAAGCGAAGCGGGGAGACTGGTGCTCCCCGCGCCGCGACGATCCGAATCCACTCTGGATCTGTGACTTCTTAGGCCTTCAGGATACTATTTCCGCGCACCGGCAAGGGCGGGCGGCGCGGTCTGCGACAACTCTCGCCGCGCCGGCTTCACGCGCAGCTTGATGACCTGCGGCGCCGCGTAGCTGTTCTCCTGCGAGGATCGCGTTTCGATCTTGCCGGAGACATGGATTTCCTGCTCCACCGGTTCGGCCATCGGCAACGCTTCGATGGTGAACGTCCGCCGGGACTCGTCCTCGTTCAACAGCACGCCGTTCAAGCCGACGTCGGTCACGCGGACGTAGGGCGGTAGGTTGCGGACCTCCACCGGGACGCGGCCCGCAAAGCCGTTCTGCCGCTGGATGGAAACGGTTACTTCGGCGGTGCTGCCCGCTTCCAACTCCACTTCGCGCGTTTCGGCCGTCATGAGAATGTCCGGCTTGGGCGTGATCGTGATGCGCTTCAACGCGTCTTCCGGATTTGCATGATGCGTCACCAGCTTGCCGCCGATCGTGGCCTTCCCGACAGCCACCAACTCCGCGGCTTCCGGCAGTTTCGTTTCGGCGGCGGCGCTCAGGAGCAAAGACCCGAAGTTCTGTCCCTTGCCGATCACCGCCTTCGTCGCGGTCAGCCCGGCGGGCAGGTTTTCGAGCGTCACTTCCACCGGTTCATCAAACCCGTCCAGCCGTGTGGCGATCACCGTTACCGGAATCGTGCCGCCCGCCGGAACGTTCGGGTTGCGCGGGTTCACGGACAGCCGGAAATCCGGCTTCGGGGAGCGCGCGCTCAGCCGGTAGGCCAATGCCTCGCCCGTCATCCCGCGCACGTCGCTGATGCGAACGCGGTATTCGCCATCGGCCGGAGCCGTGAACTGCAAATACGAGTCCTTGCCGTAGCCCGGACCTCCATCGTCATTCCGATAGTACAGGCGGGTCAGCGGCAGCCCGTTCGGCGAGAACTGTTTGCCGGGCGGGTGGATCTGCACCTTGTAAACGGGACGGTCGTTCGCGTGCGCTTCCGGCGAAGTGCCGAAGTAGGCGATCCGCTGCCCCAGGAAACTCTCGAAGAACGTGTCTTCGTCCGGACCATTCGGCAGCGCCTGAATCCGGATAATCTCTGAGCCGACCTGCACGTAGTCGCCCGGCTTCAGCGCGTTCCAGCTCTGGATGCGGATGCCGCGTCCCATGGAATCGTGATCGCGCAACGTGACGTTTGTCTCCCACACCGGACGCACCGTGGCGCGCTCCACCGGCTTGCCGGCGGCGTCCAGTACTTCCAGTAGGGAATCGAGTTCGCTGCCGTAGCGCCGCGCCTGCACCTCGAACACTACCTGCTGCCCCTTCGCCGCCCGGAATCGGAACTCCTGCGACGGCGCGGTCAGCTTGCCGTTCACCGTCATCGGCAGCGTCAGCGTCTTTGTGGCGGCGGCATCCGCTTCCGGCGCATCTCCCAAAGCAAGCCGCAGCCGGTTGAAGGACTGGCCGGACGGAGCGTTCACCCGCAGCAGCACCGCGTCCGGGTCCTGGCGCGACGGGGTCCCTTCCACCGCCATTGCCAAGCTGCCCAGGTGTTGCCCCGATACCTTCACTTCCTTCTTCTCGCCCAGCTTCAGGCCCAGCGGATAGGCCATCGAGACCACCGGAAACTCTCCCGTCTTGATCCGATAGAAGTGCCCCGCGCCACCCTTCCGCATGTAATCTTCGATGCGCAGATAGTACGTGCCGTCCTTGGCAAACGTATAGTGGAACGTCTCTGCGGACCGCGTTCCGTCGGCGCCGAACTGCGCCACTTCGTTTCGCTCCTCATCGACAATGGTCACCACCGGCTGCAACTGAGAGCCCACCATTGCCGAAGAGTTCTCGAAGCTCAGCGTCTGACCCGCGCGGGCCCGAAATTGAAACCAGTCGACGTCGCCCGCCTTCGAGAGAGACCCGGCCAGAATCGCCGGCAGATACACCGCATAGGCCGTGTCAACGCTGTCGTTCGGCTCTTTGTCCTGCGTTTCGCCGTAGTACGGCTCAATCAGGAAGCTGCCGACCGGCGAAGTGCCAAGCGGCGTCTCAATCCGGAAGCTGGCCACGCCAATCGCCGCATCGGAGGAGACGTCCACTTCCATCGTCACCTGATTGCGCGGCGGCAGCGGACCCACGTCCACGGTGGACGGCGTGCCGTTGGAGCCGAGCCGGATGTCGGGAAGGTCCGGCAACTCCTTCACGTTCAAAATTTTTGCCTTGATGCCCGGCTCGGAGAAGAACACCCGCCGCGCCCCGGCCAGGTTGAAGCCCTCCACCGTCATCTCGGTCGTCATGCCGCGCGCCAGGCCCACCGGCGCGATCACTCGGATCGTCGGCGGCGTCATGCGCGGGCCAGTCGGATGCGGCGTCTGCTGCGCCAGCACGGCGCACGTCAGGAGAAGCGGCGATGCGAGACGGATCATCGAGGGGAGTCCTCCAGCGGAATGATTTGATACGTGCCATCCAGCCGCGCCACCGCCAGACGCTTTCCGTCCGGCGAAACCTCCAGCCCGGACACCCAGTCGGACTGACGCGGCAAGCTGCGCAGCTCCGTGAAGTCGGCGGCGTCGAACAGCTTGATCGTCCGGTCGGCGGCGGTCGAGATCAACCGCTTTCCATCGGGCGTGAACGCGATCTTCAAGATGCCATCCTCATGCGCGATCTGCGATACCAACTGCTCGGCGGATTTCTCGCTCACCGACCAGAGCCGCAGAGACTTGTCCAGCCCGCCCGCGGCGACGCGCTTGCCATCCGGCGACACCGCCACGGTATTCACGCCGTCCGTGGCTTCGCCCATCGTGTGCAGGCGCTCGCCCGTTGCCGGATTCCAGAGCTTCACCGTGCGGTCCGCCGCGCCCGAGACCAGACGCGAACCGTCCGGCGTGAACGCCAGTGCATAGACCGCGTCGATATGGTCCTTCAGCGTCCGGATCTCCTTGCCGGTGGCCGTATCCCAAAGCTTGATCAGCTTGTCGTAGCTGGCCGTGGCGATCATCTTTCCGTCCGGCGAAAACGCGATCGCGTAGATGCAGTCGGAGTGCCCGGTGATCGTTGCCCGCACCGTGTCGCCTTCCCGAATCACAACTTCGCCCTTGCGTCCGGGAAGTCCCCCCGCCGCCGCCAGCAGCTTGCCGTCCTTGGAATAGGCAATGGCTCGGACCGCGTCGGCAAACCCGGTCAGTTCCGGCGCGTTGTTCGAAAACCGCACCTTCTTGAACGCCCCCAAAGCGACAAACTCGCCGGACGGATGCCAGGCCAGCGAATAGAACTGATCCTTCGCCGGACCGGCAGCACCGGCCGCAATCCAACCCGCCACCATCGCAATCTGCTGCGGCGCCAGCACCTTGCCATCCATCGGCATGGCCGGAGATGCCTCGCCCGTCAACATCGTGTACAGCCGGCTTTCGCGCGGCTTGCCCTTCACTACGATCGTGCCGTGGTTTCCGCCCTTCAGCACGCCCGCGTAGTTCTCCAGATCGAGCGAGCCCATCGTCACCGTCGCGGCGTGACACCCGTTGCAATGCCGTTCAAAGAGCGGACGGATATCGCGATCCCACGACGGCGCGTCCAGAGCGAGAGCTACCAGCAAAGCAAGCATCAGTGGTTGAACAAGAACTCCTTCGAAGTCAGCAGCGCCCAGGTGACATCCTCGATGGCTTGGCGCCGCGCTTCCTTCACCGCTTCGGCGGAACCCTTCACGGAGCGTGCCTTCGCCAACTGCTCCAGAATCGTCGTCCGCTCACTCTCGGTCGGATACCGTGCAAACGCCGACAGGTAGATCTGCTCCACCATGCGCGAGTCCGACAGCCCCAGCCGGAGGAACAGGTTCACCACCCCGTCCGGAGCCATCAGCTTCTTGTTCAGCGTGTCGCCGTTGATCACGTGCAGCGCCTGCGCGATCGACGGATCGGAAGATCGCTCCCCCGCATCGCAAATGATGCGCGGCGGACGTCCAAACACATCCAGGAACTGCGACTGAATCCGCACGTCCGGCAGTTGCAGCGCGCGTGTGCCCGCCGGCATACCGGGATAGTTCGACGGCACGCCTGTCGCCTGGCTCATCGCATCCGCCGGCACTTCCGCCGGCAGCCGCTTGATGATGTACTTCGAGTAGTACTTGTTGTCGGACTGGTTGGTCGCATTCGCCTCCGAGGAAAGCTGATACAGCGACGACGTCATGATGGCCCGCACCAGCTTGCGCTGATCAAAGCCGCTGTCGACGAAGTACTTTGTCGCCGCCTGCAGCAGTTCCTCGTTCGACGCCGGATTGGTCACCCGCACGTCATCGACAGGATCGATCAACCCGCGTCCGAAGAAGTTGCCCCACACGCGATTCACGAAGCTGCGCGCGAAGAATGGATTCTTCGCGGACGTCAGCCACTTCGCAAAGTGCGCCCGGCGGTCCGCCACATCGTCCAGCGACATCTCATCGCCATCCAGCGGGGCGGGACGCATCGGCTTCAGCAGCCGCGGATGGTTGATGTCGCCTTCCATCTTGGCGAAGATCACGTTCTCGCCGGCTTGATTCCCGTTCTTGATGCCGACGCGAGAAAACAGGTTCGCCATCTGGTAGTACTGCTTCTGCGTCCACTTTTCCATGGGATGGTTGTGGCAGCGGGCGCAGGTGAGACGCTGGCCGAGGAAGGCCTGGGTGGCGTTTTCGGTAAGGTCGATGGGGTCTTTGTGGAGGAAGAAGTAGTTGAGCGCGCCGTTGGAACGGGTGCTGCCGGAGGACGTGAAGATGTCGCGGGCGAACTGATCCCAGGGCTTGTTGACGGCCACGCTGTCGCGGATCCAGTTGTAGAAGGACCACATGACGTTGGGCTGCAG
>CAYNDS010000044.1:11186-23749 GCA_964395885.1 uncultured Solibacteraceae bacterium | reverse complement strand
CCACGCTGAGAACGATGATGCGGGCCGCCGGCATCCAGGCGCCAATACCAGGAAGCAAACACTACGACGTTCATACTCCAAAGAATCAGCGCGCCAAGAAGCAGTTCGACGGGGATGCCACGATGCGCCGCCAGGTCGGAGATCAGGCGGGACAGGGCAAGCGCGAGTTCCAGTGTCACCACTGCCGTCGTCGCATGGCCCAGCGGGCGATGCCACTCTGGCAGCATCAGAGCCAACCCGGCCAGCATCCCCACCAGCAGAACGCCAATCCATCCCGGACCGGCTGCGAGCGACGGAGGCAATAGAAGATTGAGGGAAGCCGCCGCAAGCAGCGCGACCATACCGGGCCAGTGCGGTTCCCTGTCATTTGGTTGCTTGAGTTCTTCTCTCACCCTTTCAGAATGAGCGAAGGTGCGCCAAGAGCCCATCACCCGAGCAGGGGAGATTCCGGCGGTTCGGCAGGCCGTCCAGCCACTTGGAGGCTTCTCCAGGTCATCCCGGCGTTCAAGCAAGCTGCGAATCCAATGACGAGCAATGGTGCTGTCAGCACGACAAACACGACCAGCGAAAACCCCGCAGCCGCCGCGTGCGGCACGCCATACAGAGACAGCCCGAGCACTGTTGAGAATTGATGCGTGCCGAGATTCGCAGGCGCTCCGGGAATCATGGTGCCGACTCGCACGACCAGCATCACAACGAAGGCGGCAGCCACACCGAGCGCCAGGTGGCTGGCACGAGTCACTGACCAGAACGCCATGCCCTGGGTGAAAAGGAAGAGCCCGGACGCCGCGAAGGCTGGTGCGTGGAAAAGGCTGGAACGAATTTGCCGTAGCATCGCGAAGCGTCCGCGTCCCAGGACTAACGCACAAGCCACGATCGCTACGACCAGGCCGATCACGCTCCAGGCTACGCGTGTCAGCGATGCAGGAAGAGGCGCGACGATCAACGTCACCAGAAGCGCGCCCGACAACCACACGCCATCCATCAGTCGCTCGGCCAGCATCGTAGGAGCCACGGTCAGCACACTCACTCGCAGGTCACGGGCAGCCAGCCAGGCGCGAACCGCCTCGCCCGGCCGCAGTGGCACTATTTCATTCAGGAAGAGACCGGCATACACGGCGCGAGTCGTTTGCCAGACGTTTGCGCCATTGAGAAGGAAGCGCCAACGCAGTCCCTGCGCGGTGTAGCTGGCGATGTCAAAGAGAACGGCAAGCGCGAGCCAACGCCAGTCGAGCAGCTTCACCTGTACTTGCAAGGCGTGCCACTCAAGTCCGCGCAGTGCGGCAAACAGGGCCGCCCCGGCGAGGCCAATGGTCAAGGTGGCCACAAGGAATCGCCAAGGGCTGGCTAGTTTGAAGCGGGCATTGTTGAAGCGATCCATGACAGGCCTTTCTTTAGCGAACGATAGAGTTCGTCCTGATGACCGTCGAAACGATGGTTCGCGCCCTGAATCTCTTCCAGCCGTTTGGGCTCCTGCGTTGATTGGAAAAGCGAGCGCGCGATCTCGGGCGTGGTGTATTCGTCCTCCGTGCCGTGGATCATCCAGACCGGCAGTGGCGATGCTCCAGGCAACAGTGGCTTGACGGCAAATGTCGGCTGATCCGGTTCGCGTCGCGCGATGATGGCGAGCGTCGCCTTCCAGTCCCAACCCAACACTCCGGTTTCCGGAAGTCCCAGGGTAACCACGCCTGAAATCTGCGACGGCGACTTCAGGCCCGATACCGCGGCGATCGACATCGCTGCTCCCTGAGACCAACCCACCAGCACGACGCGCCGGTGGGATGCCCCAGAAACCTGGCTGGCGACCAACCGGACATCGGAGGCGAGGTCCTTCGGCGATAGCTTCGAGCCGGAGTCAGAGAGCGTCTCCAGGTACTTCTTGGTGTCGAAGCCGTAGACTTCGTAACCCCAACTGGCAATCGTCCGGCCCATGGAAACGGCCGCTCCGCGCCAGCCGCCATCTCCGGGCAAGAAGATGACGGCAGTGGTGGACGCTGCGCTGGACAATGGCTTCGGGGACTCGAGCCGCGTGAGCGTGAGGGTTCGCCCGCGAACGTCGACCTGTTGGTTCGTGTCGGCCGCGTGAGACGGCGTCGCCCAAGCGGCTAGCAGTAGAACGAACAGCGGAGCGCCTTTCATAGTTGTCGATTCCTTCGCGGAGTCCCGATGCTACTTGCTGGTCGCTTTCGCCGCGCTGGCCGCTTGCACGGGATGCTTCGCCGACCGGTAGCCGGCCTTCTTTGCGTCCGCTTCGGACATGAACTTGCCTTCCTTGGTCGCGCCGAAGTACTGGCCGTCGTTGTGATAGACACCGGTACCGGTGTTCACCCAAACCATGCCCTTCGCCTTGGCATCGGCGATCTGAGCGGCAGAGGCGTTCTGCGTAGGGCCGCCCTTGAAAGCCTTTTCCTTCGCCTCGGACTTTGTGGAAGTCGTGGGGGGCGCCGCCTTGGCTTGAGCCGTGGGAGCTTCAGACTTGGCAGCGGCGGTAGAGGACGATTGGGCGGCCTGCGGCGGATTGGAGGTGTCTTTAGGTTTCTTGGCGGCGAAGCTTGGCATCGCCAAAAGCGCCAGTGTCAGTAAGGTACTTGCGAATAGTTTGTTCATGGTCTTGAACTCCTTGTCGATCTTGAAATGGGTTGGTGGAAAGACAAGGGGCGTCACGCTGCCTCACCGATGTGAGGCGCATGAACATCCCCGGAGGGAATCTCGCTGACGCGCCGCAACGCGAGCGCGAGACGTGGCAAGTCAAAACGACCTTCGTAAACGGCGTAACGAGGTTTCCAGGAGTCTGCATACTTTGCCTTGAACCGGCGCAGGCTGTCTGCGCGGAACAGGAACGGCATGCGCTTCATGACCCAGTGCACAACCTTCTCGTCGCGGCTGACCGCGGCGCCGTCTGTGCGGTCGGAAAGCGGAGCCATACCCAGGCTGAACCGGTGGATGCCTCTCGTTTTTAGATCGAGAAACACCTTGGCAAACAGATAGTCCATCAGGCCGTTCACTTGTTCCGGCGTGCGCCGCATCAGGTCCACGGTGGCAAGGGTTGGGTCGTACGATGGCACGAGGTTGAGAAAAGCGACCGCCTTATCCTTCGCATCGAAAGCGACGTAAACCGGGGTGGTTTGCACATACCAGCGCTCGAAGCGCCCGAGGGTGAACTGCCGTTCGCGATGACCAGGGATTTCGAGCCAGTGGTCGGAAATGCGCTTGAGGTCTGTGAGCAAGGCGTCGGAGAGCGGCGCGTCGATGCGCTCCACTCGATAGCCCAACCGGTCGAGCCGGTTGACCGTGTTCCGGAATTCCTTCATCGCGCTTCCGGTAAGGGAGAACTTGTCCACATCCACGATGGCGTCATCGCCGACTTTGAGGCGATGGAACCCAAGCCCTTCATATACCGGCAGATGTTCACTGCTCACCTGATGGAAGCCAACCCGCCAGCCATGCCGCTGGCAGAACTCGCGAAACTCAATCACCGTCGCGCTGAGTTCCGTCTCCGGCCCGACCGGATCGCCCAAGACCAGCGCGTAGTGTCCGGACACGCGGTAGCCCAGGAACGACTGCCGGTTCGCCGAAAAGAAGTAGCTCTTATCGGGCCAGTGCTTGAAGAAGTCCTGGGCTGTGCGGCCGTGACGCTCCGCGATGGCCCCAGCCATCTCGGATTCTTTCCAATTGACGCGGAACCGGTACGCCACGGGGCGAAACAAGATTACCCCGCTGTAGAGAAACGCCGCGCCGGACATCCAGAACAGCGAGTCCAGGAACCAGGTCGCATATGGGGTGTGTGGGACCAGGCTCCGGTCCCCGACGAAGAGCATCAACCGGACGGTGCGGACGAGCGCGTCCCACCAGTGAAAGTTGCGATGAAACTCAACCGGCTCAAGCAGCCAGAATCCGGCAGCGCCATACAGCCCCGCGATGCCGAAGGCAAAGGTAGCGCGCATGGCGGCGATCCCCAGTTTCGGAGATTCCGATCCGACAACGAAGGCTTTCCTCGTGAGCCAAAGCGCGCCACAGATCAGCGACGAGCTCAAGGCTTCTTCAAGATTCCACCCGTAGCGGGATGCGAGCGGCAACAGATGAAAGACGACGGAGGCACCCGAGACGAGTTGGGCGAGCTGCCAGGCACGCCGCTTGAGGGTCCACAAGTGAACTGCGACCAGAATGAGTCCGAAGCCTGACACCAGCGTGAGCGTCCGCGAAACGCCGGCGAAGTCGAGGGGAAGCAGGAACATCAACCAGCCCGGCAACTCAGTAGGTACCGGCCCACCCATCAGCGAAAGGAGGTTCAAAGCGCCGCTACCGGCCACCAACAACGCGACTACCCTTCCGAACCACGCAAGGTGCGCCTGACGGGCAGCCTTGCCATTGGTCGCGGCGGTCCGAATTTCACCGATTGGCGGTTGGAATTGATAGGAACGCATCTGAACCTCCTTCTTGCTCGCCAGCATCAGTTGCCAGGCTTGACGGTCGTGTTTTGCGTCTTGGACTTGTGGGTGTTCTGGCCGCTTTGCGTGCCGCGATGCTTCTTGCCGGTGTGTTTCCCGCCAGTCTGCTTCGCGCCCGTCTGCGGCGGCTGGCTCGTTTGCGGCGTGCCCGCCTGCGGCGCAGCCGAAAGCATCGCGGCGAGGCCCAACGCCATCGCACCTGCCAATATCTTTTTCATGATGTTCTGATCTCCTTTTCCGCGAGCCGGAGGATGCTCCGTCTCTGCAATCCCAGAATGCGCCGAAAGCGGAATTAAACCCATCACCCGGTGACGGGAGGATTCTCAAGTCCGGCAAGCGAGGGGAATGTTAACGGCGCGAAAGACGGGATCGGCGAAGGGACCAGGCGTCGAGAAGTTCGCGGCCGTGGGTGCGCCACAGGATGGCGCCGCTCACCAGGACGGCCATAACCACTGCGATCGTCCTCTCATGGCGGCGAATATCACCTAGGACAATCGTTAGCGCGTGGCCGCCGAGGTAACCGGCGGCGCCAAAGACCAACGCCCACAGCGCGGCTCCGATCGAGTTCCAGATCAGGAACTTCGAAGGACTCATGCCGGTGGCTCCGCAAACGATAGGAACCAGCGTGCGAAAGCCAATCATGAAGCGAGAGGCAACGAGCAGCGGTCCCCCGCGCTTGCGCGACCACCCAACCACTCTGTCCAAGCGGGCCGTGCGGTGACCTTCCAACCAAGATGAGCCTGTCCGGCGAGCGAACTCGTAGTAGCCATGGCTCGCAAGCAAGGTGGTTAGGCAAGCCGCAATCATCACCCACGACAGCCGGAAGTAGCCGCGATGAGCGAGGAAGGCCGCAGTCAGTAGAGTCGCATCGCCTTCAATGACCGTCCCCACCAGGATGAACAGATAGCCGTAGTGGAGTAGTTCGCTCTCGATCATGGGAATCGCCGGCCGATGTCCAATAATAGACCCGGGCCGGTGACGCAACGGCTACTGCGGCTCGGTTCGAACTACAATTGCGCGGTTCGGGATGGCTGAACCAACCGCCTCCGTCATTTGTGAAATCGGGAGGCCTGCCCTGGTCAGAAGGTGTTGGATCTGTCTCGACTCGTGCGGTGCAATCAACGAGGACAGCTTGACGTTGCCCGTTGGCTCGGAGCCAAGCAGTTCGGTTAGGAGGTGTTGGCCGGTAGGCAGGTGAGCCGCGGCGTTGACCCCGAATTCGACGCGAAACAGGTACGCGCTCTCTTCATCACGTAGACCAGCCCAGCGGTGCCGCGACTGGTCCCCGTAAAGCAAGATCGTTCTTTGATGGTCGTCCTTGTCTCTCACGATCAAGAAATCGTTCGCGTCCCAAGGCAGCCGGGAGACGGCTACGCGAACCGGTAGAACATCCATGGCGTGTTCCACCCTCGGCGATTTGGCGTGCAACAAGACAGCACGGCCGCCCACCTGGCCACCAAGCATCGCTCTAGACCAAACGGGGTCCGCGACTGCTGTTGACGGAATCGGGAGAAGCTGAGGCGTGCCTACGGAAGCCCCTGCCAACGAGCGTGCCCACTCCTGCGCTTCGACAGACTGCTCATCGAACAGCATTGCCGCCACCGGGTCTTGAGACGCAGACACGCGGAAACCCGCTATCGTAGGCTCGTAGAAGACGTGGCAATAGAGCCCTTTGTGGGAACTCACCAACTCGGGTACGAACAGCGCTCCCTTCGAGTCGAAGAACGCCCTAAGATTCTTGAAGCCGACCGCGCAGGCGCGGCTTACGGTGCCGGAATGATCTCCATGCTCAATCGCCACGGACTCCAGGTTCGCCTTGGGCTCGCGCGCGTACCCAACCGCAGCCATTGCTGTTGCGGCCAATGCCAAAATCTGCGTCACTCGTTTCATGTCGATGCTCCGTTGTCACTCGTTATCCGGCGATCAGCGCGTAGACCAAAAGCGCCGCGATGGTTCCCATTCCTGCGAGCACAACGCCGCCCGGCCGCAGCGCATCCTTGGGAAGAACCGCTTCCGCTACGGCACCGCCGCCTGCCGCGCCAGCTACGCTCAAAAGGGCGGCCAACGCAAAGCTGCCCGCTTGATGGCCCGGCAACACCGCCCTTGCCGCGACGCCGAGCGCCAATCCAAATCCAATCTGAGACAACCACCGGCTCATACGTACCTCAGTGGCCGCCCAACTTATGCTTCACATCAGGCCAGAATTCGCGGAACACGTTGCTGGCGGCCTTTAGACTCAGGCCGAGCGTGCCGTATTTGGCGATCTGTGCGGGATTGCGTTGATCCGGCGGGTTCCAGGTTGTCGCGATGGCCCATGCGCCATAGACGTCGGCCAAGCGAGCCAGTCCGATCGTGGGATTGCCGCTGGCACCCCGAACCACGACGGTGCTCGCCAGCGCGTGTCCAAGCCTTCGGCCGAAATGGGCGTCCGGCATGCGAAAGTAGCGTGGGTCCTCCCTATGCAGCGCGGAAACGCCCATCTCGATTCCTTCGCCGATCACGAATTGGCCATACTGCGATCCAAGACGCTTGGTGATCCCCGTGCCGCCGCGGCCCCACTGCCTGGGGAATCCACGGGCAGTGTCGAAGGCGGTCCCCGGCACGGTTTCGAGAATCGCCTGCGGGCCAAACAGCTTCTTCAGGAATACTTCGCGGCGATCGGTCCAACTTGGCGCCTCGAACGGTGGGGGACCACTCGCGGAGTTGGACTGTGCATTCACCAGTCCGGCGCACAAGAGACCCAACGTCAGAAGTGTTTTCATACAACTTCCACTTCATGGAGCGTGATGAGGCCCTCCAGAATCACGGCCTTCAGTTCCGTAAGTATGGGCCGGATGCGTGACTCGTCGTCGATGGCGGTAATGACCAGAGGCCGGTCGTCGGAAACCCCGAACAACCGCTTGCGATGGACCTTGCCGTGCTTGCCATAGCCCATCAGCCCGGGCGTCACGGTAGCGCCTGCGACATCGAAATTGAGCAGGCGGCGCACTACATCTTCATGGAGGGGAACATCGCCGATCCGGTCGGCCTCGTTCAAGTAGATGGTGAGCTGTAGTTTCTTCACTGGGAGATCTCCTCTTGGCGGGGCGTATCGCGCACGGCCAACGCATACATGCTGGGCAGCGCAAGCAGGGTCAGGAATAGCGTAGACAGCAGCCCGCCCACGACTACCGTCGCGAGAGGGCGTTGGACGTCCGATCCGATACCGCTTGCCCGAGCGGCCGGCACCATGCCGAGCAGAGCCACCACCACCATTAGCAACACCGGTCGAAGTTGACCAAGTGAGCCGCGAATAATCGCATCGCGCACCGGCAAGTCGGGCTCCGCTCGACGGACTCGATTGATCTCCGCGATCACCAAGACGCCGCTCATCACCGCTACGCCGAAGAGGCTGATAAAGCCTACCGCCGCCGAGACGCTCAGATTGATGTGGCGAAGATAGAGGAACAAAATCCCTCCGACGAGCGAGAAAGGCACGTTCATCATCACCAGCCCGGCGTACTTGGGCGAGCTGAACATGAAGAACAGCAGGACAAAGATGATGGCTATGGTGATGGGCAGAATGACGGTCAAGCGCTTCTTCGCCCGCTGCAGATTTTCAAACTGGCCGCCCCAGGTCACCTCATATCCCGCTGGCAGCCGAATCGCCTTGTCGAAGCGCTTCTGTGCATCGGTGACGAAGCTGCCTTGGTCGCGTCCCCGGATGTTGGTGCGCACGGTGATCTGCCTCTGATTTTCACGCCGGGCGATGATGCTCGCGCCGTCCACTACTTTGATTTCCGCCAGTTGTGACAGTGGAACACGGCCGCCTTCGCGAGTGGGCACCAGAACATTGCCAATGGCTGTGATGCTCGTTCTAGCCTCGGGAACATAGCGCACCGTGATATCGAAACGGCGCTCGCCTTCAAACATCGTGCCGGCGGCTCGTCCTCCAATAGCCATTTCAATCACGTCCTGCACGTCGCGAACGTTGATGCCGTAGCGGGCCACCGCTTGCCGGTCGATGCGGAGACGCAGTTGCGACTGATCGGCCTCCTGCTCAATCGCCGAATCAGCAGCACCGGGGACCTTTCGGATCAAGTCCAGGATCTTCTCCGCCTCGCCACGCAATAACTTCAGGTCGGGGCCGCGCACGATCACCGCCAGATCCGCCGCCGAACCGGTAACCGACTCAGTGACATTGTCGACAATCGGCTGCGTGAAGCTGAAAGCCGCACCAGGAATCTGTTCGTTCAGCTTGTGGCTCAACTCGTCGATGAGCTTCGCCTTGTCCATCCCATCGGGCCACGTGTCATAGGGCTTCAGTGAAAGGAAGAACTCGTTGCGATTCGGTCCGTAGGGGTCGGTGCCCGAATCGTTGCGACCGGTTTGAGAGGAAACCAGTTGGACTTCCGGATACTGCTTGATGATGTTGCGAATCTGCCCGGCTACCTGCGCGGACTTGTCGAGCGAAATCCCCGGCGGCAACACGGCGCGAACCCAGATCACGCCCTCGTCCAGGTTCGGCAAAAATTCGATACCCAACGCGCCCGCCAGAGCGAAGGCCGCCAAGACGATGCCGCCTGAGACACCGAACACCATCAAAGGACGGCGCAATGCGCGATTCAGAACGCCTTCATAGCGGCGGGCGAGCCACGGCAGAATCGGATTCTCCCAGCTCTTGGCGCCGTTGCGGAAGAGGTAGGTGGCCAGTACCGGAATCAGTGTTAGGGCCAGCAACATCGAGCCGAGCAGCGCATAGGAGACCGTGAACGCCATGGGCGTAAACAGCTTCCGCTCCACGCGCTCCAGCGTGAAAAGCGGAATGTAGGCCGCAATGATGATGAGCAACGAAAAGAAGATAGGGCGTTCCACTTCGAGCGCGGCGTCGCGAATCGCCGCCAGCACTCCACCTTGATCGAGCGGGCCATCGTGCTGCCGTTCATGCATCGTGTGGAGCACGTGTTCCACCATCACCAACGTGGCGTCCACGATAATGCCGAAGTCCAGTGCGCCTAAGCTCAGCAGGTTTGCCGGGATGCCGGAAAAGTGCATGCAGATGAAGGCGAATAGAAGCGACAGTGGTATCGTTACGGCCGTCAGGAGCGCCGCCCGTGCGCTGCCCAGGAACAGGAACAGCACGATGACCACGATCAGCAGGCCTTCGAGCAGCGTGTGCGATACCGTGTGCAGGGTGTTGTTCACCAGGTCGGTACGATCATAGATCGGCGAAATGGTAACGCCTTCGGGAAGCCGATTCTTGTTCAAATCCTCCACCGCGTCTTTGATCGACTTGAGGACTTCCGACGGATTCTCTCCGCGGCGCATCAGGACGATTCCTTCGACGCCGCCGGTATCGTTGCCAAGGCCGAAAATGCCGGTTTGTGGCGCAGCCGTAACGCCCACGCGGCCGACATCACGCACAAACACCGGCACGCCCTTCGATTCGGTCACGACGACGCTTTCGATGTCCGCCGCATTCTGAATCAACCCCACGCCGCGAATCACCATCGACTGTTGCTTGTTGTCGAGCATGGCGCCGCCGGCATTGCTATTGTTCGCGCGAACCGCATCGGCGATCTGCGCGATGGAAAGACCATACTTCGAAAGCGCCAACGGGTCGATCTGGATCTGGTATTGCTTGATCAATCCGCCAAAGGGCGTCACGTCCGCCACGCCAGGCACTTGCAGGAAGCGCGGCTCCACCACCCAGTCTTCGAGCTCGCGCAACTTCATCGCGTCGAGCCCGCCGCCGGAAAGCGTGTAGCGGTAGAGCTCGCCGATGGGCGTCGAGAGCGGCCCCAGCGACGGCGTGACGCCATCGGGCAGATCCGCGTCACGCAGCTTTTCGAGCACCACTTGCCGGGCGAAGTAGTCGTTGGTGCCATAGTCGAAGGTCAGTTCGACCACGGACAGCCCGAAGATCGTCCGCGAACGGCGTGCGATCACATTCGGCGCGCTATTGAGGGCACGTTCGATCGGCACCGTCACCTGTTGTTCCACTTCTTCGGCGGCCCGGCCGGGGTACTGCGAAATCACCACCACCTGGGTGTCGGAAATGTCGGGATAGGCTTCGATCTTCAATTGCGCGAATGCCCAAAGGCCCGCGCCAATGAGCGTGAGGCCGATCAGGACCGTAATGAAGCGCTGCCGCAGGGCAAAGCGCAGGAGTTGGGCAATCATGTTTTGTTCCCTCTACCGCGATCCGTTTATCGTGAGGCAAGCAACATCACGCCATCTACGACAATGCGGTCAGTTGCTTTCAGCCCGTCCAGTACTGCGACGCGGTCCCCAATCTGGGCGCCAGTTGTGATGGCGACTTTTTCAAACACACCTTTGCTGGCTTCGCGCCAAACCAATGTTTTGCCGTCTGTCGCGACCACGGCCGAGGCTGGCACCGTTGGGCGCTGTTCGGTCTGCTCGGCGAGTTGAATGTTGCCGAACATCTCCGGCTTCAGGCGTCCGTCCGCGTTGGGCAATTCGGCGCGGACCTTCACAGTACGCGTCTGCGGATCCACCATGTCCCCGATCAATGCCACGCGGCCGCGGAAGGTCTCTCCGGGATAGGCAGCCAGGTCGATCTTCACCGGTTCACCGAGTTTGACGAAGCGGATGGCCGTCTCGGGAACGTCGGAAGTTACCCAAACGGAACTGAGATCCGCGATGGTCATCAACGGCGCGCTGAGGTCGTTCCGGAATTCGCCATTGACGACCGACATCTCCATCACCTTCCCAGAGATCGGCGCGTGAATGGTTACACGCTGGCCGAACGTTCCGGTTCCGACGCCAAGGATCTGTAGCCGCCGGCGCGCTTGTTCGACCGAGGCCTGCATCTGTTCGACACCTGCCTGTGCCTGTACCGTCACAGCCTGCGCGTTTAGGACTTCCTTCTGCGGAACGGCGCCGTGCTCGAAAAGGTCTTTTTCGCGATCCAAATCCATTTGCGCCTTTGCCAGCGCAGACTTTGCCTGGGTCACTGTGGCTTGCGCCTGTTGGAAGCTCGAAACCGCAGCGTCGATGTCCGCGCTTTCCAAGGTGAGCACCGGCTGCCCCTGGCGCACGAAATCGCCGATCTTCACGAGCACGGTGCTCACGCGCCCAGCCACCGGCAGCACGACGTGCGACTGTCGGTTGACGTTTGCCTCAACCTTCCCAGGAGCAGCGATATTGCCCACCGGCACGAGCGATGACTCCAGCGACTCGGTTCGAATCTGTTGCAATTGTGGCGAGTTCGCATCGATCACGGCCTGGCCCGGTTTAGCCTCAGGTGCGGCCTTGACTTGCTGCACGGGTTTCTGCTCGCTGCAGCCCACCAACGCGAGAGTCATCAATCCGGCCGCGATGGCCCACTTCAGTTCAAAGGTCTTCATTTTCTTCCTCTTCTTTTACGAGCCACTCACGGTGGCGCCGGATACGGTATCGATCAGGTACAGGCTGCGCGCGTAGTTGGCACGCGCGTCGTTGGCTGTCTGCATGGCGTCGTTGAAGGCGCGCTGCGCGTCGAGATACTCGACCAGACTCGCTTCCCCACGCTTGTACGAGTATTCGGTGGTGTCGCGAACGGTGCGAGCCTTGGCGAGCATCTCGGTTTCGACGTTGGTCAGAAGTTGGCGCGAAACAACATACTGCCGGTAGGCCTTGTCGACCTCGGTCTGAATCGACGACTCAAGCGCATTCGTTCTTGCCCCGGCCAACGTGATTTCCCTCTGCGCCCGCGCGATCTCGCCCTGGTTCTTGTTGAATACCCGAAGCGGCATGCTGAAGTAGACGCCGACCGAGTTTCCCGACACACCCCAGGCGGACTGCCTAGTGAATTCTGTTCCGATCGTGTAGTCCACTTTGCCGTTGGCCAGTTGGAGCCGAAGATCGGCGCGCGAACGGGCTTGGGACTGCTGATCGCTCAGGTAGTCTGGACGGCGCGTGAGCGCCAGTCTGCCCAGTTCCTCTTGTGAATCCGCGACCACATCTCTCCGCAGCACACCCGCAACATCCATCTCTGTTGTCTTCGTCTTGCGGCCCATCGCCTGCTGCAACTGGATCTTCGATTGATCGAGCTGCAATTGCGCTTGCTGGACTGCGGTGCGGAATTGCATTGCGGCCACACGTGAGCGGTCGAGTTCCACCTGCGCGAGATCG
>CAYNDS010000044.1:0-11176 GCA_964395885.1 uncultured Solibacteraceae bacterium | reverse complement strand
TTCGAGACTCTTGAGATTCTCCTGAGCGAGGCTCAGGTTTTCCTTCGCTTGCTGCACATCGACGAAAGCGCTTTGCACGCTCGCAATCACCTGGCGCATCACCTCGCGCACGCCCAACTCCGCCAACGATTTTTCCTCGTTGGCTACGGCGATGCGCTCCTCGCGCTTGTGCCCGCGCTCGAAGGGGAAGTCGGTGTGAACGTTCATCTGATTGGGGCCGAGTGGTGTCGCCGGTGTGTACCTGGCCCCCAAGATGTTCAACGTCTGGCCCGAGACCGTCAAAACGGGATTCGGTCGCAGCCTCGCCGTGATTCCCCGCGCCTCGGCCACGCTGACGTTGAGCTTCTCGGCGGCCAAGTCGAGATTGTTGGCGATCGCTTCCTGAACCGCCTGGTCTAGGGTCAGGGCAGAGGGCGCCGGCGGGTTTGACTGGGCAGCCGCCACGACAGCGACGGCGAGCATGGCAGCGAACATTCTTGGCTTCACGAATCCAGAATGCTGCCTGCGGCCGAAAAATACCCTCACCCCGGACTGGGAGATTCCGCCGGTTCGAAAAGGCGGTGCATCCCCTCCCGGCCCGCACTTCCTCCCCTGCCCAGGGGATGCTCCCCTGAGCAACTGCGTGAACCTCCCATGGCCATGGGGGTGCGGCAGGTCCGGCCAACTGCGATTCTATGAGGAGAAGCACGATTCGACCCAATGACTTTCGACACTCCATCGCCCCACCAGATGCCCCTCGAACTGGTCACCGAGCCGCCAATGTCTCGCACTCGCGTGCTCCAGGTCGCCGTGGCCGGCTTCGCGCTCTTAGTCGGGCTCGTGTTGCTCGCCGCGTATCTTGGCTATAGCGGATCGAGCCGGATTCAAGATACGGCCCAGGAACTGGTGCGGGAGAACTTGGTGCAGTCAGGGCGGGGAGCGGAAATTGAGAAACTGATCGTCGGCGAAACGCAGGAGTTGATTGACCGCCTCAGTTGGGTGCTGGGGTTGTGCTTCCTGCTGGCAGCCGGGACCGCCGGGCTCACGGTCTGGATCATTCAAAGAGCCTTCGCACGCTTGGAATGGCAGTCCGCTGAGCTCTCCCGCGTCTCATGGCACATGATCGACGGCCACGAAAAGATGGCCCGGCGCTTTTCCCACGAAATGCACGACGAACTCGGGCAGTCGCTCAGTGGCCTTCGGCGGATGCTGAGCCGGATCGGTGACACTGAGTTCTCCACCATCCGCCACGAGTGTATCGGGATCGTCGATGAGGTGCTGCAGAACGTGCGCAAGCTTTCTCAGGTGCTGCGCCCAGTGATTCTTGATGACTTCGGGCTCGACTCCGGTCTCCGCTGGCTTTGCGAGCGATTCACGCAACGCACGCAGATTCCGGTGCATTACGAGTCCAACTGGACGCAGCGTTTGCATGGGGGCGAAGAGACACATCTGTTCCGAATTGTGCAGGAAGCCTTGACCAACATCGCGCGTCATGCCGAAGCAACCGAGGCGTGGGTTTCGCTTGCCGTGCAGGGCGAGACAATTCATCTGGAGATTGCCGACAATGGGCACGGGCTGAAGCCCGTAAACGGCGCAAAGAGCCCCAGCTTGGGCATGGTCGGGATGCGCGCCAGAGCCAGGCAGCTTGGCGGAGAGCTGATCGTAGAAAATCGTAAGGAGGGCGGGCTTCGCATTCGCATCGAAGTGCCGCTTCGTGAGGTGGATCCGAATGCAGAGCAAGAAGACGCGAGTTTTGTTGGCTGATGACCATGCCATTCTTCGCAAGGGTGTTCGTATGCTCATCGATTCCCAGCCTGATCTGGAAGTCGTGGGCGAGGCCAAGACGGGCCGCGAGGCCATTGACGAGGCGCGCAAGCTGAAGCCCGATGTCGTCGTCATGGACGTGTCCATGCCAGAGTTGAATGGCATTGAAGGTACTCGCCAAATCTGTGACGAGCTGACCCAGACCAAAGTGCTCGGCCTCAGCATGCACAAGGACGCGGTTTACGTTCGCGAAATCTTGCGAGCTGGCGCACGTGGCTACCTGCTGAAGGATTCCGAAGATGACGATTTGCTCCGCGCCATCCGCGCCGTCTCGCGCGGAGAGGCGTTTCTCAGTCCCGCCATCTCCGACGCCGTCCTGAGCGACTACCGGAAGCACGTGTCCAATCCCGTCGACCTGCTCACCAGCCGCGAACGGGAGGTGCTCACGATGATCGCCGAGGGCAAGACCAACAAAGAGATTGCCAACGCTCTCAACCTCAGTGTCTATACCGTGGAATCCCACCGCGGCAGCGTGATGGAGAAGCTGAATCTCCACAACACCGGCGACATCGTCCGGTTCGCCCTCCGGAATGGCTTGATGAGCTGAGGCAGCCAACAACGATCACGACACCGGCGCGGAGATGGGAGGCAGTTGAAGACGAAAACGGCTACCTTGACCGACAACACTCTCAGCAACAATCTCCCCCTGGTGGGCTCGTGCAATCTGTTGAGCTATGGAGAGCCCCAAACCGTACCCCCCAGTTCTCCTGTCTCGCGACGAATCCACGCGGTAAAAACGATCGAAGATTCGTGTCAGCGATTCAGCGGGGATTCCCGGTCCCTCGTCCGCGACCACCAGGGTGGGGCCCCCTGGACCGCAGTCCACACTCAAAGCGACTTTGCCGCCCGGCTGGGAATACTTGAGCGCGTTGTCCAGGAGAATCGCCACCACTCGGCGAACGCCATCGGAATCCGCCTCGATTCTGATCGCTCTCGGAGGAACGACCACGTCAAGGCGCAGATCCTTGTCGTCGAACAGCGGCTGCATTTCCGCTGCCACACCCCGCACCAGCGAAACGAGGTCCAGCCGTTCCAACCGCTGCAGATCGGCGGCATGTTCGCCGCGAGCCGTTGCAAGCAGCCCTTCGGCCAGCGCCGTCATCCGATCCGCAATCGCGCCCACTTGTACCAACGCGTCGCGATACTCCTGCGGGTCGCGTTCGCGGCGCAGGAGCAGCTCGGTAGTCGTCCGCAACGCAGCGAGCGGCGTTCGTAATTCGTGTGCCGCGTCCTCGGTGAAGCGCTGCATACGCGAAAACGACTGCTCCAATCGGCCGAGCATCTCATTCCATGCCTCCGCCAATCGGCTGATCTCATCGCGTGACCGGGGCACGGGCAAACGGCCACTCAGGTTGTTGGCGCCAATCGATCGGGCCGCCTGCGTCATTTCGTCGACCGGACGAAGGGACCGGCTGCTGATCCAATACCCCGCGGCGGCAATCAAGATGAGGAGCAGCGGCGATGAGCCAAACATCAACCATCCGATTTCCCGGATCGACTCATCGATCGGCTCGGCGGACGCTGACGCACTCGCCCGGTATTCCTTCCCATACAGCGAAAACGTTTTGCTCCGCTCGCGGACTGGCGCCACTACTGGCGCGCCGTTCAGTAACACCTTGCCGTTGCCGTCGAGAACCTGGATGTAGTGGCCCTCCGGCTGCGTGAAAGCGTACTCTGCGAGTTCAGCCGGGATCGTGTCCTGCGTCGCGGCCGTGGTTTCCCTTTCCAGGAAGTTCTCCACGCCTTGCAATCGATGGTCCAGCGCGGAATCCAATCGCGCTGTCAAGCGGTGCCGTAGCAAAGTGGTGACGGCGGCGCCCGAGACGGCAAGGGCCAGAAACAACAGCGCGCTGTACACAAGCGTCAGGCGGAGGCGCAGGGGCAACGTTTGCGTCATTCAGACTTCTCCCGGATCGCGTAGCCAACGCCGCGGATCGTTTGAATCAGCCGTGGTTCATTTGGCGGATCGACTTTTCGCCGCAGCAAGTGCATGAAGGTATCCACGGTGTTGTTCTCAACGTCTGCGCCGAAACCCCAGACCGTTTCGATAATCCGTTCCCGAGGGACGATGCGCCCCGCATTGCGAACGAGCAGTTCGAGCAGGCCGTATTCGGTTCGCGTCAGTTCCAGCGGGCGAACGCCGCGCCTGACCTCCCGCGTGGCAGTGTTGATCGTTAAGTCTCCGGCCGACAAAATGAGCAGCAGTGGCGCCGCGCCTCGGCGCGCCACCGCTCGAATGCGGGCGAGGAAAACATCCAGGTCGAAGGGCTTGGTCAGGTAGTCATCGGCTCCGGAATCGAGACCGTGAATAACGTCGCGATTGGTGTCACGCGCGGTCAACATGAGCACGGGCGTTTGGCAACCAGCCTCGCGAAGCCGCCGCACCACGCCGAAGCCATCGAGGCCCGGCAGCATCACGTCCAGAACCATGGCATCGAAGCTGTGACTCCGGGCGATCTCTACCGCTTCGATCCCGTTTCTCACGACAACCACGGCGTCACCCTCCTCGCGCAACGCCCGATCGAGAAGGGCCGACATGGTTTCGTCATCTTCCACAAGCAGGACCCGCATTTTTCCTCACCGATACTTTGCCTCATCAGTATTTCGCAGTCACCTTTAGATTGCCTTAATCGCGGTTGCAGGTGAATTTCAGGAAGGCGTGGTTTGCTGTACCTGTATGCAAAGCGCCCGTTGGCTGCCGATCTGCCTCGCGGTTCTTGCGATCACCGGATGCATGAGGCCGAAACTGACAGTTCCAGTCGCAGTCACATCCAATGGCATCGCCACCAGAACCGGACTTCCGGCGCCGCCCCAGTCCTCACGCCAAAATGAAAACGAGCTTCCGCCGGGCGTCAGCCTGGAGCGGCCACTTTCGCCACACGATGCGGCGGCCGTTGCCCTTTGGAAGAATCCCCAATTGCAGGCGGACCTGGCCGCTCTCGGGCTGGCCCGAGCCGACGTGATCGACGCGGGGCTTCTGCGCAATCCACGCCTCGACATGTTGTTCCCGGTGGGCTTGAAGCCTTTTGAGTTGTTGTTGAACTTTCCGGTAGATGCCTTCTTGTCCCGCCCCCGGCGCGTGCAGGCTTCGCAAACCGCCTACGACCAACTCGCGCAGGGCCTCATTCAGAATGGACTCAACACCGTGCGCGATGCGCGGCTCGCTCACGCGGATTTGGTTCTAGCTGTGTCGCGTGAGAAGGCAGCCGAACGAATCGTGGCCTTGCGAACCCGCATCGTCCAACTGACCAACGCGCGGTTGCGCGCCGGCGACATCAGCGAGTTAGAGTCAATGGCCGCGCGAAACGAGGAAGCGGCTGCCGGTGAGCAACTGGTCCGAAGCCGGGATGACGTGAAAATTGCGTCCGAACGCCTCAGGTTTCTTCTGGGACTCTCCCTCGCTCACCCGCCGATTGAAGTGGCAGCGGCGCCGGCCGATGGCGCCGTACCGCCCGAAGCCAGTGACCTCCTGGAGAAAGCGCTGACCGCTCGCCCCGATCTTCGTTCCGCGGAAATCGCGATTCAGGCAGCTACCAAGCGGGCGAATTGGGAACGGTCCCGGACCTTTGTGCTGGCGGGAATGTTGAGTTCCAAAGGCATCGGGACCAACGGAATTCTGACAGGCCCTGGTCTGAGTGCGGAACTACCAATCTTTCACCGGAATCAAGGGCTGATTGCGCGTGCCGACGCCGATGTGGAAGTAGCTTCGCGACAGTACCTCAACTTGAAACAGCGCGTGGCGTTCGAGGTCTATGAAGCGCGTCAGGTGCTGGCCCAGGCTCAGGATGTCCTGGCCGTCTTGAAGAACGAAGTGATCCCGCCGCTCCGGCAGACTGCTTCCCTCGCCGAGGAGCAATACAGGAAGGGGGATGTCGCCTACCTTTTTGTGCTGGAGCAATCGCGCGGTCTCGTAGATGCGGAGTTGCGGCTGGCCGATGCCGAGGCAGCCGTCCGCCGTGGCAGGGCACAACTGGAAAGGTGTGTGGGAACCAAATGGTAAACCGAGTCAGTTCCTTGGCGTTGGCCGCCGTGATCGCAGGCATCCTCTCCGGCTGCGGGTCCGCACCGCCGCCCGCTACGAAATCGGCTGCCGCAGTGCCGGCCAAAGTCGACAACCGGGTGAAAGAGAGCGAGCTCACGCGCGTGACGCTCAGCCCGGAAGCAGAAAAGCGCCTGGGTCTCGAACTGGCCGCCGTCACTGAGCGATCGCTGTCGCATCAACTTCAAATCGCTGGCGAGGTGATGGCCATTCCCGGCAAGGCGTTGATCGTCGCCGCCCCGGCCTCCGGAACTGTTGCTTTGGCCTCCAAAGGCATCGCGGTGGGTCAAGCCGTTCGGCGCGGGCAAGTACTCTTCCGGCTTACCCCGATGCTGCCGCCGCAGCGCGACCTGAAGACAACCTACGAAGCAGATGTGCAGTCCGCCAAATCGAGGTTCGACACGGCCAAGCAACAACTTGACCGGACGCAGCAACTCCTGCGCGACATGGCCGGCAGCCAACGCAATGTCGAGGCCGCGATGCAGGAATTCGGGCAAGCGAAAGCCGCCTACGACGCGGCGCAGGAGCGGCTGCAACGTCTGGGCACGCATCCGCTGGAGGCCGACGTGGAGATGCCGATCGCGGCGCCCTCGGACGGAATGCTTCGCCAGATCCTGGCGGCCGAAGGCCAGAATGTGACCGCCGGCGCCGCTCTATTTGAAGTGGCCGACTTCAACAACGTTTGGCTTCGCGTGCCGGTCTATGCGGGCGATCTCAGGGAAATCGGCTCCGTGACGACGGTAGCGGTGCGCGACATTGACGGTTCCGGCGCGGTGCTGCAAGGCCGGCGCGTGAGTGCGCCACCCACGGCAGACCCACTGGCCATTACCTCCGATCTCTACTACGAACTCAGTAACGCGAATGCACAACTGCGGCCCGGTCAACGCCTGTCCGTCACCCTTCCCATGAAGGCTCCGGCGGCGGGAAAGGGACTCTCTTTCCCGGCCTCAGCGATCATCTATGACGTCCACGGCGGCACCTGGATCTACGTCAGCGCGGGTGCCCATGTTTATCGCCGTCAGCGCGTGGAACTCCTGGAGAGTGTGCGCGGCCTTGCCTTTGTCTCACGCGGAGTCAAGCAGGACGACAAGGTCGTCGTGCAGGGCGCTACCGAGTTGTTCGGTACCGAGTTTGGAGCGGGACATTGAGAACCCTCATCGCCACTGCGCTCTCGCTTCGCTGGGTGGTCGTGGCCCTTTCCGCGCTGCTGTTGATCGCCGGTTGGCAGGTCATCAAAACCACGCCGCTCGACGTGTTCCCCGAATTCTCACCCATTCTGGTGGAAGTGCAAACAGAAGCGCCGGGCCTTTCCACCACGGAGGTCGAAGCGCTGGTCACCACACCCATTGAGAATGCCCTCAACGGAGTGAAGGGCATGAAGACGATGCGGTCCAAGTCGGTGCTGGGCCTCTCATCCGTCGTGCTCATCTTTGCCGACGGCACGGAGTTGATGGCCGACCGGCAACTGGTACAGGAACGTCTGTTGACGCTCGCCGGCCAGCTTCCGGCCCTAGCCAGGACCCCCGTGATTTTGTCGCCGCTCTCATCCACCAGCCGGGTGATGAAAATCGGCGTGTGGTCAGACACGCTCTCGCAAACGGAAATGACCACGCTGATCCGTTGGAATGTACGCCCCCGGCTGATGAGCGTGCCGGGTGTGGCCAATGTCGCCATCTGGGGCCAGCGCGACCGGCAGATTCAAGTGTTGGTGGATCCGGACCGGCTCCGCGACTATCGCCTCACATTAGCCGAAGTGATTCGTGTGACGCAGGACGCCACCATGCCCGCCGCCGGCGGTTTTGTCGAAACGGCCAATCAGCGTCTGCCGGTGACGCACATGCCCGCCGTGCGAAGCGCAGAAGATTTGAAGTCGGTGCCCGTGGCCCTCCGAAACGGCGCTCCGTTGCTTCTCGACAAGGTTGCGGAGGTAACCGAAGGCCACCAGGCCCCAATCGGCGACGCGGTGATCAATGACCGGCCGGGGCTCCTCCTGATTGTCGAAAAGCAACTCGGCGCGAACACGCTCGATGTGACGCGAAACGTGGAGCGAGCCGTGGAGCAGTTGCGCCCCGGTTTGAAGGGCATGCAACTCGACACAACCATTTTTCGCCCCGCTACGTTCATCGAGATGTCGCTGGCCAATTTACGCCAGGCCCTGATCTGGGGCTGCTTGCTGGTGGCGGTGATTCTGATCCTCTTCCTGTTCGAATGGCGTACCGCCCTCATCAGCCTCACGGCGATTCCTCTGTCGTTGATGACCGCCGCATTGATTCTCTACTGGCGTGGATCGACTCTCAACACAATGGTGATCGCCGGCCTCGCGATCGCGTTGGGCGAAGTGGTGGACGATGCCATTATCGACGTGGAAAACGTCCTCCGGCGCCTGCGGTTGAATCAGGCCTCCGCAACGCCTCAAGCGGCTTGGCGCGTTGTCCTAGATGCGTCGCTCGAGGTGCGCAGCGCCGTCGTCTACGCCACCATCATCGTCATTCTCGTGTTCCTGCCGGTGTTCTTTCTGGACGGCTTAGCCGGTACTTTCTTTCGGCCCTTGGCTTTGTCCTACATCCTTGCGGTGACCGCTTCGCTGGGCGTGGCACTCATCGTGACGCCCGCGCTCTGCCTCATCCTGCTGCCGCGTACTGGCCAGGCGGACGTGCATCGCGATACCTTCCTCGTGCGCGGGCTCAAGAGTGGCTACCGCGCCTTCCTTCTGCCTTTCCTCGGGCGGCCCGTCGTGACATCGGTGGTGCTTGGTGCGATGTTCCTCATCACTGGCGTGGCCGTTACCAGGATGGGCGAGGAGTTCCTGCCGCACTTTCAGGAGTACGACTTTCTGATGCACTGGGTGGAAAAGCCCGGAACCTCTCTGCAAGCGATGCAGCGAATCACGGCCCGCGCGAGCCGCGAACTGCGCGCCATTCCGGGCGTGCGTAACTTCGGGTCGCATATCGGCCGCGCCGAGGTGGCCGACGAAGTGGTTGGTCCGAACTTCACCGAACTGTGGATCAGCCTCGACCCGAGCGTGCCCTATGCGCCAACCGTGGCCAAGATCCAGGAGGTCGTGGATGGTTACCCAGGCCTCACGCGTGACCTGCTGACCTACCTCAAAGAGCGCATCAAGGAAGTCCTCTCTGGCGGCAGTGGCGCCATCGTAGTTCGCTTGTACGGGCCTAATCTTTCGGTGTTGCGGCAGAAGGCTGCCGAGGTCAGCGAAACAATTTCGAAGGTCGCAGGCGTAGCGAATCTACAGGTGGAACAGCAAGTGGATGTCCCGCAGATCGAAGTGCGCCTTCGGCCGGACGCGGCCCGGCGGTTCGGCTTGACAGCGGGTGATGTCCGGCGCGCCGCCATGACCCTGGTTCGCGGCACGAAGGTGGGCGAAGTCTACGAAGACCAGCGCATCTTCGATGTCGCGGTCTGGAGCGCCGAGCGATCGCGAAGCGATCTGCTCAGTCTAGGGAAGCTTCTCATCGACGCCCCTCTCGGTGGCAAGATCCCGCTGCGCGATGTAGCGGAACTGCGGATCGCGCCGACGCCGAACATCATCCAGCACGAGAATGCCAGCCGCAAAATCGACATCTCTTGCAATGTCAAGGATCGAGACCTGGGCAGTGTAGCCCGCGAGATTGAAACGCGGGTTAATGCCATGAGTTTCGATCCCGGCTACCATCCCGAGATCCTCGGCGAGTACGCCGCACGTCAAGCCGGTCAGCAGCGGCTGCTGGCTTTGTCTGTACTCTCTCTACTGGGAATTCTCCTGGTTCTTTACACCGACTTTCGCTCTATCCGCCTGACCAGTGTGGTCTTCATCAGCCTGCCGTTTGCACTCATTGGCGGCGTTGCCAGCGTCTTCTTCACTGGCGGCATTCTGTCGTTGGGGTCGCTCGTCGGCTTCGTGACCGTTTTGGGCATCGCCGCGCGGAACGGTGTGATGCTGGTGAGCCATTACCGGCATCTCGAAGAGCACGAGGGCGTGCCGTTCGACAAAGACCTGATCCTGCGTGGAGCCGAGGAAAGGCTCGTGCCGATCCTGATGACCGCTGCCGCGACGGCTCTCGCTCTGTTGCCGATTGTGTTGGGCGGCGACAAGCCAGGGCATGAGATCGAACACCCCATGGCCGTGGTGATCTTGGGAGGGCTTGCCACGTCAACTTTGCTAAATCTATTTGTTCTCCCAGTCTTGAGTTTGAGGTTCGCGCGCTTTTCGACGAGGGAAGATGGCTAGGGGGCGGATGGTGTTGAAACTCGCGGCAGTGATCGCCGCAGGCGGCCTGACGCGCACTGCCGTCGTGGCTCAGACAGCGCCGGCTGTTTCCGAAACCGATCAAATCAGCAAAATGCCCCGAAGATTCGCATCGGATGAGTGGCGGCTGTGGACAAGCCCGTTCCGGAAGAGTCCTCAACGCACACAGGCAATCAAGAAGTACGTGGTTCCGTTCGCACTCATTTCTGGCGCCCTCATTGCAAGCGATCATCAGACTGGGCGCATATTGCCGAATACGCGGGACCAGATGATATGGAGCGGCCGCATATCGCAGTTGGGCGCTTCGTATAGCCTCGGAGGCATGGCGGGCGGCGCCTACCTGTTGGGCAAGATCACGCGGAACGATCGATTGCGATCAGCCGGGCTGCGCGGACTGGAGGCGTTGGGGCACACGCAGATCGCAGTATTCGCTTTGAAGCAAGCAACCAACCGGGAGCGCCCGTTGGATCACGACGGCAGGGGTGGCTTCTGGGAGGGCGGGAACTCGTTTCCTTCCGGGCATTCCGCCGGCGCATTCGCGGTTGCAACGGCCTTCGCCTCCGAGTACCACGACCGTCCGGCGATTCCCGTCGTGGCGTACTCACTGGCCGCCGCAGTTGCCGCCTCGCGCGTGGGAGCCCGTCGCCACTGGGTCTCGGACATCGCCGTCGGCGGGTCGCTTGGCTTTCTGATCGGCAAGTTCACCTGCCGGCGAAACCACAACCAAAGTGTTTCCGGGAGCGGCACCGAAGGACGGTCTCGGCTCATGCCTCAAGTCGGGATTCGCAGCTCGGGTATTCTCATGTCGTGGAAACTCTGAGAGGTGAGGAATGACTTGGTTTGTTTGGGCTCTGCTCTCCGCGGTCTTCGCGGCGGCCACGGCGCTCCTGGCGAAAGTCGGAGTAGCTGGCGTCGATCCGAATCTGGCGACTGCCATCCGCACCTCCGTCGTCGTCATCTTCACGTGGCTCATCGCGATCTCGACCAGCAGCGTTGGCGGGCTCGGCGCCATCCAGACCCGCTCCTGGATTTTTCTCGTGATGTCAGGCGTTGCCACTGGACTCTCGTGGCTCTGCTACTTCCGCGCTCTG
>CAYNDS010000043.1:12081-23784 GCA_964395885.1 uncultured Solibacteraceae bacterium | reverse complement strand
GCACGGACCTGAGTTGCGAGGGCTTCGGCAACGACGCGCCCACCGAGTGCCCGCCAGCGTGCCGACCGGGGAAAGCCCGGGAACCAGGCGCCGATGGTTTCGAGCGCCAGAGCTTCGCCCAACAGGTGCGTGTTCGGCGAGAAATAGTGCGACAGGTTGAACTCCAGGTGCCAGGCGTGTTCGGCCAATCCCTGAAGGAGCGCCGCCTGCGTGTTGGCACGCAAGGAGGGTCCGGCGAGGTGGTAAACCCAAGCCCAGGACATGGCACGGAAGCCGACTTCGAGGGCACTGGCCCAATTGATTCCACGCTGAAAGGGATTGGCGCGCCGCCAGTCTTCCAACTGCATTTCGATCGCGTCGAGATAGCGCCGGTCCGGGCGGAACCGCCACGCCATGGCCAGCAGAACCCAATGTTGGTGCCGGTTGAGTTCCCAGATGACCTTGTGGTCCCCGACGATCGAGGCATCGAGATAGGGCAGGCGGCGGAAGTAGACCGCGTCGCTCGAGCGGCCGCTGCGGTAATCGCGGCGCCACTCGATCGGGTTGCCGGGTTCGATCTCAAAGCCGAGCAGCGCGTAGCGGCCGGAGAGTACGCGCTCAGCCTCCGCCAGGACGCCCGCTTCGAAGTCCGAGCCGCGGAGTGATTGGGCAGCAGCTTCCGCGGCGGGGATGCCGAGGGCGTGGAAGCCGTTGGCCGCCTTCCACCGCCGGTCGCACCCGATGGCGAGGAAGCAAAGATTCGCGACTTCCTGGCGAAGACGAAAAGAGATTTCCGCAGCGGATCGCACTAATTACCAGACCCTCCATGAACGCATCTCGGCATCATTCGGTAAATCTCGACCTGCTGCGCGCCGTGGCGGTGTCCTGCGTCCTGCTGGCGCATCTGGCAAGCGCGGTTTGGGGTCCTTCTGTTCTTCGTTCACACGAGTTGTGTCCTGTTGCATTCCTGGGAACGGCTGCAGGCGGAAGGCGGCGGGTTGACGGCGTTCTATCTGCGGCGCGCCTTCCGAGTGTATCCGCTCAGCATTTTGGCGGTGCTGACGATGGTGGGCTTGGAGATTCCACCGACCATGTGGGCCGAGTATGCGTGGCCGGGTTGGGCCGCCCTCGGCTCAAACCTGCTGCTGACACAGAACCTGACGTTCGACGCGCCGGTGTTGGCTCCGCTGTGGAGCTTGCCGCTGGAGATCCAGATGTATGCGGTGCTTCCGGCGTTGTACTGGCTTGTGCGGAAGCACCGGGAAGGGACGTGGGCGGAGTTGACTGCTCTGGTGGTGGCGGGTGCGGCGCTGGGGCTGGTGCAGCCGCAGGTCTCTGCGCGGCTCAGCGTTTTGCCCTACGCGCCGTGCTTTCTGGGCGGAGTGATTGCGTACGTGCTCTCGCGACGAGGAGAGGCACGGCTGCCGGCATGGGTTTGGCCATCGGCAATCGCGATGGCGATGGCTGCCTATGGACCGTTCGACAACCGCCCGATGGAGGAGAAAATCTGGCTGGGCTGGGCCGCGTGTCTCGGCCTGGGAGTGCTGCTGGCACGGGTGCGCCCGGTGAGCGAAGAGCGGCTGAACCGGGTGACGGCGTGGATGGCGAAGTACTCCTATGCGCTTTACATTGCGCATGTTCCGGTGTACTGGCTGGTGTTTCGCGTGTGCGCGTCCTGGCCGCTGGGGGTGAAGTTGACGGTGGCGGCGGGGCTGCTTGCGTCCGTATCGACAGCGCTGTACCACCTGGTGGAGGCACCGATGATCGCCGTGGGCGTGCGCGTGACCGCACAACGGGTTTCGGCGGTGAAAGCGATGGCCGCGACGGCGTGACATCGACGCAGTACAAACGTGTGGCGTGTCGCAAAATCCAATACACTAAAGAGGTCTGTTCCTCAGGGCAGATCCCGCCGATAACTACATTCGGAGAGTCGCAGAAGACCACACCATGAACACGACGGCCATTGCAACCCAAGCGCGTTCGGCGCATTTTGATGTCCTGGCAGAGAAGATTCGAACCAAAAAGGCCCGGGTGGGCGTGGTCGGATTGGGATACGTCGGCTTACCGCTGGCAGTGGAGTATGCCAAGGAAGGTTTCGAGGTTGTCGGAATTGACCTTTCAAAGCCGAAGGTGGCGGCACTGAACAAGGGCGAATCCTACATACAGGACGTGCCGACCGCGGAAGTCGAGCATCTGGTGAAGGCTGGAAAGCTGTCGGCGACGACGGATTTTTCGGTGGTGGAGACGCTGGACACGATTAACATTTGTGTTCCGACGCCCTTGCGGAAGACGAAGGACCCGGACATGAGCTACATCGTGAGCTCGTGCGAGGAGATTGCGAAGTACTTCACGCCGGGCAAGCTGGTGATTCTGGAATCGACGACGTATCCGGGAACGACGGACGAGTTGGTTCGGCCGATGCTGGAGCAGCCGGACCGGCGCGTGGGCCTGGAGTTTTTCCTCTGCTTCTCGCCGGAGCGGGTGGACCCGGGCAACCCGAAGTTCCAGACCAAGAACATTCCGAAGGTGGTGGGCGGAACGACGCCGGCGTGCACGGAGATGGGATCGCTGTTCTACTCTCAGGCGCTGGAGAACGTCGTGCCGGTCAGTTCGACGCAGGCTGCGGAGATGGCGAAGTTGCTCGAGAACACGTTTCGGATGATCAACATCGGCCTGGTGAACGAGCTGGCGCAGATGTGTGCCCGGATGGGGATCAACGTGTGGGAAGTGATCGACGCGGCGGCGACGAAGCCGTTCGGGTTCATGCCGTTCTATCCGGGGCCGGGCCTGGGCGGCCATTGCATCCCGATCGATCCGTTCTACCTGTCGTGGAAGTCGAAGCAGGCGGGGATTGAGGCGCGTTTCATTGAGCTGGCGGGTTACATCAACGGGTCGATGCCGCACTTTGTGGTGGACAAGATCCAGTGGGCGTTGAATGACCGGTCGAAGCCGTTGAAGGGTTCGCACGTGCATGTGCTGGGTGCGGCGTACAAGGCGGATATCGACGACGTGCGCGAGTCTCCGGCGCTGGACATCATTCACCTGCTGATGAAGACGGGAGCGCGGATCACCTACGAGGATCCGTACATTGCCTCGTTGGAGCATGAGGGCCTGCCGTTCCACAGTGAGCCGGGTCTGTCGGCCGCGGCAGACTGCGTGGTGATCGTGACGAACCACAAGTCGTTCGACTACCGGAAACTGGCAGCGGAAGCCAAGCTGGTGGTGGACACGCGCAACGCGATGAAGGGGATTACGGCGGACAACATCGTCCGTCTATAGTTTTCTCAGAAAACGCCGATCAGAGAGGAGGAGCAAATGGGCCTCACTCCTCTCAGTTTTACGGGCGTATCCACCTACTCGCAGGATTTCGTAACGATCCTGCAGCGGGCGGAGCAGGTGGCATCGCTGCCACTGCGGGCACTCCAGAACCAGAAGTCGGACTTGCTGCAACGTAAGACGCTGACGACATCCCTTCAGGGAATGCTGGCGTCGTTTCAGTCGGCGTTGTCGAATGCGGCGGACGTGGGAGACCGGCGCGGGATGACGGCGCAGAGTTCCCAGCCGGCAAAGGTGACGATCAGTGGTGTGTCGGCGAATGAGCCGGCGGTTTACAACATCACGGAGATCACGTCGGTGGCTCGGGCAGCGTCGGAGACGTCATTGACCGGCTATGCCACTTCCAACGCGACGACGGTATCCGCGTCGGGCACGGTCCGGCTGACACTGGGTGGGACCACGCGGGACATCACACTCGATCCGTCGCAGAACAATCTCGCCGGACTGCGGGACGCGATCAACAATCTTGGGCTGGGCGTGCGGGCGTCGATCTTTACGACGGGCACCGGGCCCGCGCCGAATTTCCTGTCCTTGAGCGCGACGGAGACTGGGGCCACGACGCTGCGGTTGACAGAGGATCCGGCAGGGACGCCGGTAGAACTGCTGACGTCGGCAAATCAAGGCGCAAACGCGGAGTTCAAGCTGAACGGGGTGACCGTGTCGCGCGCGCGGAACCTGGTGAACGACGTCGTGACGGGGGTAAGCTTTACGATCGCCGGCACGACGACGGGCAGTGAGTCCGTGACGCTGACTCTGGCGAGCGACCGGGGGCAACTGGCTTCGACGCTCCGAAATGTCACATCGGCGCTGAATGATCTGCGCGACTTCCTGGATTCTCAGATCGGCGAGTCGGCAGGCTTGCTGACTGGCTCCACGGTGATTTCCCAGACGTCGGACCTTCTCCGGCGATTCACGGCGAGCGGGGGCTTCGGTGAAGTCCGGGGGCTGGCGTCGCTGGGAATGGTCGCCGACAATCGGGGACGGTTCAGTTTTGACGAGTCTGCGCTGAGCAGCCTGAATCCTGCTGCTTTGGCGGATGCCTTCCAGACCGTTTCGCGGCAGGGATTTGGCAGCTTCGCGGCGCGATTTGCGGAGCTGAGCGACCCGGGCGTGGGCGTGGTTCGCGCCGAGCAGCAGCAGTTTGACCGGACGGAAGCCCGGCTGAACGCGCAAATCGCGGAGCTGACGGATCGAATTCAGCTGCAGCAGGCCCAATTGCGGCTTCGCCTGCAGGCTGCCGATGCACTGCTGGCGGGTCTGGAGTCACAACAGAGGACAATCTCGGCTTCAATCGACAGTCTGAACGTCACGCTGTTTGGGCGGCGGGACTCGTGATCGAGGCGATTCAGGAGCGGTTGTCCGAAAGGGAAGAGGCGCTTACCGCCACCCTGTCGCTGGAACAACTGCAAGCGCTGGAGGCGGAGGGCGAAGAGTTGCGCCGGGCTTTGCTGGCGGAGATCGAGAACCTGCGTGGTCTCGAGCGGCACTGGGAGCGCCAGTTGCAATTCGCGAGGACGTCCGAGGCCACCTTCGACGCACCCTCCTCCACAATCGACCTTCGTGGTTGATTTGCGCCGCTTCCACGAACCGACAGGTTGCGGGAGCGAGAGCAGTTCGTCTGGTGTGGAGGTACGCTAGAGGCGTGGCGACGAGGCGGGGCGTGAACGAAGCAGAGTCGCTTTACGTCCACTTGGCGAAGGCTGCGTCGCACCTGGATCAGAAGGCGGCCCTGTTCCTCAAGCCCTTTGGCATCTCGGCAACGCAGTACAACGTACTTCGGATTTTGCGGGGTGCCGAGCCGGAGGGAGCCACCTGCTCACAAGTGGGCGAGCGCATGCTGAAGCACGACCCGGACATCACCCGGATGCTGGACCGGCTGGAGAAGCGAGGTCTGATTACCCGGCATCGCAGCGCAGAGGACCGCCGGGTGGTGGTCACGCGCATCACCGAGAATGGGCTCCGGTTGCTGAGTGAGATCGATGAACCTCTCGCTCATTTCTGGAATCTCACCCTGGAGGGCTTGCAGCCCGGTGAACTCCGCATGTTAATCGAGGGGCTGGAGAAGCTTCGGCGGCTGGTGGCATAGCGCGCGGTGGGGACCGTCCCGTGCACACATGCCACTCGGATCACCCTGGCGCTGATCCGCCAAAGTGGGTCCGGTGCGTAACCTCGGCCCCGCGACCAAACGCGAATTGCGAACGTTGGACCTTTGCTCCCGGGACGATCTCGCCAGCATCGGTTGGCGGGAAGCGTGCATCCGCTGGACGGAAGCCTTCCCTCACCGCTTGAACCTCAACGCGTTCGCCGCCATCATCGGGGCAATCGAGGATGTGGATTGGCGTCGGATCGACCCGTCGACAAAAGAAGAAGCGCGCCGGCTGGTGAGCAGGCTCCGCAATCGCCGTCTCGTCGCCAGGACTTTGGAGACACAGCGTTGATGCGTGCTGCGCAGGGACCTCGCGGTGTTCTGGCTCCATCATGCGAGTTGGGCGGATCCGCTACTCGCACGGGTGACACGCCTACGGCTCAGGAAGTCGCAGGCAGATCGCTGGTCAGCGAGCGAGTGGCATTCCGCCCGTTTCAGTCGCTGCGCCGCCGCGAGGCCGATTCCCTGTTCATGCGGGGCTAGTCTGCGGTGATTGCTTTGCGCGACGCAGCCATGATCTTCGGGAAGCCGCCGAGCGGATGAATCGCATCGCCCGCCGTCAATGCGCCTTGGATCCCTAAACTGCAGGCGTCCGCACCAGTGATCAGCAGATTGCGGATGTCCGTGCGAACGGTACACGTCCGATCACGAAAGCGCGTCGGCGTGCCGGGCGCGCCGTAGATCTCCGGGCTTCCGGTGAAGTGCTCCACCGTGAGGGGAGTGGAGAGTTCGTGGTATTCGACCAACTCACGGAAACCGGGAACGGCCTTCTCCGCGAGGGCCAAGAGCTGCTGCGAGAGTTCGGCCTTGAACGCCTCATACTCCGGGCCGCGCTTCTTCCACTTGGTCCCCTTCCATTGGTCAAGGAGCGTGGGATCCGCGGGTTGATCTCCTGGCTGACCTTGTGGTCGAAAGAAGAGTGAAGCCAGTGATCTTCACCTTCGACCCCGCGTTGTGCAGGGGAGCCCTTCAGGCCCACATAGAGGGTGATCGCGGCGGCGCCGCTTTCGGTGAGCTGCGACACGGGAACGCCCATGAGCTTGCCCAAGGTCGCCTTTCTGCCGGCATTGGACACGATCAGGGGCGCCCGGTATTCGGTGGAGCCGACCCGAACTCCAACCGCCCTGCCGTCCTGGACGAGGATCTAGTCAACGCTCTTGCTTGTCCAGCAGGCACCGCCGAAATAGCTGGCCGTGATCATGGCGTGGGTGGTGAGGCTTGCCTTGTGCAGGGGCAAGCCATAGTCGCCTGAGCCGTCAGCACCGCCATCAAGCGTGCATCGCGGAAGTTCCTCTTGATGTACTCGGCTACAGTGACGGTGGAGAGCCGAGCCGCGTGCTGCCCGAACCAGCGGATCGGAGCAGCGATCCATGCCAGTAGAGACCCGCTCCACACCTGAGGACCCATGGCCTTTCGCCGTCTGGGCGACGTCGGCGAAGTAGCGACGGATCGCGGCTGCTTCGTCCGGAGACTGCTCACACACCGCGGCGGCATACTGCTCTGGCAAACGATGAGCCGTGATTTGCAGCCCAGGGAATGGGTACACATCGTAGCCATCCGGCAGAGCCCTCCACTTCACTTTCCCGCCCGTGACCCGGTTCGTTAGACTGCGCGTGGGGGAGGTGGGGCCCATCGCCCAAGGTTCCCGCGGGGAGAGGGTTGCTGCATTCGCTTGCGTCTGTTTCTCCCTTCCAGCTTCAGATCGCGCGCGCCAGAACTGCAGAGCGGGCTGTGACACTGCCAGGGCTCGGCGAGCCCTTATGTATACAGTGCATACTTATTGCTCGCATACAATGTAGGCGGCGTCAACATGAAAAAGCGAAAGGCCTACCACCACGGAGATCTGAAGGCTCATTTGGCCGAAGCCGCCCTGGCTGCTCTGGCAAAGGGCGGTCCGGAAGCGTTGTCGCTTCGAGATCTCTGCCGGGTGGTGGGCGTGTCGACGATGGCGCCGTACCGGCACTTTGAGGACAAAGCCGCGCTGTTGATTTATCTTGCTGAGACAGGCTGTCGGGAATTGCTGGAAATGATGACGGAGGTAGAGCGGAACGAGACCGACCCCCTCCGTTGCATGGCGCGTTGCGCGGAGGTCTACACCTCATTTGCACGGACGAAACCGTCGCAGTTTCGGCTGATTTTCGGCGTGGAGATGGTCCATTTGGGAGAGCGTGCGTTGCCGGTGATACAAGTGGCCGGGGAGTGCATCGCGATCCTCGTTCGAGCAATTACGAGGGCGCAGGCGAGTGGAAAGGTTCGCCGGGACGTTCCGGCCCAGAAGATCGCAGACGTGATCTGGATGGCGGTCCATGGCTATGCTGACCTGCAGCTTGCGGGGCATCAGGAGACGAGCCGAGATGCGCTCAGCTTGTTGGTGGAGACCACGCTTCGTGGCATCGCACCGACACGGGCGGAGAAGGGCTAGGGTTCGTCAGCGCCGGATGGAGGGCTTGATGGGTCCCATCGTTGCGCCTAGTGGAGTTCCGCAGCGATCAACGTCACGTCATCATGCGTGAGGTTGCCTCCGGAGTAGGCGAGCAGGTCCTGAAACACGTGGCGCTTGACCTCCGCCGTTTCGAAGACTGCAGCACGCGATAACGCCTCATTGAGGTGTCGATCTCCGTAGAAGCCGTTGCCTTCCGCCGCGGGGCATTCCAGAACACCGTCGGTGTACAGGAACAGGCGGTCGCCACTTGAGACGTTGACTTCCGCCTGGTCATAGCGCACATCGGGCAGAACACCGAGCGGAAGGTTCGCAATGTCGGGCGTCGACTCCAGCGCGAGTGGGTGCCAGGTTCCGCCCGCGCGCTGGAGGAACAGCGGGGGATGCCCCGCATAGGAAAAGTACAGCCGCCGCGTGGGCAGATAGTAGCTGACCACCGCCGCCGTGGTGATGGCCTCGAAGCCTTTGCTGAGGACGATTTCATTCAGGTCGCGCAGGATACCGCCGCCATCCAGGGCGTTCATGCGCTGCTGCAGGGCATCGTAAAACCACTGGCTGAGGCGACTGGCCGATTCGCCGTGCCCTCGCATATCCGCAATCGCGATTCGTGTGAGGCTGTCGGCGGAGCAGACGCTGCAATAGTAAATGTCGCCGCCCTTATCGAAGCCGCTGGCCTGGCTCAGCACGCTCGCCGTCAGGCCCTGCGTGCGCACGTCCATATCGAACACCGTCACGCCACCCCAGACTTCGGCGCAGCGAATCCGATAGGGCTCAGGTTTTGGGGCCAGGGTCACAGGCACGCTCCTTCGCCGCTCATGCCCCGCGTTGCGGCCGTACCGGTCAGGTCGGCTCCGCTCTCACGAGACGCGTCTGTGAGGAACAGCGAGAGGCCGCTCCCGTGGGATTGACTTTGGTGCACTGCGTCCAGCATGATCCTGATCACGTTCCTCATTTGAGTTTGTACCTCACAAGGGCCGCGTTGCGATCATCAGACCCAACGCGACGGTTGAAATGCCCACAACACGACGCTGAACGGCAGAATCAAAATCAGCAGGTTCGCGCCGAAGCGAGCGCGAGGCCTGCTTGCCACGTAGTTCACGGCGACGTGCCGCAGGACCGGCAGTGCGGGCTTCCGGAAACCAGTCCCGGAATCGGGGAAACCAGCGGTGCAATCCACATGACTCTGCTTGCGCCGGTGCCGGGAATCCCGCCATGGAAGAAGGCCAGCGCCGCAACTTGGTCGGTTGCGGACCAGTCCCGACTGGCGCGGCTTGTCGGGACAATGGGGGTGTCAGCAGATGGCGACATCAGAGAAAGCACGGTTGCTGCGATTCGACGGCGCAGTGCCACGGGACCCGGCGATCGAGACCTGGATGCAGGATCGCGCCGGGGAACTGGGCGCCATCGCCAGGCGGTGGTTCGAGGTCATGCGTCAGTCCGGCGATGCGGTGCTCGAGTTGCTTCACGACGGCTGTCCAGTCGCCTGTCTCGGCGATGCGCCCTTCGGCTACGTCAATGTCTTCCGGTCGCACGTCAATGTGGGCTTCTTCCGGGGTGCCGTACTGCCGGATCCCCACCGCCTCTTGCAGGGCACCGGCAAGTCCATGCGCCATGTGAAGCTCCGACCAGGCGGGGACATCGATGCCCCCGCCCTTGAGGCGTTGATCCAGGCGGCCTACCTGGACATCAAGGCGGCGGTCGCGAACGGGTGAAGCTGGTGGTTTGACTTCCGCACTGCCAGCGTCGTGGGTCCTGAAGGGAGTTCTCAGCACGGGCGTTGTGGGGAAGCAACGGCAATCGTGTGTTGGGCAGCACGGGAGGCAGCACAGCCAGTCCGGCTGCCCTTTGCGTGATGTCGTCTCCTCGAACGGTTTCCGCCTTCGTCACCCTCCGGAAAGATCATGCCTGTTGGGATCGCTGTGGCCGGGTCCAGACGTCCGACAGGGCCGGTCTGGTCACGTCTCGATTCCAACCACGGAACGTTGCCTCGCGTGCGTCACCACCTTCGGGCTTCTGGACAAGTCTTCGAACGAGTCTGCGCGTCCGTCCTCGTGATCCAGCAGCAGCTTCCGCCGCACGCTGAGTAACATGTCATGGATATCCCAAGGCTGAGCGCTCATGACCGGAGCTTCGAGTCTGTCGTGCTGAACCCATCCGGGAATTGGCATGGGAAGTACCTGGCATCTGGTTCGAACCAGACCAAGTTCGCAACAATTCTGCTCGCGGCACTTCCAAGCACTCGATGAATGTGCTAATCTTCCGATTCCACGGTACGCCCTGGCCACAGGGTGTTTAATAGGGAACCCGGTTAGAATCCGGGGCTGCCCCGCAGCGGTAAGAGAAACGAAAGTCGCAAGCAGACACTGGCCCAAAGGCCGGGAAGTCGCGATGAGTAGGTAGTCTCAAAGCCCGAAGACCTGCCTGGAACAGCCGCATGCGGCTGCGTTTTGCTTCGCTCTCGAAGGGGGGGCAGGTGATGGGATTCGTCTATTCGTCTTCCGCATTTGTTGTTTTGCGGCTTATCTTCGCCGCCGGTGTGGCGTGCACAGGCAGTGCGGCGCAGAGCGCCCATGTTCGTGGCATCGTTTTGGATCCCCGGAACACGCCGGTGCAGGGCGCCCTTGTCTTGCTTTACCAGGCCGGTGGGTCTTCCTCAATCGGCCGGACGATCACCGATCCAGGTGGTCGATTCCAATTCGCGGTACCAGACTCGACCTCGATCAGGCTTCTGGAGGTGTCGGCGCCTGGCTTCGGAGTCACCTCCCTTCGCGTCGAGCCGGGGGTCGAGGCGACGGTGCATCTGTCGGTCGAGGGACTGGACCAGCGGATCCTCGTCACGGCCGAGTCTGCCGCACAGACGGTGGATCAGATCTCGAAGGCGGCGTCGGTCGTCAGCGCGGCAGAGATCGAGCAGCGGAATGAGTACAGCCTCGCCGAAGCCTTACGGGATACGCCTGGAATGCTGGTCCGCAATCTCGGCGGACCCGGGCAGTCTACGTCTCTGAGAATCCGCGGACTCCGCGCGGATGCCACCGCGATTCTCGTGGACGGTATGCGTTTCCGCGATGCTGCCACCACACAGGGCGACGCCAGTTCCTTTCTCTCCACGCTCAACGTGATCGACCTCGATCGCATCGAGGTGTTGAGGGGCTCAGGATCCTCGCTCTATGGCACGAATGCCGTGGGAGGCACCGTCAATATCGTCAGCAATCAAGGGGGCGGCCCACGGCGGATCGGCATGCAATTGGAGGGCGGCTCATTGGGCCTCCTCAGAAGCCGTGCAAATGTCAGCGGCGGTGGGTGGAAGGACCGCCTCGGCTACAGCGCCGGGCTTCTGCATCTGAATGTCCTCCGCGGAGTGGATGGAGACGACCGGGCTCGCAGCAATGGGAGTCAGGCATTCTTGCGCTACGCCGCAAGTGAACGAACGTCGCTCTCCGTGCGAGTGCTCTTTTCCGACGACTTCGTACAACCGAACCTGAGCCCGACGGCATCCGGCGTTCCAGGGGCAAACATCCCAGGTGCGACGATCGTGCCCGCGATTCCACTCGGTGAAGAGCAGGTTCGCAGATCGGCGCTTGGACAACCCATCGCATTTGGGAACGCTACCTTCATTCCCAATCGCAACGATCCGGACAACCGACGTGCATCACGAATGTGGAGCGCTGCGGCAATTTTGCGGCAGAGGCTATCGGCTGATGTGGACGTGCAGGTGAGCTACAACCGTGGATCCACGAACCGCGTATTCCAAAACGGACCCGCCGGTGCCAGCAGCCAGCCACCAGTCTCCAATTTCAGCCGG
>CAYNDS010000043.1:11318-12071 GCA_964395885.1 uncultured Solibacteraceae bacterium | reverse complement strand
GACTATCTGAACGCAGACGATAACCGTCTGCCGGCACCCGCGGCCGTGTCAACCCGGACCGAGGCCGGGCAACGGGCACAAGCGGTCTACTTCGCCTCACAGAATGCGTTGCTGAAGCAAAGGCTCCAACTGTCCCTCTCTGGCCGAATGCAGCACTTCTCCACACGGCAGCCAGTGTTCCGCTACGCGGGGGCCGCGAACAACTATGCATCGGCAGGCTTCCACTCACCGCCGGCGGCGGTGACAGCCGACGGAGCAGTTTCGTACTTTCTCCCGCGCACCGCGACCAAGATCCGCGCACACATGGGCAACTCTTATCGCGCTCCTGGGCTGTACGAGCGATTCGGTTCGGGGTTCTCCTACAATGCGACGCTCAACGCCGTTGTGTTCAGTCCCTACGGAGACCCACGGCTCGCGCCAGACCGCTATAACTCGGCGGACGCTGGAATCGATCAGTACTTTTTCCTGGACCGCGTGCGGGTGAGTGCGACGTGGTTCTACACGCGCATCGTGCAGATCACGCAGTTCGATTCGTCAGGCGGCGCGGTGGTTCCGGGGCGCGACGTGTTCGGACGAACGTCCGGTTACTTCAACGGCTCCGGCGGAACTTCGCGAGGGGTAGAGGTCTCGCTGGAAGCGCGCCTGTCCCGCTCATCGTTGGTGCGGACCTCGTATTCGTATACCAACGCCGACACCAATCAAGACACCCCCGTGCGGGGGTTTTTCAGGGCATTCGGCGTTCCCGCCCACACC
>CAYNDS010000043.1:9151-11308 GCA_964395885.1 uncultured Solibacteraceae bacterium | reverse complement strand
CTACTACAATCCGCTGTCGGCGGCCGGGCGCAGTCGGGCCTACCTTTACCCAGGCTTCACTAAGCTCGACGCTGTGGTCTCGCGTAAACTGCGCGACACCGACCGGTTCTCTACGAGGCTCTACGGCAAAGTGGAGAACTTTCTGAATCAGCGCTATTTCGAGAATGGATTCCAGGCCCCGCGAGTGACGGCGCTGTTGGGAATCGGCATTCAGTTCAAATAGGAGACTTTCAATGTCTATTGCCACGATGCGGGGCGACCACGGAACTACAGGCCTGTCGGGGGGCATTCGCGTGTCGAAAGCCTCGCAACGGGTGGAAGCCTACGGCACGCTCGACGAGGTGATATCGACGATCGGATTCGCCCGCTCGATTTGCCAGAACGTAGACATTTGCGCCCAAGCGAAGCAGATCCAAAGGGACTTGTTCCGCGTTGCGTCGGCGATCTCGACACCGCCGGAGAGCAAGAAGGCGGTTCCGGTGCTGGAGGACTCAATGGTCGATGCACTGACGACTGCCGTGCATGCGATCGAAGCGATTCCCGGCATGTTGGACGATTGGTCCATCCCCGGCGAAGATCCCGCCGCGGCCGCCTTCGATGTGGCAAGAACCGTGTGTCGTCGGGCCGAAAGGCTGGCCGTCAGCCTTACGGACGCGGGAGTCTCGCTGCAGCCCAATGTGCTTCGCTATCTGAACCGGCTTTCGGATCTGCTTTGGCTCTACGGCCGGCAGCTTGAGAAGGAAGCCGGAGTCGATGCCCGCCTCCGAGACAAGTCAACCGCGGGTCCGCGATGGTCCAGGGCATGGTAAGCCGGCCGTTCGCCCTTCGCACTGAACCGCTATGGCTTGTCGCTCGGTTCATTGGTCCGGCCGACTGGAACATCCTGGGCTGGACCATCGTCAATGGTGGATTCCAACGCGTACCTGGAGTTGCGTGGCGCTACCTCGGCGAAAACGAGATTGCCGACGTGGAAGATCCGCGTGAGTGGATGAAAGCGCAAATGCGGTTGGCCGGATACTCCGCCCACGCCGGATTTCTCACCACCCGCCGTGAGCATCGTTACGTCGAGGCCGCCAGCTGTGTGGAGGAGTATCGCTGCTGGGCAGTGGCCACTGTGGGCCTCAGTAATGCGCTCCGCGCCGGTGATCCACCGGGCATGGGTCAAGCAGCGCCAAGCACGATCAACCTCCTGGTTGTCTCCTCACACCCCGTCACGACGGAGGGATCGCTAGAGCTGTCCGCGCTCACTTCCGAGGCCAAGGCTCTGGCGGTACTAGATTCCGGATATCGCAGCAAACGCAGTGGACAGCCGGCCACGGGGACGGGGACCGACTGCCTGGTGCTGGCGTGGCCGACGGCCACCGACGACGCCCGTGAGAACTACTGCGGCAAACATACGGCACTCGGATCGGCGGTGGGGCTGGCCGCCTACCGGGCCGTCTCGGAGGGCATCCGCATCTGGCGCGAGGAACAGACCGCGTGAGTCCGCTCTTCATCGGCGGTACGTCCTCTCACGCCGGCAAAAGCTGGTTCGCAACGGCGTTCTGCCGGCTGTTGCGGAATCGCGGTGAACGTGTGGCGCCATTTAAGGCGCAGAACATGTCGAACAATTCGTGCCCCTGCGTGGAGGGCGGTGAGATCGGACGAGCGCAAGCGGTTCAGGCGGAGGCCTGCGGCGTACCTCCCATGGCGGACATGAATCCGGTGCTGCTGAAGCCGAACTCGGCAACCGGATCGCAGGTGGTGGTGCACGGCAACGTTTGGCAAAACGTCTCCGGCGCCGATTACGGCAACCATACGGAGTTCCTGTTCGGAAAGGCTATCGAGAGTTTTGCCCGACTTTCCCGCCAGTTTGATCGTGTCGTGTGCGAAGGAGCCGGCAGCGTGGCGGAAGTCAACTTGCTCAGCCGGGACTTCGTCAACCTTCGCCTGGCGCAGGCGACTGGTGCTAAGGCGTTGCTGGTCGCCGACATCGAACGAGGAGGCGTGTTCGCCGCGCTCGCCGGTTCCATGGATCTATTGCCACCCGAGCAGAAGGCGCTGATCCGAGCGTTCGCCGTGAACCGGTTTCGGGGCGATCGGCGTCTGTTCGACGACGGTGTCGACTTTCTCGAACGGCGGCTGCAAATCCCTTGTCTCGGCGTGTTCCCGTTTGTC
>CAYNDS010000043.1:6194-9141 GCA_964395885.1 uncultured Solibacteraceae bacterium | reverse complement strand
CGTTTGTCCCCGAGATCCGCATTGCCGATGAGGACAGCCTATCCCTCGACTGCCTTGGCAAACCGGAGGGCCGTCCCATTGCTGTTCTGCGGTTTCCAAGGATCTCGAACTTCACAGACTTCAACACGATTCAACCCTTGGTGGATTGGGTGGTGACGCCACCACCGCCCAGTTTCCGCTATCGCGCCGTCGTACTGCCCGGCACCAAGAACACAATCGCCGATCTGCAGTGGCTCAAAGAGCAGGGACTGGATGTGTGGATCGGTGCGCAACAACGCGCGGGCGCCCATATTCTCGGTCTTTGCGGCGGTTATCAGATGCTCGGGGAAAGAATTGAGGATCCCGATGGCATTGAGACCGCTGAGGGTACTGCCCGAGGTCTGGGCCTGTTGCCGGTATGGACAGTCTTACGGTCCCCCAAGATCACCCGCGCGGTGACGGCGACCAGCCCCCAGGGCCGCTCGTTTCGCGCTTACGAGATCCATATGGGCCGAACGGAAGCGAGGACTGAGATGCCGCCGTTCGCGACCCTGGACAGCGGGGAGCCGGAGGGATGCCGGGCGGGATCGACGATCGCCGGAACGTATCTGCATGGCGCGTTAGACGATCCATCCGTGGCCGCCGAATTCCTGGACATCCCCGTCCCGCCGCAGCCGGAACGGGACGCAAACTATGATGCGCTGGCACTTTGGCTGGAAGGGAATGCGCGCCGCGAGGTACTGGAGGATTTCCTCGCATGAACGCATTTGGGATGCACTTCCTCACTGCGGTCGGACTGGACCTTGCTTTGGGAGATCCGCGATGGCTACCACACCCAGTCGCGGGGATTGGTTCATGGGCCTCGAAGCAGGAGACGTGGTGGAGGAGAACGAGTGTTCCCTTGCGTTGGGCCGGAATTGGAGCATGGTTCGCGGTGGTGATCCCGGTAGCCGTTCTCGTTCACTGGTCGGCAAATTGGGCCCCCCAGACCACCATCTACTGGATCTTCTCGTTCCTGGCTCTACGAAGTCTCGACCAGCACGCCGTCGCGGTGGTGCGGCCGCTGCAAACGGGAGATCTCGAAGCGGCACGACGGGCAGTCGGCATGATTGTGGGCCGCGATACGGGTTCGCTCACGGAGAGCGAAGTGACGCGCGCGCTCATTGAAACGGTTGCCGAGAATGCCAACGACGGCGTGGTGGCCCCATTGTTCTGGCTGGGTATCGGCGGGGCAGAGGCGATGGCCGTGTACAAGGCCATCAACACGCTCGACAGCATGTTCGGACACCGGGATCAGCGATACCGCGAATTTGGATGGTGGTCCGCCCGCGCCGACGATGTCGCAAGCTGGATTCCAGCACGGTTGACGGCGGCCTTGTTCCTGCTGGTCGCAGCAGTTTGGCCCGGCCTGGACGCACGCAGGTCCTGGCGGACAGTACTCCGCGACGCTCACCGCCAGCCGAGCCCGAACTCCGGATATCCGGAAGCGGCTGCAGCCGGGGCATTGGGCGTGCAACTGGGCGGCGTTAACTTCTACGGCGGAGTCGCCGCGCGGAAGGAGCCGCTGGGCGACGCCCAAAGACCGCTGTCCTGGCGCGCCTATTCCGGAATGCGCGTTCTACTCTATGGCAGCGCTTTGCTTTGCTCGGCGGCTGTGTTCTGGGGGCGCGGATGGCATTGATCCACGGAGGCGACATCTTCGCCGCAGCCGCACGCCTCGGCGTGGACCATCGTGCAATTCTCGACTTCAGCGCGAGCATCAATCCCCTTGGGCCGGCACCCGTCGCACGGGAAGCCATTTTGGCTGCGATCGATCGCGTCGTACACTACCCGAGCCGCGACGGCATCCGCCTACGTAAGGCCTTGGCCCGCGTCTGGAACGTGGATCCGTGCAGAGTGCTGGTTGGAAACGGGGCAACCGAACTGCTGTTCGATTGGGCTCGCCACCAGGAGACCGCATCTGGTATCACGACCCTCGCCGCGCCGGTATTCGGCGAGTTTCATCGCGTTTGGCCCGGGGCAGCGCTGTGCCAGTTGGATCAGGAAGAGTCATGGCCCGCAGACGGGCCCGTGGTCTTCACGCGCCCCGCCAATCCAACCGGGTTCCTGGTAAACGCGGGCAGACTGTTGTCTTTCGCGCAAGCGAGGAGCGCGCCGGTGCTGGTGGACGAGTCCTTTCTGGATTTCGTTCGTGAGGCAGAGTCTCTGGCCATCCATGCACGCAGAAACCTATTCGTACTGAAATCGCTGACCAAGTTTTGGGCGCTGCCTGGCCTGCGTGCTGGTGCGTTGATTGGCGATGTGGACCGCATCGACCGCGGCCGCTCTCCGTGGGCGATGAACGTCCTAGCCGAGGAGGCCGCACTGGCTTCTCTTCAAGACCACCACCATGCGATGGCGACGCGGGAGTTTGTCGCCAGCGAGTCCCGATGGCTCACGGAACAACTGCAGGGCTTGTCACACATCGAGGTCTTCCCCCCGAATGCCAACTTCGTGTTCATTCGGATGGAGAACGCTGCCGGATTCCGGGCGTTTGCCGAATCGCGGCGCGTGCTGGTCCGCGATTGCTCGGGTTGGCCCGGCCTCCGTTGGGCGGGAATCCGCGTGGCAGTGCGCCGGCGTTGGGAGAACCAAATTCTAGTGGATTTACTGTCGGAGTATTTATGCGACTCTTAGGCCTCTTGCTGATTCTCGTGGCTCGCGCCATGGGAGGCGATGGCATCGTTTCTACCGCACCGAGCTTCACGGAAACGCTGTTCGCGCTGGGGCTTGGAGACCGGGTAGTGGCAGTCTCGCAGTTCTGCAACTATCCACCACAGGTGGCAAAGCTTCCGCGTGTCGGCAGCTACTTACATCCAAACATTGAGGCGATCGCCAAACTGCAACCGGGCTTGGTGCTCGTTCACACGGAACAAGCGCAGGTAGCCGCCCAGCTTAGAGCCATCGGCTTGCAGGTGATCACCTTGCG
>CAYNDS010000043.1:0-6184 GCA_964395885.1 uncultured Solibacteraceae bacterium | reverse complement strand
CCTCGAAGACGCGCTGCATTCAATACAGGAAATCGCGGCAGCCACTGGCGTCCTCCAGCGCGGCGTCCAACTCGAAGAATCGTTGCGCGGCCGACTGGCAAAGATCGAGAAGCAGACTGCGACCCGGGCGCGCCGGTCCATTTTGTTCATCGTTGGGCGGATGCCCGGCCGCCTGGATGGAATGGTCGCCGTCGGCAAAGGCTCGTTCCTCAATGACATCATCCGGATCGCCGGCGGCAAGAATGTGCTCGGCGATTCGCCGGTCGCCTACCCAAGGATCTCTCTTGAGGCGGTGATCCGGCTTGATCCCGATGTGATTGTGGACATGGGTGACATGTCGGCGACATCCGCCGTCACAGACGCGCACATCCGTGCGGTGACAGGGTTGTGGAAGAGTCAGTCCGCTTCCGTTCGGGCAGCAGCGCGCAGCAGTGTCCATGTGGTGGCGGCGGACCTCTTCGTCGTCCCTGGCCCACGCGTGGTAGAGGCCGCCGAAGTCTTCGCGAAGTTCCTCAGAGATGCTGGGGGGCCGCAGTGATCGACCTTCGCCAAGTGTGCTACCGGTATGCGGACAACGTAGCCGCTGCGCTGACGGACGTCACGCTCACCGTAGACTCGTCCGAACTCATCGCCATCGTCGGCCCCAATGGGTCGGGAAAGTCCACCCTGCTCGACATTCTGGCGGGCATCAAGACACAAAGCTCTGGCACGTACAGAGTCTTCGGGCGCAGCGCCCAGAGCTATACGCGGCAGGACTTCTGCCGCCTCGTGGCGCATGTGCCGCAGAGCGCGCCGCAAGGAGTTCCCTTCACCGTATTGGAAGTGGCGCTCACGGGCAGGAATCCCTACGGCCGAGGGCTCTACGACAGCAAAGAGGATGTCGATGCCGCGGAGCGGGCACTGGAGCAGGCAGGAGTGTCCAGCCTGAAGCACCGCCGATACTCCTCGCTGAGCGGTGGCGAGCAGCAGCGTGTACTACTGGCGGCCGCCATCTGCCAGCAGCCGAGAATCCTATTGCTGGATGAGCCGGGATCGCACTTGGATCCATGCAACGAGGTCTGGCTCTGGTCGTTGATGCGAGGGCAATGCGCGCAAGGGTGGGCAGTGATCGTGGTCACCCATCATTTGGCGCTCGCTGCCCGCTGCGCCGATCGCATTTGGCTACTGGAACGAGGGAGAGTCTCAGCGGATGGTCCACCCGCCGAGGCGTTGGCTCCGGCCCGCCTATCCGGAGTGTTCAGGGTCCCCTTCTATAGGCGGCAGGATGAGGAAGGCCGGGTCTATCTCAGTTATGGAAACTAACATCGAGACCCGGTCCTGGCGAGCCCTGGCTGCTTCCGCAGCGACGCTGTGTGCCATCGCGGCAGTTGCTCCATTCCTTGGAGGCATGGGTCTCGATCTCGAGAAGTTGGCGCGACAGGCACCTCCGGATTGGGCGATTCTGGTGAACATTCGTGTGCCCAGGATGTTGCTGGCGCTGCTGTCCGGGGCGTCGTTGTCGGCGGCGGGTGCATTGTTCCAGGCAATCCTACGCGACCCACTCGCCACTCCATCGAACCTCGGCGTCTCCGCCGCCGCCTCGTTGGGCGCCGTCGCGGCGATCTCCTTGCTGCCGGGCGAATCGACGGGGCTGCCGGTGGTCCTTTTCGCGGCCCTGTGCGGAGCGGCCCTGGTGCTGATGCTGGTTGCCGGGCTGCGTGCGAGCCGGCGCTTCGCTCCGCCGACGTTGCTGCTGACAGGCATAGCCATCAACGGCATTTGCGCTTCCGCCGTTCTCTTGCTGCACAGCTTGGCGGGCATCGCCAAGAGCTTCCAGATTACGCGTTGGCTGATGGGCGGCATCGACGCGGTCAGCTATCCGCTCCTCGCCTTGCTGGCGCTGGTCACCTTTCCCCTACTGGGATGGATCCTCAGCGTGGCGCGCACGCTGAACTTGATGTCCTACGGCGCGGCATGGGCGACCGCACGCGGTGTCGACTGCACTCGCGTGACCTGGCAAGGGTTTGCCGCAGGGGCCTTGCTCGCCGGCTTCACTACAGCGATCACCGGGCCGATCGCCTTCGTTGGCCTGATCGTGCCGCATCTGCTGCGGCCCATCACCGGTCCAGACTACCGCGTGCTGATGCCGGCCTGCATTTTCTGTGGCGGAGCGTTTCTGATTATCTGCGATACCGTTTCGCGAACGTTGGTGGCACCGGCGGAGATTCCGGTTGGCGTGGTGACTGCTTTGCTGGGAGGGCCATTCCTTGTTTGGCTGCTTTGGACGCGCTGAAGCGATCGGGCATGTGGGTGAGCTTTTGCAAGGCGCACTGCGATTGCGGGGCGTGGCGGAACCGTTTCTGATCACACTTCCCGCTCCGGAGTTGCGCTCAGTGGCGTCCGTGGAATCCGCAGCAGCGTGGTCCGTCTGGCCCGGCACCAAAACGAAGGCCCTCCGCGCCGCGATTCTCGCCAGCCGCTATTGGCGGTGGCCCGGACAAGCGCATCTGCGGATCGAGTCCGCCATTCCTGAGGGCCGCGGTTTTGGGTCCTCGACGGCGGATTGTGTCGCTGCGATTCGAGCAGTCGCGGTGATGACCGGCGCCCAGGTGTCCGGCGAAGAGGCTGGCAAGCTTGCGGTCATGGCCGAGAAGGCAAGCGATTCCACGATGTTTGACTCGAAGCCGGTTGTGTTTCTTCCCTTGCGGGGAAGATGTCTGCGGCAATTTGAGGGAGGTTGGCCAGTGGACTTGCGTCTGAAGATCTTGGATCTCGGCGGCCCCAGCGTGGACACCTGCTCCACGGAACGGCCAAGCTATTCCAGCACTGAACTGGACGAGTTCGAGGAGCTCATCTCCAGGGCGGCTGGTGCATTTGCCCGTTGCGATGCCGTGGAATTGGCAAGAATCTCCACCCGAAGCGCGGAGATCCATATTCGCCATCGCCCCCACGCACGATGGCAGTGGTTGAGAGAGCGTGCGGCGGCTGACAGGGCGTTGGGTGTTGCCCTCTCGCATAGCGGTACCGTAGCGGCCATCCTTACCCAGGAGGGCGCATGCCGCTGATCCTGGTGGGCGGCGGCAGCCGGAGCGGAAAGAGCCGCTTTGCCCTGCAATTGGCGAAAGAGCGTTTTGGACCACGCAAGTGGTTTCTTGCAACCGCCGAACCCGGGGACCACGAAATGTCCGAGCGCATCGCACGGCACCGCGCCGAGCGTGGGGGTGAGTTCGAAACCATCGAAGAGCCGTTCGCGATCGACCGCACGATCGCCGCGGCGGATGTGATTGTGGTCGATTGCCTCACGCTGTGGACGAGCAATCTGATGTTGGCCAATCGCCAGAACGAGGTAGACGACCGATTGGCGCGGCTCGCCGCATCGGCTGCGACGTGCATTGCGGTTACCAATGAGGTTGGCAGCGGCATCGTTCCCAGCAACGAGTTGGCGCGCCAGTTCCGGGACTTGGCCGGCACGGTGAACCAGAAGGCAGCTGCGTTGGCCACCGAGGTCTACTTCGTGGCATTCGGACTGCCGCTCAGGTTGAAATAGCGACACCAGAGATGCGGCAGGCCATCGAGTTTCTGACCGTCTTTCCGGTTCCCGGAGGACATCCTGCGAAGGTAGGATCAGGCGCGTGGGCCTTCGCTATTGTCGGCGTCCTGCTGGGGCTGCTCGCCACGGGCTGCGCGTGGGTTTGGCACGACGGCGCCTTGGGGGCAGTAGCTGCCGTGGCCGCCTTGGCGCTGTTCACGGGAGGACTGCACGAAGACGGGCTGGCGGATGTTTTTGACGCTCTTCGTGTCGGCCGAAGCCGCGAAAGGATGTTTGCAGTTCTGAGCGATAGCCGCATCGGCGCGCACGGCACGCTGGCGCTGGTCGCGGTCTTCTGCTGGCGTTGGCAGGCGCTTGCGGCGATGCACGGCGAGATGATGTCGAGGCTTCCCGCGGTGTGCGGTGTGAGTAGAGTGGCCATCGTCGTCTTGGCCGCGACCACTCCCGCTGCCGGCAGCGGCTTGGGACGCGCCTTCGGTGACAGCTTGCCGAAGCACGCAGCAGTGTGGGCCTCACTTCAAGCAATCGCGCTCTCGGCCGTACTCGGTTGGCCAGCCGCAGTGGCGGTGCTGGGCGGGAACGCAGTACTGCTCATCGTTCTGCGGCGCTGGTTCCTCGCGCGCTTGGGCGGGGTTACGGGCGATTGCCTGGGCGCCGCCTGTCAGCTTTCCGAGTGCGTGTCGCTTGGGGCTCTGGCATGGCTGTAATTCACTTGATCCGTCACGCGAGACCGGAGGGCGCCGGCGTGCTGCTAGGCCGAACCGATCCGCCGCTTGCCGAAGGTGTTTGCATCCTGCCGCTGGAGGCGCCTGTTGGCTTGATCTGCTCGAGTCCGCTGCGGCGGGCCCGGCAGACGGCCGAACGATTATTTCCCGGCAGAAGTATCGCGGTCATGCCCGAGCTTGCAGAGCGGGATTTTGGCGAATGGGACGGCTTGACGTGGGCCGAAGTCGAGCGGCAATGGCCAGGCCAGTCGTCCCTAGCCTTGCGGGATTGGTATGGGTACACTCCGCCGGGAGCGGAGCCTTGGAACAAGTTTGCAGCAAGGGTAAGGAGAGCGTGGCGGCGGCTGGGAGTTGGGGACTTTGCGTCCTGCGCGGTGGTCGCGCACAGCGGCGTGAACGCGATTCTGCGGGAACTCGCCGGGCAGGGGCCGGCGATCAGTCATAGGCAGGAGTATGGAGAGACAATCACAATCGAGATCGCCCGTCACAATTCCCGAGTTCGATGACCCAGCACTTGCCGAAGCGGTGATGCGCCGCTGGAACTGCCTGACCAAACCGCCTGGCAGCCTCGGCGTTCTGGAAGAACTCGTGCTGCGCCTCGCACTGATCAAGGGGTGCACGCCGCCGCAAACACGCAGGCGAGCCATCGCAATCTTTTGTGCTGATCACGGCGTGACAGAAGAGGGCGTCAGCGCCTACCCCCGCGAGGTGACGGCACAGATGGTGAAGAACTTTCTCGCCGGCGGGGCGGCCATCAACGTTCTGTGCCGGGAGTTCCGCATCGAACCGGTCGTAGTGGACGCCGGCGTCGCGGCACCCGTTGAGGCTGGTGTCGTCGACAGGCGATTAGGCCCGGGCACCGCGAACATGGTGAGGGAGCCAGCGATGAGCGTCCACCAAGCAGCCGCAGCGATCCAGAACGGTATTGATTTGGCGCGTGACTGGAGCAGACGTTACGACATCGTCGCCGTGGGCGAGATGGGAATCGGAAACACGACAGCGGCCAGCGCGCTGCTGTGTGCCTACACCGGTCTTGAACCTGCGCAAAGCGCCGGTCCCGGAGCGGGCCTGGACACCGTCGGAGTTACGAGGAAGGTCCGGTGTCTCGAACAGGCTCTCAAGCTGCATCAGTCCGTCGTCGCCTCTCGCGATCCACTCGGGATTCTGGCGGCATTGGGCGGGTACGAGATCGCGACGATGGCGGGGTTCCTGCTCGGCGCGGCCGAACAACGTTTGCCTGTGGTGGTGGACGGATTCATTTCCTCCTCCGCCGCGCTCGCGGCCAGCCGGATAGATCCTCGCGTGGTTTACTGCCTCGTGTTCGCCCACGCCTCGGCTGAACCAGGCCATCGAGCCATGTTGGATGCCTTGAACGCCAAGCCCATCTTGAATCTTGCGATGCGTCTGGGAGAGGGTTCTGGGGCAGCGATGCTGATGCCACTGCTCGACGCAGCCCAGGCGCTTTTCATCGGAATGGCCACGTTTTCGCAAGCGGGCGTCCACGAAGCCCACGGCTAGCCTAGCAGGTCAGCGTGTAGCGACCATCCGGAATATCGGCTGTCCATCCAGTCAACTTTCTGCGCCCAGCAACGCCACCGTGCAGAAGTCCGGTCCTACCTCGGCGAATGGCCGCGGCGACGGCTGAACCAACAGCCGGGCCGGTCATCGGGATCACGAACACGCTCAACCAGCCCTTTCTGTTTGGGGGTCCAGCAGCGCCGTCGCAGGCGCTACTGGGGGTTTGTATCGCCTTCAATGTATTCGTTCAACTGTTTGGCGCGGTGCGCTGGACTCGGGAGATGCACCGAAGGGATCTGAGGGTCTCAAGCGGTTCTGCGAGCCGCCATCTGCAACTTACGTCCGCCATCCCGCCACCCGGCCAGTTGGTTCGACCGGGGCGTGAAGTGGTCAGAGATGCACCTCCCGGAAC
>CAYNDS010000042.1:0-23877 GCA_964395885.1 uncultured Solibacteraceae bacterium | reverse complement strand
ACATCGGGCACCCGTTGGGCAAACTGGCGCGGGCTTCGATGAGCCGGGAGGAGTTCTTCGCGCGCCATCAGCTTGCGCCAGACCGCCCCCTGGTGGCGCTGCTGCCCGGCAGCCGGCGCGGGGAGGTCGAACGCCACCTGCCCCTTCTGGACGACGTCGTGACGCGGCTTTCTCCCACGTCGCAATTTGTTCTGGGAACGCCAAAGGGGTGGGATGCATCTTGGTTAGTGAACCGGCTCGCTGGCCGCGGGGTGAAGGTCGTCAGCGGCGTCACGTGGGATCTCCTGACGCACTGCGATCTCGCTCTGCTGGCCAGCGGGACGGTGACGGTGGAAGCCGCACTGCTGGGCGCGCCGATGATTTCCTTTTATCGGGTGTCGCCGCTCACCTGGTTTGTGGGCCGAAGGCTGGTCCGCGTGCCGTTCCTGTCTATGGTGAACTTGATTGCAGGGCGGCCGGTGATTCCGGAGCTGATGCAGGATCAGGCAACCGGCGAAGGACTGGCGGCGGAGGCGGCGCGGCTGCTCAAGGATGATGCGGCCCGCACGTACATGCGGCAGGACCTGCGCCAGGTGGCGCAATTGCTGTCAACAAAAGGCGATCCGTTGCAAGCCGCGGCGGATCACGTGCTGGAGCTACTGAAGAATTCATGACTAATCGCGCTCTCTTGTTTGCGTTCAGCTTCGCGGTCCTTCCCATGTGGGGCCAGGCGGACCGTCGCGCCCGCATCGACGTGACCGATGTCAAAGTCGACGCGTTAGTGAATCCGAACACGCAAACCTTGCAGGCACGCGCGACGCTGACGTTCACTCCGGTGGATAACGCGCAAACCATCACGCTGGAGCTGAACGATGCGCTGCGGGTTGCCAAGGCAGTGGATGGCAAGGATCAGGCGCTGAATGCCACGCGTGCCGGTGAGCATCTGCTGCGGGTCGCCTACCCGGAACAGTTGCAGAAGGGCCAATCTGTCGTTTTGAAGTTGAGCTACGAGGGGCGGCTGGCGGGACAGGAGGAGTCTCCGGTGTTCGGCATCCGCTTCGCCGCGCTGAAGCCGGAGTTCTCGTATTTGCTCTATCCTTCGCGCTGGTTCCCGGTGAATGACTATGGTGCGGACCGTTACACGGCTGAGTTCACGGTGGGCGTCCCGGCAGGTTACAAGGTTCTGGGCGGCGGGATCGAGACCAGTGAGCCAATTTCCACCGGCACCGCCTATTCCGTGAAGTACACGCAGCCCAGCCTGGGCGGCAGCCTGGCGATCGTGAAGGGCGATCCGCTGCGCGTGCAGTCACAGGGTGCAACGACCGCTGTCTACTTCCGCGAGGGTGCGGCTGTCGCGCAGGCTTATGGCGAAGAGACGGGAAAGATCCTCAGCTACTACACCAGCCTGTTTGGCGCTCCGCAGACGACCAGCCTGACGTTGGTCGAAACGGAACGCGGCGCCCCGTCCGGCTACGCGGCGCCGGGACTGATCTTCCTCTCCCCGGGAACCATCGGCACGCAACTGAACTCGCGAGGCTTGGCGAATCAACTGGCGCGGCAATGGTGGGGCGTCTCGGTTTCGCCCTCCAGCCGCAATCATCTTTGGCTGTCCAATGGGATGGCCCGTTATGCGGAACTGCTGTATGTCGAACAAACCGCCGGCCCCTCGATCTTCGACGCCGACATGCGGGATGCCTACACCGAGGCGCTGACCATCACCGAGCCGCCGCTGATTCAATCCGCACGGCTGGAAGACTACTCGCCGGAGTATTGGGCGTTGACCGGCGGCAAGGGCGCGGCGGTTTACAACATGCTGCGTCTGGTGGTGGGCGACGAGAAGTTCTTCGCCGGCCTGAAGGAGTTTCAACGCCAATTCGCCGGTAAGCCCGCCAACACGGAGAACCTTCGAAAGGTGATGGAGCAGGTGACGGGGCAGGACCTCGGATACTTCTTTATCCAGTGGATTGAGTCCAACGGCGCGCCGGAGTTCAAGCTGGACTACACCGTCTTCCGGACCGCGAAAGGCTTCCGCATTGTGGGCAAAGTTTCGCAGGACCTGGACACGTTCCGCATGCCGATGGAACTTCGGATTGAGACGGAGGGGAATCCCGAGGAAAAGAAGATCGAAGTCGCAGGGACGTCCAGTGAGTTCGCCGTGGAGACGTTCGGCAAGCCCGTCCGCATGACCTTGGACCCGAAGGCACGTGTGCTGCGGTGGAGTCCGCAAGTCCGCGTGGCTGTCGCCATTCGGCGCGGCGAGCAGTTTGCCGAAGTCAGCGATTTTGGCGAGGCGTTGAAGGAGTATCAAAAGGCGTTGGAAGTAGCGCGCAATTCGTCGCTGGCGCACTATCGGATTGCCGAGCAGTTCTTCCTGCAGAACAACTATCAGTCCGCGGCGAATGAGTTTCGCGAAGTGCTAGCCGGCGACCTGGAGCCGAAGTGGACGGAAGTCTGGTCCCGAATTCACTTGGGCAAGATTTTCGACGTCACCGGGCAGCGCGAGCGTGCAGTGAATGAATACAACCTTGCCATCCGAACGAAGGACAACACGCAAGGGGCACAGGAAGAGGCGGCGAAGTACCTGAAGCAGCCGTATCAGCGAGCGGCTTCGACGAATTAGTTCCCTGGATTCCGGGAGCATACCCGGTTTACTGCGGCGTGACTTTCAGTCCCGTAAAGTAGCCGTCCGTACCGGGGCCGACCCAGAGCGCGAGTGCCCCTCGGCTGTCGCCTAGTTTCAGGTCGTCCACAACCAGGCAAGGTTGGGCTGCGCCATGGACGTAGAGTTCCGCCGAGGTGCCTTTCACCTCCAGCCGGAACCTCGTCCAGACTCCTGGTTCCAGGTCAACATACGACTCGTATTTCTCGGGGCTCTCCTTGCGCAGGCGAGCGAAGTCGTAGTCCGGATACGCGCCGTACTGCGTGGAATGGTTGCGCCGCACTTGATCGCGCGCGCGCCCATTGGTTGGGCGCAGGTAGACGTGCTCATAGGCTGCCCCCTGCATGCGGAAGGCGATGCCAATGAATCCACGCGCCCCCGGTCCTGCGTTGGCGGCGGGCATTCCGGCCAGTTCCAACTCGATCGTTCCATTCTGGAAGCTGCTGTCCTTGAGAACGGCATACGAGGAGCCGTTCGGGGCCGACGGGTCGGCTTGCAGCCGGATGGCACGCTTGCCCCGGTATTCGGTCTCGGTCACGCGAACGTTGTGGGGAACCCACTCCTGCGCGATGGCAAGAGACAGCCCAAGCAGACTGATGAGAAGCGACCGCATCGGCATGCTCTAGGCCATCAACTTCGGGACAAGTTCTCCGTGGATATCGGTGAGGCGGAAATCGCGGCCCTGGAAACGGTAGGTGAGCTTCGTGTGCTCGATGCCGAGCAGGTGCAGCATCGTCGCGTGCAGGTCGTGCACGCTCACCGGATCCTCCACGATGTTGTAGCCGATGTCGTCCGTGCGGCCGATGGTGACGCCTGGCTTGATACCGCCGCCGGCAAGCCACATTGAGAACGCGCGCGCGTGGTGATCCCGGCCCATGAACTTCGATCCGGCACGGGCTTCATTCATCGGAGTGCGGCCGAATTCGCCGCCCCACACCACGATGGTTTCATCGAGCAAGCCATGCTGCTTCAGGTCCTTCACCAGCGCGGCGGAAGCACGGTCCGTCTCCCGGCACAAGGCGCTGAGGCGGTTGACGATGTCCTCTTCGCCGGAGTTGCCGTGCGTGTCCCAGCCGCGATGGTAGAGCTGGATCATGCGCACGCCGCGCTCCACCAGGCGGCGCGCCATCAGGCAGTTGTTGGCAAAGGTGTTCTTGCCGGGTTCGGCGCCATACATCTCCAGAACCGATTTGGGCTCATTCGAGAAGTCAGCCAACTCCGGGATGCTGCCCTGCATGCGATAGGCCAGTTCATACGCGGCGATGCGAGAGGCGATCTCCGGGTCTCCCACCTCGGCCTGATGCTGCTTGTTCAAGTCGGCCAACAGGTTCAGCGAACGGCGGCGCGTTTCCGTCTCCATCCCGGGCGGGTTCGACAGAAAGAGCACCGGATCTCCAGAGCGCCGGAACTCGACACCCTGATAGTTGGACGGAAGGAAGCCGCTGCCCCAGCAACTCTTGCCCCCATCGGGAGCATTGCGGCCAGATAGCAGCACGACGAAGCCGGGCAGGTCCTTGTTCTCGCTGCCGAGACCATAGGTCAGCCACGCACCCATGCTGGGACGCCCTGGAATCTGGTGGCCGGTGTTCATGAAGATCTGCGCCGGTGCGTGATTGAACTGCGTCGTGTTCACGCTCTTGACGATGGCGATATCGTCGGCGATCGAGGCCGTATGCGGCAGAAGGTCCGACAGTTCCGCGCCGGACTGGCCGTGCTTGCGGAACGCGTGCGGAGAGCCCAGCAGTTTCGGGACACCCTTGATGAAGGCGAACCGTTCTCCTTTGATCAGCTCTTCCGGGCACGGTTTGCCATCGAACTTGTTCAGCGCGGGCTTGTAGTCGAACAGGTCCAGATGGCTGGGGGCACCGGCCTGAAACAGAAAGATGACACTCTTGGCCTTCGGCTTGTGGTGAAAACCTTTGCCCGCCTCCGCAAACAGCCGTTCATTCGAAAGACCGGCGAGAGCCAGTTGGCCGATGCCGAAACCGACCGAGGAGAAAAACTGCCGCCGCGTGGCATCAAGCAGTGGATTGCGATTCATGGGTGCTACTCCTTGGTCAGCGCTTCATCGAGATTCAACAGCACGTTCGCCAGCATAGTGTAGGCGGCCTGTTCCGCCGGATTCGCCGCTTGGGGTGCCAGCTTCGCCGCCTCTTCCGGATGCGCGGCGAAGTACTTCTTTTCACCGTCCAGCCAGCCGAGGGTGGAGTCCAACTCATTCGGCTTGGCCTTGCGCGCAGCCACCAGACGATAGCCAAGGTCCACGCGGGCACGGTCATTCTGCGGTGCTTCCTTCAAGAGCCGGCGCGCGAGCGCTTGTGCCATTTCGAAGAATGCCTCGTCATTCAGCGTGGTCAGCGCCTGCAAAGGCGTCGAAGTTCGCGCGCGGCGCACGACGCAGACTTCGCGGCTGACCGCATCGAAGTTCAACATCGCCGGATACATCGCGGAACGGCGCACAAAGGTATAGAGTCCGCGGCGATACCGATCGTCGCCCTTCGACGTTTCCCACTTGTCGTCGTTGTAAGGGATGTCCCAAACGCCGGGCGGCTGCGGCGGGAAGACGCTCGGTCCGCCGACTTTGGCGGCGAGCAAGCCACTGGCCGCAAGCCCGGAATCGCGAATCATCTCAGCCTCCATGCGGAAGCGTGGTCCGCGCGCCAGGAGCCGATTGTAAGGGTCGGCCTTCAAGAGTTCCGGAGTCACGCGCGAGGTCTGCTTGTACGCAGCGGAGGTCACAATGAGCCGGTGCAACTTCTTCATGCTCCAGCCGGAATCCATGAACTCGACCGCCAGCCAGTCGAGAAGCTCCGGATGAGATGGCGCGGCGCCCTGGGTGCCGAAATCTTCCACCGTTTCCACGATTCCGCGCCCGAAGTATTGTTCCCAGATGCGATTGACAATCACGCGCGGTGTGAGGGGATTGTCGCGCGAGACCAGCCACTGCGCCAGACCCAAACGATTGCGCGGCGCGCCGGAGGGGAACGCGTGCAGGGTGGCCGGAGTATCGGCGCGCACCTTCTCCGCCTTCGCCGAAAAGCCGCCGCGCTCCCGAAGGAAGTCCGACGGCTCACCTTCGGCGACTTCTTCCATCACCATCGCCGACGCGATCCCGAGTTTGTCGAGTTCACTCTTCACGCTCTTCAGTTCGTCCCGAGCCGAGGCGAGCGACGGTGCGATGCCGCGGAAGTATTCGGCCAGGCGATCCTGATCCTTCTTCTCCCGGTCCTTCGTTGCTTGTGCCAGGATCGGGCGATGCGATGCCCGGGGCTTGACGCTGAGCGAAGGATCGTCGATCGCAGTCGCCGACAGGCGGAATCGCCCCATGGCCTGTCCCAGAAACTCGGAGTTCTGCGCAATGCGCGCCTGGAAAGCGGCGCTCTGTTTCAGCATCAGCGGCTTGGCGAGCACCAGCACCAATTGCCGGGCCAGCCGCTTGTCTTCTCGCGACGCATCGATCGACCACACCTGCTGGCGCCGCATGTCGTTGACGCGGCCGTCGTCGCTGAGCAGGCGCGAAAGCGTGACCGGCTGCCCGTCCACCATCAGTTCGATCGAGGAGATGATGAAGTTGCCATAGACGTCGCGTCCCGGTCCGCCACGCGGCAGGGAAGCGTCCGGCAATGCTTCCAACCGAATGGCCGTAAGCTTGCCTTTCGGGAGAGTGCCTGTGATGGTGAACGTTTCGCGCTGCGCGTTCGGCCCGGAGGCGAGCAGTGAGCCATCGGGCTGCAAGGAGAGCACGGCTCCGGCAGCGGCTTTTGCCTCTTTCACCGCGATCGTCTTCCAGCTCCGGTCCGCCTTGGCGACTTCGGCCTCCCACTTGGCCAGTTCGCGATCGAGCGACGGCGTCTGGGTCTTCAGCTTCGCGTCCAGCTCATCGATGCGAGCCTTTAGTCCGGCGCGCTTCTGTTCCTGTTCCGGCGTTGCCAGATCCAGCGACGGCTCACGGTAAATGAAGCCCTCACCGTTCACCTCTTTCGCCTTCTTCGTGTGATTGAAGAAGGCCATCATCTGGTAGTACTCCTTCTGCGTGAACGGATCGTACTTGTGGTTGTGGCACTGCGTGCAGCCGAGCGTCGAACCCAGCCATACAGCGGCAGTGGTGTTGACGCGGTCCAGCAGCACTTCAAACTGCGCTTCGTCCTCGTCGACGCCGCCTTCCGTGTTCAGCATGGAGTTCCGGTGAAACCCGGTGGCCACCCGCTGCTGCGGAGTGGGGTTGGGCAGCAGGTCGCCTGCAATCTGCTCGACGGTGAACTGATCGAACGGCATATCGCGATTGAGCGCGTCGATGACCCAATCGCGATACTTCCACATCGTGCGGCGCAGATCTTTCTCAAAGCCGTTGGTGTCGGCATAGCGCGCCGCGTCCAGCCATGGACGCGCCCAGCGCTCTCCGTAAGCCGGTGAGGCCAGAAGACGGTCGACTGCGCGTTCGTACGCCCCAGGCTGGGTGTCAGCAACAAACGCGTCGAGTTCCGCGGTAGTGGGCGGAAGCCCCGTCAGATCGAGGGTGACGCGGCGAAGGAGAGTCTCGCGGGAGGCTTCAGGCGACATCTTCAGGCCCTCTTTGGCGAGGCGTGCCGCCAGGAACGCGTCGATGGGATGCGATCCAGTGCCGGGCACGGCCGGCTTGACGGGCTTGCGATAGGACCAGTGCTTCTCGATGACGTCGTCCTCCGCACCGGCGGCGGCTGCAGGCCAAACAGCTCCCTTGTCAATCCAGGAACGAAGAACGGCGACTTCCTTCAGCGACAACGGCGGGCGGCCCAGCGGCATGCGCTGTTCCCCGCCCCGGCCTTCGACGCGCGCGATAAGGCGGCTGGCATCGGCCTTGCCCGGCACGATGGCGACTCCGCCGATGCCGCCGCGAAGGGCCGCCGATTTCCGGTCCAGACGCAGTTGCGAGCGCGGCTTGGCACCGGCATGACATCCATAGCAGTTCTGTTTCAGCACGGGCTCGACGTCACGCGAGAAGTCGACGTCGGCGGGCGCCAGCGAAGAGAGCTGGGGCAATCCTGCCGCGCCGCCATCGATCCACGCCTTGAGGATTGCCGCCTTCGCGTCAGCGACGCGCTCTCCGGCCGGGGGCATCCGGCGCGCCGTGTCCGTGGCGACGACGCGCGTGTACAGCGGGCTTTGGGCGCTCGCTCCCGCGACGACCGTCGCACCCGAAGCGCCTCCCGCAAGAATCGCTTCCGGCGAATCCAGGCGCAGCTTTCCGCTTTGCAGCTTGTCGTTGTGACAGGCGACGCAGGACTCGTTGAGAATCGCGGACACTTCGGCCGGGATCTGCGCGGCGACGGGAACACTGAGCGCAAGGAGAACCAATTGAGCGGTCAAGGGCAGCAAACTCCTGCCTAACAGCCTATTGCAGATGGGAGGCCTCTTGGGGAAGGGACACCTCTGCGTCACAATAGGCCCGATGCCCATGAACATGATCGGCGCCTATGGCGAGTGGGCGGCAGCACAGATGCCGGACCCGCCTCGTTTGTCCTTCCGGCAGGCGATGTTTCGCGACGTGGAGGCGTGGCGCCCCGTGGCGCGCGCGCGTCTGGAGGAGATGCTGATTGCACCGGCTACGCCTGTCGCGCCCGCCGCGACGGTGGAGCATCGCTGGGAGTTCGACGGATTGCAGATCGAGCAACTCCGCTGGCAGTTGCCCTATGGCCCTCCGACGGAAGCGGTCCTGCTGAAGCCGGCCAATGCGAAAGGCAAGCTGCCGGGCATCGTCGGCCTGCACGACCATGGGGGCAACAAGTACTTCGGCCTGCGCAAGATCACGCGCACGACCAACGATCCCCACCCGCTGATGATCCGCCACCAGGATCACTACTACGGCGGCAAGGCTTGGGCCAACGAACTGGCCAAGCGCGGCTACGCGGTGCTGGTGCATGACACGTTCACCTTCGCCAGCCGCCGGGTGCGATGGGCCGATGTCCCGCCCTACATCCGCAACAATCAGATCGAGGCCAATCCGGAGTCGGAGGAAGAGATCGTCCGATACAACCAATGGGCCGCGCAGCATGAGCACTTGATGGCCAAGAGCCTGTTCAGCGCGGGGCTGACGTGGCCGGGGATGTTCGTCTACGACGACCGGCGGGCGCTGGACTACCTTGCCTCGCGTCCCGACGTCGACGCGACACGCATTGGCTGCGCCGGACTCTCCGGCGGAGGATTGCGCACCGTGATGCTCACCGGCGCCGACCCCAGGATCCGGTGCGCCGTTTGCGTCGGCATGATGACCACTTGGCGGGACTATCTCCTGAACAAGTGCCACACGCACACCTGGATGTGTTACGTTCCGGGACTGCCGCGCGATCTTGATTATCCCGAGATTCTCGCCTTGACCGCGCCCAACCCGGTGCTGGTGCAGAACAACCGCCAGGATGCTCTCTTCACCATGCCCGAGATGGAGCGGGCGGCGGCGATTTCCGCTGCGGTCTACCAGAAGGCCGGTGCGGCGGACCGTCACCGCACCACGTTCTACAACGGCCCGCATAAGTTCGATCTGGAGATGCAGACCGAGGCATTCGCCTGGTTTGACCGCTGGCTGCGCGGCTAGCGCAGGATCTGAAACAGGTTGCTGTAATCGTCCGTCCACAGCGGAGCACTGGTCGGCGCCGGATTCGAGGCTGCCGCCCGGAACGCCGGCGATTGCAGCACCTCTTTGTTGTCCGTCAAAAGAACCCAATCGGCGCTGAACTCTTCGTTCGCGCCGTTTTCGCGGCTTTCGACATAAATGAATTGCTTGCCTAACTCTTTCCCGATTCGTTCGGCGACAGGGTAAAGGTTCAGGTACTTGTTTGAGATATGAAGCGCGACAATGCCGCCCGGGCGTACGTGCCGGAAGAATAGCTCCACCGCTTCGCGCGTCAGCAAGTGAACCGGAATCGCGTCGCTTGAGAAGGCGTCCACCGCCAGCACGTCGAACTGGTTCGGCTGCTCGCGCTCCAGCGACAGACGGGCGTCTCCCATGACGATATTCACAGTGGCCGGACAATTCTTCAGATAAGTGAACCAGGAGCGGGCAATGTCAACAACCAGCGGATTGATCTCATAGATTTTGATAGTGTCGCCGGACCGTCCGTAGGTGGTGGTCGTTCCGGTGCCCAGCCCGATGACGCCCAGCTTCATGTTTGGATGGCGAGTTTCGCTGATCGCAAGTCCCACGCCGCTCTTGGTGCCGTAGTATGTCGTCGGTAACATCTGGCGATCCTGGGCGATGAATTGTGAGCCGTGATTGATGGTGCCATGCACGAGCGTCCGCATCTTGCTGCCGTCCACTTCATTGCCGCTCTCGCGGACGCGAAGCGAACCGTAGAAGTTTCGCGCCATGAAGATATTGTCTGCGCGTCCCTCCCGAATGTCCTGGTAAACGGTCGCCACCAGGAAGATACTAATTCCGGCCCAAAGAATGTCGGCCAGCCAGTTCTCGCGGTAGAACACCATCAGGCCAACTAATCCGGTCAGCGCCATCGCCACCGAGAGTTCGTAGTTATGGTCGAACAGCACGGGAGAGGCGACACTCACGAGAAGTCCCCCCAGGGCGCCGCCCACGGAGATCGAAAGATAGAATCCGGTCAGGTAACGCGGGTGGGGCTTGCGGCGAGCCACTTCGCCATGGCAGAACATGCAGACGATCAACAGCCCGGCGCAGTAGGCCAGAATGTAGGCGCGCATGTTCACCTCAGTGAAGTTCTTCCAAATCGGGTACGCCATCGCACACAGCGTGGCGGCAGCGAGGACGCAGTAGAACCAGCGCTTGTACCAGAAATCGCTGTCAAACGTCAGCATGAAGCTGAGCAGGTACAGCGCCAGCGGAACGACCCACAGAAATGGAATGGCCGCTACATTCTGAGACAGGTGATTCGTGACGGCAAGCAGGAGCGCCGAAGCGCAGGCGGGCAGAGCGATCCAGATCCAGCGGTCTTTCTGCGAAGGAGGGGCGACTTCCTGCTGCGCCGTCTCGTCGCCCGGCGCGGCGGCATGGGTCGACCCGAACCGGAACGCCATCCAGGCGCACAGAGTCACGAACAGCGCATACAAACCGGACCACGCAATGCCCTGCATGCGCAACGGCACGGAGGGTTCCAGCAGGAACGGATACCCGACCAGCGCCAACAGTGAGCCGAAATTCGAGAGCGCGAACAGACGGTACGGAAGCCTTCCCGGGTGCGTGGCCGCGTACCAAGCCTGCATCAGCGGACCTGTTGTCGCCAGCATCAGGTAAGGAATTCCGACCGTCAGAAACAGAACAGCCAGGATGCCGAACAGCGGGTTGTCACCGCCCTCCGGCTTCAACGATGCCCTCGGAATCAGCGGTAGCGAGATCAGGCTGAGACCCAGCATCCCGAGATGCAGGTTTCGCTGCTGCTTCGGTGCGAGTCGGACCAGGTGATGCGAGTACCCATACCCGATCAGGAGCATCGTCTGGAAGAAGAGCATGCAGCACGTCCACACCATGGCAGAGCCGCCAAACCACGGCAGAATCATCTTGGCGATGATCGGCTGTACCTGAAAGAGCAGAAAAGCGCTGACAAAAACCGTTAGGGCGTAAAGAGCCATTCGCCCTAGTGTAAACGCCGCGTGACGCTACCCCAGCGCTTGCGCAAGATCCGCAAGGATGTCCTCCGCCGCCTCGATGCCAACGGAGATTCGAACCAGATTCGTCGTGATCCCGACACGCTCCCGCTGCCGCGGCGCCAGGTCGCGATGCGAACTCATGACCGGATAGAGAACCATCGTGTGCACGTCACCCAGGGAGGTAGCGGGCACGATCATCTTCAGGCGGTTCATGAAGGCAAACACTTCCGGCTGTGCCGCGTCTCGCAGATAGAAGCTCACCATGGCGCCGGAAAGCCCCTTCGGCATCAGGCGGTCGAGAATCGCGCGATCCGGGTGCGCCGGGTCGTAGGTGGAGAGCACCCGCTCCACACGCGGATGCGATTTCAGCCATTCCGCCACCAGTGCCGCATTGCGGCATTGGCGTTCCATGCGAAGTGGAAACGTCTTGATCCCGCGCATACTCAAGTACGCTTCGAACGGTCCCATCACCGGGCCGTATACCTTGGAAAGCGACTTGACGACAGGCGCATGCGCGGCATCGCACACGACGAAGCCACCCAGCACATCACCGTGGCCAGACAAATACTTCGTCGCGGAATGAACACTGATGTGAGCGCCGAGTTCCAGCGGGCGCACCAGCAGAGGGGTCGCGAAAGTGTTGTCGACAATTAGCGCGGCTTGCGCCTCATTCGCCAATCGCGCGATCTCTTTCAGGTCCGCCACACGCAGCGTTGGGTTGGAAACGGTCTCCATCAGCAAGCATCCCGGCTTCCAGTTCGCCAACTTGTCGCGCAGCGTGGCCAAGTCGCAGAAATCCACAAACATCACTTCGCAACCAAACGGCTCCAGGACGTTATGCAGCAGTTTCACCGTTGCGCCGTAAAGTGCAGAAGCCGCCAGGATGCGCTTCGGCCGGTCCGTGAGCGCCGCCAGCACCGCAATGTGGATGGCCGACATGCCGGACGCGGTGGCGAGCGTCGCCGCGCCATTCTCCAATGCCGTCACCAGGATTTCCAGGGCTTCGGTCGTTGGGTTGTCGTAACGCGCGTAAACGTAACCGGCCTCTTCTTGCGCAAAGATACGATCTGACGTCTCGACTTGTTCGTAGTAGTAACTTGCGGCCGTATAGATCGGTGTCGTTACCGGGATTTGGCGTCCCGCCGGTCTGCGGTCTCCGGCGTGAACTGCCTTTGTCTCAATTTTCATTACAGGATTACTTGCGCTTCCAGCGCACTCCGTCCTTGGTATCTTCCAGAACGACGCCAGCCTCGAGTAATTGGTTCCGAATTTCGTCGGCTCTCGCGAAGTTCTTCTGCCTCTTGGCCTGGGTCCGCTCCGCCACCAGTGCGTCGACCGCGGCGTCGTCCAAAGCGCCCTCGGCGACGGAGGGAGAAAGAACCGCGAAGACCGAATCGAAACGGCCGAGGAACTGAAGAGCCTCGTCTCGATTTCCGGCCGCAAACTGCCCCGCGTCCAAAGCCGTATTCGCATCACGTAGGTATTCGAACACCGCCGCGAGCGCCTCAGCCGTATTCAGGTCGTCGTCGAGTGCGTCGTGAAAGTCCGCCGTGGCGCGCGCGACTCGCGCACTTAGGTCCTGACTGCTCCCTTCGGGAAGCTTGTCGGTCTCCAGGCGAAGCTTAAAGTTTCGCAATCTCTCAATCGAGGTTGCGGCAGCCTTCAAGCCATCAAAGGTAAAGTTCAGCTTTTTCCGGTACGGAACCGAAGTCAGCAGATATCGCACAGCCTCGGGAGAATAGCCCATTGCTACCAGATCCCGCAACGTATAGATATTGCCCAACGACTTCGACATCTTCGTCCAGTCGATCGAGAGAAACTCGGAGTGCAGCCAGAAACGGGCAAACGGCTTTCCGGTGTAGGCCTCGGACTGAGCGATCTCGTTCTCGTGGTGCGGGAAGGTTAAGTCGACGCCGCCGGCATGAATGTCGAGCGTATCGCCCAGGTACGCCATCGCCATTGCGGAGCACTCGATGTGCCAGCCCGGCCGGCCGTCCCCCAGCGGGGTGTCCCAGGAAGGCTCCCCTTCCTTCTTCGCCTTCCAGAGCACAAAATCCCGCGCGTCATCTTTGTCGTACTCATCGACATCGACCCGCGCACCGGCCCGGTTACCTACGAAGTCCTTATGGGACAGCTTTCCGTAGCCGTCAAACTTACTGATTGAAAAGTAAGTGGATCCGTCGCTCGAGTAAGTGTAACCCTTCTGACCCAAACCTTCGATCAGTTGGACCATGTGGTCGATATGCTCTGTGGCTCGAACGATCTTCTCGGGACGTTCCATGCGAAGGGTGGCCATGTCTTCCAGGAATGCCTTCTCATAGATGGCGGTGAACTCGCTGAGCCCCAGACCCGCCTTACCCGCGTCACGAATGATCTTGTCGTCGACGTCGGTGATGTTCATGACATGCAGCAGGGTATAGCCGTGTGCTTTCAGCCAGCGGCGCAGTACATCTTCGAACAGGAAGGTGCGCAGGTTCCCAATGTGGGCGTAGTTGTAGACCGTTGGCCCGCACGTGTACATGCGAACGGTCTTGCCGTCCATGGGATGGAACTCTTCGACACGTTGTGTCAGGGTGTTGTGGAACCGAAGCGGCATTCGCGAGGATTCCTCTCATGGTACCGCCCCGCAGACCGTGGGCTCTGTCAGGCACGCCGTTTACACTAGTAAGGAATGAACGCGGGACGCTTGGCGCTCACCGCGTGCCTGGGCGCTGCTTCCGCCTGGCCGCAAGCGCAATGGCAATCGCCAGTGCGCGGAAGTGCTTCGAGGATTGTGTACGCGCGCTTGGCCGACGTCGCGGCAGAGCCGGATCAACCACGCCGCCCGCGTGAGATCCTGACGCCGCTCGCCACACGCGATCCCAAGGTTCTGGAAGCCAACCTGTCGCTGTTCCCGGAACCCGCGGCAACCCTGCCGGTCTCACCCTTGAACCCCATTGTCACGCCGTCGACGCCCACGCAGCTGACCGGATTTTCCGCACTCCCGGACGACGCAACTGCGATCCCGCCGGACTCCCACGGAGCCGTGGGTGGCCAGCACGTTCTCACGGTTCTCAACAACAACTTCCAGGTGCAGGCGCGCGATGGCACGGTTGTCTGGCAGATGCGGATCGGACAGTTCTTCACTCGCCTGGGTCCATTCACCACGGGTCTGTTCGATCCCCGGGCGCAGTATGACCTCTCCAGCGATCGTTACTTCGTGGTGGCGGCCGCCGACGCCCAGTTGCCCGCCACATCCGCCATCTGCATCGCCGTTTCCCAGACCAACGACCCCACCCAAGGCTGGAACCAATTCAAGATCTCTTCCGATCCCAGCGACACGCTCTGGTTCGACTATCCGTCGGTCGGCATCACGGCCGATTGGCTGATCATCTCCGTCAATCTGTTCCGCCGCAGCACGTACGTTCGCACGCAGATCCTGGTGTTCTCGAAAGCGGGGTTGCTGGCAGGTGACGGGAGCTTCCGCAGCTTCACCGAGACCCTGGGCACCATGGCGCCCGCAAGCGGCGTTGCGAGTGGCGGAAGGGTGCCGCTGGTATCGCAGACCAGCAACTTCCGCGGCAACGGAACGCTGGTGGTGGGCGAGATCTCCGGTCCGGTCGGCATTGAAGCCTACGCCTCGCAGGCGGCGGTGGTCAATGTGGGTGAGCCTTGGAGTTCCACTGCCGCCGGCGGCGACTTTGCGCCGCAGTCAGGGTCGTCGGCACTGATCGACACGGGCGATTCCCGCATGCAGAACTGTCAGGTGCAGGGTGGTTCGCTATGGTGCGCGCATCACATCTTCGTACCCGCGGGGACTCCCCAGCGGACAGCCGTGCAGTTCTACCAGCTCTCGACGATCGACTACGCCGTGCAGCAGCGGGGCCGCGTTGAGGACGTCAGCAACACAACGTTCTATGCCTACCCGTCCCTGGCGGTGAACCGAAATGGAGACATGCTGCTGGGCTTCAATCGCTTTCGAGGCACGGAGTTTGCCTCTGCAGTCTTTGCGATGCGCCGCGCCAGTGATCCCTTGAATCAGTTGCAAGCCGACGTGCTGATCAAGCGCGGCGAAGCTTCCTACCAGCGGGGAACGGCGCGCAATCGTTGGGGTGACTACAGCTACACCCAGGTCGATCCTGTGGACGGCGTCAGCTTCTGGACGATTCAGGAATACGCGTCCAGCCTCCCCAACGGTCAAGGCAACCGATGGGGAACATGGTGGGCGCGCATCCAGCCGCTGGCAACACGCTGCAATTTCTCGGTTTCGGCAACCGAGTTCCCGATCCCGTTCGGCGGAGGCAGCGTCAGCGTCACCGTCAACACGGATCCCGCATGCGCCTGGATGGCAGCCAGCGACATCGGTTGGATCCGGCTGACCAGCGGTGGAATCGGGCAAGGGACGGGAACGGTCACCGCCAGCGTCAGCCTGAATCCGACGGCCGATGCCAGAACCAGCACCCTGACCATTGCCGGCACCACCGTCACCGTGCGTCAGGCGGGCAACCCGTCGCCACCATCGCCGCAACTGACTTTCAGCTCCTTCACAGCCCCAACGACAGCAACGGTGGGCGAGTCGTTCGCAATTCGCGCCAACCTCAGCAATCCTTCCGCGGTGGGCGTGGGCCGGTTCCAGGTTGGATTTCGCTTCGTCGCGGAAGGGGCGGCTCCATCGTCAGGACGGTCCACGCCAGAAGTCTGCGTCTTCGCCAATGGACTTGGCCCAGGCGTGACCGGCGTGTGCAACATCAACATCACGCCACCGTCCGATCTGCCTCCCAGCTCATACCAGTTGTTCGCGATCGCAGACGATCGACAGGAAACAAACATCGACAACCGGGCCACCGCGCTGCGCGTGGCCGACAGCGGGCCAATCACGCTCTCGCCCTCCTCCATTGCGCCCTTGATCAGCAGTGCAGGCATCGCGCATGCCGCCACAGCGCAGGCAGGCGCGGTTTCGCCCGGACAGAATGTCATTCTCTACGGACAGCGCTTGGGCCCGGCCAGCCTGCAGTTGTTCAGCCTGCAGGACGGACGCGTACCGACACAGCTTGCGGGTACACGAGTACTCTTTGATGGCGTGGCAGCGCCAGTGCACTACACGTCAAGCGGCCAGGTCAGCGTCTTCGTGCCGTTCTCGGTGGCGGGCAAGACGTCCGTTCAGGTACAGGCGCAGAGCGGCGTGCGATGGTCCGCGCGGGTGACAGTTCCCGTTGCCCCAGTACAGCCCGGAATCTACACCCTGAACTTCAGCGGTCGTGGGCAGGGGGCGATTGTAAACGTCGAAGGCGGCCAGGTGAATGGGGCCTCCACGCCGGCCGCGCGCGGATCCGTCGTCCTGCTATTCGGCACCGGAGCCGGCACGCTGGCCCCCCCCCCATCGGATGGCTCGGTGATCGCGCCGCCTCTCGCCCAGTGGACCGCTTCCCCCACGGAAGTGACCGTGGGCGGCATCCCGGCGCGAGTCCTATACTCCGGGCCGGCGCCCGGCCTCATCGCCGGAGTCTGGCAGATCAACATCGAGATTCCCGCCACCGCCCCAGTCGGTGCCGCCGTGCCGCTTGGATTGCGCCTGGCCGGCATGGAAGCCCCAGGCGGCGTCACCCTCGCGATTCGGTAGGTTTGCTAGATTAAGAGAGCGGCCCTCTGAGCGGGAGTAACTCAGTTGGTAGAGTCACAGCCTTCCAAGCTGTTGGTCGCGGGTTCGAGTCCCGTCTCCCGCTCCATCGAATCAACAACTTACGAAGATCCGAATTTTCTGTTGTACTCCGTTTACTCCGTTAAGCGGTTTCGACGCCTACAAGGCTCCGCTCCACGCTCTTCGCTGACCCGTCCATTTCTTACTGAATTACCTCAGATTCGAGGCGACGCACCATGGCGATCTTCTGCTCGAGATCGCTCTGCGCATACACCTCCAAACTGACGCCTAAACTGTGGCCGCGCTGGTCGGCAGCGACTTTGTCATCGATGAGTGCCTTCCGCGAGAGCTGGGCATTGGTTCGTCGGTAGACCTGAAAGTTCGCCCACGCCAGCCCCACCTCCTGCAACTGCGGCTTCAGATATCGATTCCACAGGTTATGCGCGCACAACGGCGTGTTCCGTTCGGTCGGAAACAGCCATTGGTCCGCCTTCTGAGTGGGCAAGAACTGCCGCCACGCCGTCAGATCCGCCCGCGTGCCTTCCGACAACGCGACGACCCGAGACGTGCGCTTGCCTTTCCGTCCCTTCGGCGTGTCCAGCGTCCCCTTGTAGAGGCGCTGGTCTACCAAGAGAGAAGTGTCCTCGATCTTCCCGAGCTGGACAGCGAGGATCTCTCCGGGCCGCATCCCTTCGAAGACAGCCATCCGAAAGATCAACCGCTCCCGCAGCTTCAGGAAGGCCAACAGCGTCCGCACCTGCTCCAGGTTGAGGAAACGCTTTGCGGCGGGTTCCTTGCTTGCCGGAGTGAATAGCGATCCCGCTGGATTGAACTCGACCAACCCATCGCTCTGCGCCATGCGAAAGATGGCGTTGAGCCACCAGCGCAAGTGCGAGATCACGCTGGCTGACAGTTCACCGGTCTTCGAATCGAGGAACGCCTGCAGTTGCTCGCGCGTGATCGAACGAAGGGTGAACGAGCCGAACGCCGGGATGAGATAGCGCTGAAACTGCGGCGCGTTCGTGATCCAGGTCGACTCCTTCCACTTGCGGCGACAGACAGGCAAGTACACGCCCTCGACGTACTGCCGAAACGTGTACACCGGCCTTTCGACAGTGGCACTGTGCGAGTTCAGCCGAGCCAGGATCACCGACATCTGCGCTTCGGCTTCGGCGCGCGTCACTTCACTCACCTTGCCGAGCACTTTCGTTCGTTTCCTCCCTTCTTCCCACCATTGGGCTACCCAAATCTTGTGCCGTCCGTGCTTGCGGGGGCGGACGCTGCCCCTTTGATACCGCTTTCGACGCATGGTTTGCCTTTCTGGCGCTCCTTGCGATGCGTTCTGGCATGACTGCATGCTAGCGGGTCCGACTCGCCTCCATCCACTGCCGCAGCCAATCGCGCCGCACCACGTGGCGACGACCCAGCGACAGGTGGTTCAGCTTCGGCAGGCCCGCGACCTTGCCGACCAGAGTGTTGTGGACGTGCGGCTTCGACACCCTCAGCAGCTCGGCGACTTCCTTCACCGTGAGCATGTCGTTGGTGAGTTCCATTTGTCCCCCTGATTGGTACGCCGCCAGAAGGCGGTCACGGGACAGGCGCGGAACCCTCCACAGTCAGCTGTGGACAGGCAACGATTTCCTCGGCATTCTAGGGGCGCATTCCGCCCCCATGTTCGGCATTCTGGGGGCGCTAGTTCGGCATTCTAGGGGCGCTCTCTCTATACCTGTAGTTCCTGTAGTGATCCTGTAGTCGGCAACACATTCGTTGTGGAAATGTGGAAACCCCCTCCGCGCCGCCTACGGCAGGAGAAAGGAATCGAACGAGCTTGCTTCATGAGCCGTTGAGCAAGAGAAGCGGCCAGCGCCCTTGTCGCACGCCCTCGCCCTAGCTGCCCTCACGAGGAGGCACGACCCGAATCGGGAGGACACCAACTGCGAGGTCGCTATCGAATTGCGCAATCCGGACGGCGTTCCGACGCAGCAGGTCCTCGATCACGTGGTACGGGAAGTCGCACTGCTCAAGGTGAACCACCTTCGGAGGAAAACCCCACTGCCCCGCCAAGGCGACGAAGTCCGCGTCAGCAGTGACAATGATGCGTGCGTGGGATTTTGCCCACTCCCAGACGGTGCGGTCGCTAGCTCCCTGAAGGCCAACCTCGCGGACATGCACGATGTCCCCGAGAAGTTCAGCGAGCCGATGGACAAGTCTTGGAGAGAGATTCTCGTCCAGCAGCAGCTTCACCCGAAAGTTGCCTTGCGGCCCGTCTCAGCGGCGAACTGGTAGACTGCCGCGAAGTCTTCCTTCTCAAGGTCCGGGTGCTCTTGGAGGATCTGCTCTTCGTTCATTCCGGCCCCGAGCCATCCGAGCACGTCCCAAACGGTGATTCGCAGACCACGGACGCATGGCTTGCCGCCGCGCTTCCCAGGTTCGATGGTGATCCTTGTGCTCACTGAGGACATCCCAGCATCCCTCCTTCGTATGGTACCCGTGCAGTGCGCCAGCGGGCGCTGCAGCTTGTCTCGGAGAGTCGTTGCAAAGTCTCAGGCGTGGTCCGACACGTATCAACCCGATGAGGATGGCGTTCGGAGCCGTTGAGGAACACGTGTATTTCGGCAGCCGGTTGGTGAAGACGATCAACTTCCCGCGGAGCACGATGACGTTTACCAGGCAGGACCGGCCGCGATCGACGAAGGGGCATTACCTGCATGGGGAGGCGCGGACGGCGAGCACGTGGCCTGTCAGCCGATCCGGGCAGTTGGAATCGGTAACCTTGGGTTTGCCGCGCTGCTCCATTTGCCAGGCGAGCGCTCGCGTGACGCGCTGGCTCCACAAGCAGCTGTCGATTTCGATGGTCAGGCACTCCCGGGCAAACTATCGACGATGGTCAGCCCGCGGATCGCCCGTCCGCTGGCCAAGCCGTCCATCAGGAAGTCGATCGACCACTCTTGATTCGGCCGTCGCGCAGTGATCATGGGCGCCGCGGCTCGACGCAGCCGTCTCCGCTTCAGCCGCCGCACTGCTCGGTGTTCCTCTCGATACAGCCTTTCCACGCGCTTGTGATTCACCTGCCACCCCTGTCTGGATGGTCCATACCCTCCGGTTGCCATAGCGCGGCTTCTGGCGAGCCAGTTCGATCAGCTCTTTCCGCAGCAGCCCACCCGCGTCCGGCTGAGGTTCGTAGTGGTACGAAGTGCGACCGACGTCGAAGAGCTTGCAGGCTTGGCGTTCGCTCATCCGGTGGGTCTGGATGGCGAACGCCACATCGCGTAGCTGCTCTACAAGCCCCAGCCGCCTTTTCGAATCACGCCCTTCAGCGCCTCGCGAATCGAGGCTCAGGTCGGCGCTGACGCCCGCTTCGCAGGCCAGATTTTTCGCCTTCTGCCCCGCCTCCATCCGCTTCAAGACGCCGATGATCTGCTCTTCGCTATACCGGCTCTTTCTTATCTCGTGGCTCCTTTCGGTTCAGAGCCACTCAGTTTTGCCTGGAGGAGTTTTCGGGGGGGCAGACCACTACAGCGCGCAGAACAACCGGCAGTTGCCCCGCCCAGCCCAGAGACACCGACTGCTTGGATCTTCTCGCACGTCCGGGGGGTACTGTGCTTGTAGCGAGGCGATCGCTTCAATCAACTCGGCGGACTGTGTCCCCGACCACCGGAGCGCTTGAGCCACTGAAGCGGGCTATCGCAAACCCATCCTTCGCCTCCAGCACTATCAGGGATCCGATTATGGACTCCATCCTCGGCAGCGGTTGGCTCTGATCTGCTGGGTCGTGCACTGCCTTAATTGCCCGATGAACAGTTAGCCTGTCGCCCACCTTCACTCCGTTCTTCGACCCGACTGTGACCACCACTGTTGTCTCGTCAACCAGAGCCACTGCTCCCTCTGCCGTTTGTTGCCGCGGCTGGGCACTGACGGCGAGCGGAGCGGAAACGGAGAGCCTGTGCGCAGCCGCATAGGCGAGGGCCGATGAACTGATCCGTGCTGCAAGCAGAGAGGCGGCTTCGCTGGTGGCCCCGCCCAGGGCCGTCGCCGCAAATTCCTTGCTCCGGACCTCGACTTGGGGACGTCTGGCCACCCCAACCCGTGTGGATGACTGGCCTTTTTTGCTCGCATCCACAACGGTACTCCCCAGAATTTCGCCGCTTTCAACACTAATCACTCGCGCCGCAATGCCGACCTTACCAGTACTCGAACTTGAACCGATTCCGAGGTGACCAAAATGCGTATTGCGGTCCTGCCGCCCGAACTCCGCAACCGTGCCAATCAGGATCGCGTCTGCGCCGAGTTCCTTTGCGACTCGGGCTGCAACGCGCGTATCGGACAAGTCACTGAACGACAAGGCCCTTTGGTCCATGAGCTTTTGTATGGCACTCTGGTCGACCACTCGGAACGCGCCCAACTTGACCAAATCCTCCATGACTAGCTCAGCTACGAACCGCCCAAACGCTTCCGGCTTTCTGAACGTGGCCGCGACTTCGCTGCGAACCGAGCCAAACTCAAAATCGAACACTGCTAGGGTCAGCTTTGTGGCGTTCGAGGAGTCTTCCGGCCCACTCGCTTCTGAGCTCTTCACTCCGGGTGTTCCGCCAGGCCGACCGGGCCGCTGTCCGCTTGGCTGTGCGAACGCGCCGCTCCACACCACCGTGAAGACCAGCAGCGAGGGCAGCAGGCATACGAACTCTCTGCAGTGACAGATCTTGTGGTTGGTTCTCGCAGCCAAAGGCCTTATCCTATCGCGCTCTCAACTGGCGGCGCTACTGGCTGATTCTCCCTCTGGGCGATCGCCGAATCGACGGATCACCCAGTCGCCGACTACCTCCAGCGACTGAACCATCAATCCAAGCCATGCTAGTTGCGGGTCCATCAAGCAACCGAAAAAGTGAACCAGCAGGACGTCCAAACCAGCGGCCGCGGCGACTGCCAGCAGCATCCAGGCGATAAAGCGCCAAGGGAACTCGTTCCGTGGTAACGCGCTTCTTACAAGCTCCAGAAGAAGCAGGATCGCCAGTGTGAAGGACAAGTTGAGGGCTGGCGGTACTGGCCAGTAGAGTCGGCCGTCCAAGACGGACTCGACATAGTTCGCATGGACGTAGTGACCCGGCAGCCGTAAGCCAAGCGGAGTGAGATGCATATCAAGATCACGGGCATTACCTTCGCCGATGATTACGACGCGCCCGTTCAGGAGGCGTGCGATGGCGGCCTTCGTTCGATAGGCGCCGCAGTCCTGCTCAACTCTGCCGCTTGGTGGAGGAACGAGCTCGTCAGAGCAAACCCTGACCTGCCGGAGTGCGTCAACGCTCAAGAAACTCGTAAAAGGGTGGACTCCGTCAAGTCTGAACCGATCAATTCGATTCCCTTCGACCAAGATTCCCGATTTCTGCGCAGCGTACATCGAGAGGCTGGAGTGGCCACAAGGTGTCTGGCGGCGATCCGGACGGAAATCCCACACGATGGGCACTCGCCGGAGATCGGCATCGAAGTTCAGGGCGCACTCGGCCAAGCCCGGCACCCCGAAATCAAAGACCGGTCGAATCGGAAGGGGCGCACCTCCGCTCTGAGGAAGACCGAGCACCTCGGCCAGGCTTATCTCTTCCTCCAACTCGTCGATCCGGAGGCCAACGACGACCTCGATGTTTCGGGCCGTCGCCTCCAGCAGCGTTGATCGGAGCGCCTCGGTTCCAGCCGGGTTTGCCCTGCAGTCACTTTCAAACCACTTGTCTATGACAATCACGTTGGGACGGGAATGCTCGATGATCCACCCAACGACAACAGCCAAATATCCTCTTTGCTCACACACATTCGTATATCCGAGGTCAGGACCACCCCGAAGATCGACCAGGGCCGTATGGCTCGGCAGTCGCGTACCGAAGCCGCTCGTAACGACCCGCTGGTACATGCCGGGGATGCCGAACAGAGCGAATGAGGCTGGGGTAGGCGAACCGCCCGACAGAACTTGCGCGGCGAACTTAATCAGAACTGCCGAAAGGGTGACCAGCACGAACCGCACGATCGCGGCCCTGGACCAGAAGTGAGGAAGCCCGGCAGGAATCAGCCACCTGAAAACCTGGGTGCGTCTACCCATTCCTTGAGGATCGCCTGAGCTCACTGATCTCCCCGCAAGGGGCGATTATAGTTCGGCATGGATCCTCACGGCGGCAGCGTCCGGGACAACGCCAGTTTCGAGGAATTCGCGAAAAGTTTCAGAAAGTCCCGCATCGAGGCCGCGCCGGCTGAGGCGTCTCGGAATGTCTCGGAAAGTCCCGCCAAAGTCTCAGGCGTGGTCCGGCGGCAACACCGCAGAAGCCCGAAACGATGGGTAGTGGAACATAAAGGAAGATCACACCACTCACCGCTTTCCCATCGTTTCGTCCCGCCGCCGCCAGCACTTAGCCGATGTGATCTTTTCCGAATCGTGCACCACTTTGTGTGCGCGTGTCCCGGACAGCCTCTCTCGCGCCGAACGGAGTGTGAAGCGTCCCAACGCCCGAGCCGTCCGCCGCAGCATCTACCTGGAGCGCGACTGCGCCGACCAGGTCGCCACCCAGGCGCAGCGCGACGGCTACCGCAACCCGAGCGCCTTCATCCGCGCCGCCATTCAGCACAAGCTGACGCACGGCGACTCCGCCATGGACGAGGCCGAGCGCCGCATCACGGCCAGCCTCGACCGCGTCGCGCGCGAGCTGCGCAGCATCCGTCTCCGCCAGCAAGCCGAGTTCGCCTTCGTCGATGCGCTGGTGAAGATGCTGCTGACGCACCTGGCTGAGGTGCCGCGCGAGGCGCATGACCAGGCAGTGGCTCGCGGCAAGGTTCGGTACGAGCGATTCCTGAAGAGCGTCGGGATGGGGCTGACGGGCGAGTCCGAGGTGGCCATGACGGAGTTGATGCGCCGTGTCGACGCCGAGTAGCGCGAGGTCGCGAGCCGGGCGGATCGACGAGCCGCCGTTCCGATTGCGTCCGGCGAAGCCGAAGCCGCGTGGGGGTGAGGCGGCGGCGTGGTCGAAGGCGCTGACGACGGTGCTGCGCTATGCGA
>CAYNDS010000041.1:20179-23973 GCA_964395885.1 uncultured Solibacteraceae bacterium | reverse complement strand
GCCCACCAGGTGGAACTTCAGCGCCTCCAGATACGGCAACAGTCCCGACGCCTGCAGGTACTCGGTCACCACCTTTGAGCCCGGTGCCAGCGAAGTCTTCACCCAGGGCTGCGACTGCAGGCCCTTCTCCACCGCCTTCTTGGCCAGCAGTCCCGCGCCGATCATCACGCTGGGGTTCGACGTGTTGGTGCACGAGGTGATCGCCGCGATCACCACGCTTCCGTCCGCCACCTGCGTCTTCACGCCGTCCATTTCGATCGCAGTGCTGCGGGGCGCGGCGGCAAGCGTGTCCAGGAAGTTCTTCTTTACGTCCGGCAGTTCAATGCGGTCCTGCGGACGTCGCGGACCCGCCATCGAAGGCACAACGTCGCCCAAATCCAGCGCGAGCGTCGAGTTGTACTCCGGATCCGCGGAATCCGCCGTCAGGAACAGGCCCTGCTGCTTGCAGTAGGTCTCCACCAAGTCGATCAATTCCGGCGGACGATTGCTCATGCGGAGATACGCCAGCGACTGCTCGTCAATCGGGAAGAACCCGATCGTCGCGCCGTACTCCGGCGCCATGTTGGCAATCGTCGCCCGATCCGCCAGGGGCAGGTTCAGCACGCCCGGCCCATAGAACTCGACAAACTTGCCGACGACGCCCTTCTTCCGCAGCATCTGTGTCACGGTCAGCACCAGGTCAGTTGCCGTCGCGCCCGCCGCCAGCTTGCCGGTCAGCTTGAAGCCCACCACTTCCGGCAGCAGCATCGAAATCGGCTGACCCAGCATGCACGCCTCGGCCTCAATGCCGCCGACGCCCCAGCCCACCACGCCCAGGCCATTGATCATCGTCGTGTGAGAGTCCGTGCCGACCAGGGAATCGGGGTAAGCCGTCAACGTGCCGTCGGCGCTGTTGGAGAACACCACGCTGGCCAGATACTCCAAGTTCACCTGGTGAACGATGCCCGTTCCCGGAGGCACGGCGCGGAAGTTCGACAGGTTCGCCTGGGCCCAGCGCAGCAGCGCGTACCGCTCATGATTGCGCTGGAACTCCAGCAGGACGTTCAGATCGAAGGCGTCCTTGGTGCCGTAGTTGTCCACCTGAACCGAGTGATCAATCACCAGATCCACCGGAATGAGGGGATTCGCCAGCTTCGGGTCCGCACCTTGCGCCGCCAGTGCGTCGCGCATTGCCGCGATGTCCACCACGCACGGGACACCCGTGAAGTCCTGCAGCAGCACGCGCGCGGGACGGAAGTTGATGTCTTGTGCCTGCGCCGCCGGATTCCACTTCGCGACATACTCAATGTCGCTGCGCTTCACCGTCACGTCGTCTTCATGACGAAGCAGATTCTCCAGCAGCACGCGGATCGAGTACGGGACCCGCGCCATGGAAAATCCGGCCTTCTCCAAAGCATCCAAACGATAGATGCGGTAGGACTTGCCGCCTGCGGTCAACTCGGCCGCGGCGCCGAAGGAGTTCAAACTGGGCATTTCTCCTCATGGTAACGCGTGCCTTGTTTGGGATCCTGTCGCCTCCGGCGCGCGGAGTGAAATTCTCGGGACTCCGTGATCTTCTCGTGGGCGGATCGCGCAAAGTATCCGCTCTCTTCGAGTGCTGCACGCCAGTCGCTGGACTCCTGACCGGCATTCGTCGCCTGGCCGATAGATGCAATCCGATTGCAGAAAGGAGTGCTGCATTTGCTATGGTGAGAGTTCGAAACTGCAATGTGGCAACAACTTCGGACTGTCCTCTTCTGGCTGCACCTGATCATCGGTCTCCTGGCTGGAGTGGTGATTCTCACGATGTCAGCCACCGGTGTGGTGCTCACTTATGAGAAGCAGATTGCCGGATGGGCGGACCGGCGTTCCTACCGTGCCCCGGCGCAGGGTCCTCTCCTGCCCGTCTCAACGCTGCTGCAACAGGCTCGCCAGCGCCGTGGAGAAGCGCCACAGGCCGTCACGGTTTGGGCAGACACGGCGGAGCCCCTGGAGATCCAGTTCGCAAAGGGCCGCGAATTTGTCCACCGGCAGACGGGCGCCGTTTGGGGCGAGGGCGCACCTCAGGTGCGAGCGTTCCTTCGCTCCGTCATCGAATGGCACCGCTGGTTCGCCCTGTCCGGCGAAGCGCGTGTCGTTGCGCGTGGCGTCACCGGTTGGGCCAACCTCGGGTTTCTTGTCCTGGTGCTCACCGGCGGGCTGCTCTGGCTGCGGTCGCGGCCCATCTTGTGGTTCCGCTCCGGGCTCACCGGCAAGGCGCGAGACTTCAATTGGCACAACGTCCTTGGCCTTTGGGCTTGGGCGCCCCTGCTGATCATCGTCATCTCGGGAGCGGTCATCTCGTTTCCTTGGTTTGCCAACGGACTCTTTGCCGCAGCCGGCATCGCTCGTCCGAAGCCGCCCGCGCCGGAGAAGAAGTTGGTGCCACTCGAGGGAGAAGTTCCCTCCTGGACAGCCGTCGATGAAGGTCTGGCGCAGGCCATGCATCGCGCTCCGGACTGGGTCAGCATCGCAGCCCGCCTTCCCGCCTCGGACCGTGCCGGCGTAGTCTTCACCGTTCACCAAGGCTGGCCAGGACAGCCCCAGCTTCGATCCAGTCTCATCGTTTCTCCCGGAGAGCCGCCCCGCTGGGAACCCTTCTCCTCACTCGACGAAGGCCGCCGGGCGCGGTTCTGGCTTCGCTTCTCCCACACCGGCGAATACTACGGACTGGCCGGGCAAACCATTGCCGGCTTGGCGAGTCTCGGCGCCTGCGTGCTCGTCTGGACCGGTGGCGCTCTCTCCTGGCGCCGCTTCATCGCCTGGCGGGTGCGGCGGACTGTCATGCGCGCCGAGTATGCGGGGGCATCAGGAAGTCGGCGCAGGTGAGCTGCGGCGCTCTCCGATCGGAATCGGCTCCCGCGACGGGTCGAACAAGTCTTCCCAGTGCGTCTGCCTGCCGATGATGAGATCGCGAACCAGCATCGCACCCAGCGTCCCGTGCGTCATTCCGTGGCCGGACTCTCCGCTGATCACGTACACGTTGCCGCTGGTGGCAACGCGCCCGGCATAGCCCAGGACGTCCGCCGGTTCCAACACCTCACCGGACCACCGGCACTCCACCAGTCCCGTGATCGTGAAACGGTCCCGCATCCAGCGTTCCAGCCGGTCCAGGCTCGCCCGTTCTTCGCCGCCCTGTTGATCCTCCCCGCCGGCGATCAGCATCCATTGCCCGCCACTCTGGTGCAGGCGCACTGAGTGACGCGGGCTGCGGGTGTCCCAATACAGGGCGTCCGCGCAGGAGGTGGGATCAACGGGCGCGGCAATCGCATAGCTTCGCTGCGGGGTCAGCCTGCCGCGCGACGGGAGCCAGCTGTGGGCTGCCTGGTGAGTCGCCAGGACAACGGCTTGTGCACGGACGGTCCCGCCGGATTCCGTCTCGACTCGGCCTTCACTGCCCGCCACCAGCGGTCTTGCCGCTGTCGAAGAGTAGAGTTGCCCTCCCAGACGTTGCACTGCCGTGGCGAGTCCCAGTGCATAACGCAGCGGATGCAGACGGCCTTGATGCAGAAAGCGGATGGCCAGTCCGCTGTCCAACCGCTTGACCGGTGCGCTGGCAACAAGCTCACAGTTCACGCCGGCGTCCGTGGCGGCGCGAAACTCGTCTTCGATCTCCGCGCGATCGCGGTCCTGTGAGAACAGGTAACCGTCGATCCGCGCAAGGTCGCAATCGATCGCCTCGTCGACAACGATGCGCTCGATCTCGTTGATCGCCTCCCGATGGGCGCTGGCCGCTTTCCGAACGTTGCGGAGTCCGATCGTGCGCTCCAGAAGAC
>CAYNDS010000041.1:13318-20169 GCA_964395885.1 uncultured Solibacteraceae bacterium | reverse complement strand
TCCGCCCTCTCAGCCCGCTGTCACGGCGCCGACATCCGGCCACTCAGCCCGCTGGCGAGATGCGCCGTTGTCCGCGCCGTCTGCCCCCCGCCGATGGCTCCGCTGTCGATTACGACGACGCGGCTTCCTTCCTGCAGCAGCAGGTAGGCCGCGGTCAGACCCGCAATTCCGGCGCCCACTACGCAGACGTCCGCCGCTGCGTCGTGAGCCAGCGGATCCGTCGCCAGCGGGTGAGCGTCTCGCATCCACAAAGACGGAACGCTTGCATCGTGCATGTTGATCCTCCGCACGGGCCGGAGCATGCGGAAGGCCAACCCTGTGGAACAGTTTCCGCCTCCGGTGAACTCTACTTCATGGAGGAGTCGAACATGGCTGTACGTGTCTATGCTTCACCCGCCAGCGTGCCGGAACGTCGCGCGCACTGGCTGGTCCTGATTGTCCTGCTGGGGCTCTGCTTTGGCGCTTCCTGGCTGGGCGGAATGGCGACCGAGTCCGGCCTGCCCTGGTACACGACGCTGGCAAAGCCCGTTTGGACGCCGCCTTCGGAAGTCTTCACGCCCATCTGGCTGCTGCTGTACGCACTGATGGCCGTGGCGGGGTGGCTGGTGTGGAAACGCGTCGGTGGCACCGCCGCCGGACGTGGGCCCATCGCGCTGTTCCTGCTGCAACTGTTGCTGAATGTCGGTTGGAGCTTTGCCTTCTTCGGCAGCCAGTCCACGGCGCTCGGCCTGGGAGTCATCGCGTTACTCTGGGTCGCAATCGCGCTCACCGCATGGGTGTTCTATGGCGTGGATCAAATGGCCGGGTTTCTGATGATGCCCTACTTGCTCTGGGTGACGTTCGCCTTCGCCCTCAATTTCGCCATCTGGCGCATGAACGGCGTTGGGTAAAGGAAAGGGGCCCGCGTCATACGGGCCCCTTTTGCCAATTAGCGAGCGGATCGTTGCCTACTTTTTCTCAGCGGACGCCTGACGCGCGCGCCACGCATACCGGCTCAGACTCGCAATCAGCGGCTGTGCTACTGCCGGAGTCCGCGTGCTGCCCGTGACAATCTCTTTGTTCGATACCTCACGGCCATACAGCGCCATGTTGTCTTCCTTGTCCTCACGCAGCGTTGAGCCCGTGAGAGCCAGCCCTGCGAACAGGCCGCGCGCACGCGACCAGCCGATCATGCCAGAGCGGAAGAACCCATCAATCTCGGCCTGGCTCACGCGTCCCACCGGACCGGCCATCACTCCCGCCGTTCCGCCGAATTTGAACTCGCTTTCCAGAATTCCGCGCATGCTCTCCTCGTTCATCACCAGGAGAACCAGATCGGTCTCACCGCCGCCAATCTGCAATCCGAAGCTGCCGCCTTCCACCCGAACCGCCGCCGGAGCGGACCAGTTCCGGGCGCCTGCTGCGCTTCGGCAGCTGATAAAGCCCTTGCCGTACTGCGCACCCACGACCAGTGCCCCCTTCTTCAAGCCAGGCACGATGACCGCACACTGCGCACCCTCCAGCAGTTCCCGCGGGATGGCCTTGTCGTCCACCTTCATCACTTCGGTGAACACTTCGTTGGCTGCCGCCAGCCGCTGCCGGACGTCCTCCAGACGCTTCTCATCCGCCGCGGACAAAACCGCCATCGTGACGAAAGTCGCGCACGCAAATCTTTGTAGTTTCATGCTGAGTGGATTCCCTCCTTCGCCACTGGCAGCACTCCGGCAGCCAGTGTTCCGAAAGGCACCGTCGCTTTAGCGGGGCAGAGAAGCCAATTTGCTGCGCAGCACCGGCCGATGCGTCGCCAGCTGCCCCAGGATTCCGCTCACGTTCGTGTCCACCAGCAGGGACGCTGCATGGACCGGTTGCAGGAAGCCGTCCTGAACCGCCCGATCCCGTTGGGCCAGCAGCCCGTCGTAGTAGCCGTCCGAATTCAGCAGTCCACACGGCTTCGTGTGGATCCCCAATTGACCCCACGTCAGGATTTCGCACAACTCGTCCCAGGTGCCGTAGCCACCGGGAAGAGCAAGAAAGGCGTCGGAAAGATCTGCCATCAGCGCCTTACGCTCATGCATGCTTTCGACGACGCGAAGTTCCGACAGGCGCCCGTGAGCGATTTCGTAGGCCACCAGCGCCCGGGGGATCACACCCACCACCCGCCCGGCTGCCAGCAGCGCGGCATCCGCAACCGCGCCCATCAACCCCACAGAAGCGCCGCCGTAGACCAGTGTCCAGCCGCGGCGCGCGATCTCCCGGCCCGCCTCTTCCGCCGCCTGCCGATAGAGTTCCCGGTCCCCAAAACTGGAGCCGCAGAAGACGCCGACCGCTCCGATCATCTCCAGCCCAGGTGCCGGCGAACCAGTTGCGAGACATTCGCCGCGTGGTCGATCTCCACCACGTCAAAGCCCGCAGCCCTTCCCGACTCCCGTCCCGCAGCCGAATCTTCCACCACCAGCGCCCGCGAAATCGCCAACAGTTCCGCTGCCCGCAAGTAGGGATCGGGCGCCGGCTTCAGGCGGGCCACATCCCCGCCAAAGACGGTTGCCTGAAAAACCGGCAGAATCCCCAGCCGGTCCAGAATGGGTTCCACCTCGGTCCGCCCGCTGGAGGTGACGACAGCCAACCGGTACCCGCTCAGCGACCGCAACAGGTCCATCGTTTCCGCCACCACCGGTGGCGCGGCCAGCATCCGCTCCCGAAACAGGGCCTTCTTCGCGGGGTATTGTCCGTACACGGCGTCGAACTCCACCGGCTGCGGACTCAGCGAAACCAGCGTCGCGATCATCGCGCGGTCCGAGATGCCGATGCAATTCCGGACGTAGTAGTCCCACTCGATCGCGATACCGAACGGCCGCAGGATCTCGTTCCAGACCGCAAAGTGAACCGGCTCGGAGTCCACCAGCACGCCGTCAAAGTCAAAGAGGATGGCTTCGTAATCAGCGCGCAAAGCGAATCGACTCAATCATCCTTTGAAAGATTGGCTGCCAGCGCTGCGCGTCGTCAGTGGGCGCAATGAAGACGCCATAGAACAGCCGGTCGGGCAGGGCGACGGTGACCAGGTAATCGAACTCCTCGCCGCCCATCGCAGAATCCGACGTCATTGTCGTCAACAGCGCGGGGTTGCCATCCACGGAAAGCTGCCGCTGTCCGCCCACCCGCATGTTACGGTTCTGCTGGCTCAGGCTGCGGATTAGGCTTTGGGTGGACTGCCTCAGGTTTCCGGAGCGTTGCGCCTTGCCCACCATCACTCCCAGCCCGATATCGACACCGCCGTGAGAGCCGCGTTGCAAGCCGCTGCGCGGCGCAATGGTGACACTGTCCGGGTCCTGGTCACTGGCGAAAATCTCCCAGCCCGCCGGATTATCAATCTGAAACGTGCGCCCCTGGTAGCGCGGCTGCACGGAGCCCTGGCGCGGAGCGTTGGTCGGTAAAGACCCATCGGCGTTCCGCGTGGGCACCTTGATTCCCTGCACGGCTTGCTGCGCCTGCCGGAACTGTTGCGGCTGCGCGGCATTGTAGGTCGTACGCGGCAAAGCCTGGATCTCTTGCTCCACCAGCTTCACGCGATTGCCGGGGTTCGGATGCGACTGCAGAAACTCTGGTCCCCGAGAGCCGCCGGAGGCCTCCAGCTTTTCAAAAAACCGCGCCATCTCAATCGGGTTGTATCCGGCGCCATTCATCAGGCGCGTCCCCAGAATGTCCGCCTGTCGTTCAAACTCGCGAGAGTTGCGCAGCATCATCGTTTGCGCGGTCATGCCGACGCCCATCTGCGCCAACTGTCCTGCGATACCGCCGCCCAGGAAGATCCCCGCCAGGGCGCCCGCGATTCCCGCGCCCATCTGATACTTCTGCGCCTTCACCATGTTCGCGACGCCATGCCGCAGCGCCACGTGGGAGACCTCGTGCCCCAGCACGCCCGCCACCTGATCTTCGTTGTCCGCGGAACTGATCAAGCCGGTGTGGATGATCATCGTGCCGCCGGGGTACGCCGCCGCGTTGATCGAAGGGTCCGCCACCAGGCTGATGTTGTACGGAAACTTGCCTGCATCCGGCTGCGATGTCAATCGCCGGATCATCCGGTCCAGAAGCGGCTGTACTTGCTCGTTGCGAACCAGCGGGTACTGTTTGGCCAGTTCCTGCGCCACCTGACGCCCAATTTGGACGTCTTGCTCGACGGGAATCTTGGCGACGCTGGGGTCCGGTTCCAGCCGGCGAGCCTGCTGGGCCAGCAATGCCGTGGCGGCAAGTGCCGCAATTGCCATCGGAAGCGGGACCTTCTTGCGCAAGGCGAATAGCCCTCCAAGCTATAATTTTTGCATGTTGAAGCCCACCGAGAAGATTTGGCGCAACGGAGAGTGGATCCGCTGGGAAGACGCCACGATCCATGTCCTTTCGCACGTTGTCCACTACGGCTCCTCGGTATTTGAAGGCATCCGTTGCTATCACACGCCGAACGGCCCGGCCATCTTTCGTTTGAAAGAGCACACTCGCCGCCTGATCGAATCGGCAAAAATCTACCGGATGGAAGTTCCGTTCACGCCCGATCAGTTGAACCAGGCAATGATCGACCTGGTCCGGTTGAACAACATGGACTCCTGCTACATCCGCCCGGTCGTGCTGCGCGGCTACGGCGAGATCGGCGTCCTGGGTACGAAGAACCCCATCGATACGTATCTGGCCTGCTGGGAGTGGGGCAAGTATCTCGGCGAAGAAGCTCTCGCGCAAGGCGTCGACGTCTGCGTCTCCAGCTGGACGCGCATCGCGCCCAATACGCTTCCGGCTCTGTCCAAGGCGGGTGGCAACTACCTTAACTCGCAGTTGATCAAGATGGAGGCCGTCGCCAACGGCTATTCGGAAGGCATCGGCCTCGATTCCAGCGGCTACGTCAGCGAAGGCTCCGGTGAGAACCTCTTCCTCGTCCGCGACGGTAAAGTGATCACGCCGCCGCTCGGCGCCAGCGTCCTGCCCGGCATCACGCGAGACACCGTGTTGAAACTCCTGCGCGATCTCGACATCCCGATCGTCGAATCGCTGATTCCGCGCGAGGCGCTGTATCTCGCCGATGAAGTCTTCTTCTCCGGCACGGCCGCGGAGATCACGCCCATCCGTTCCGTTGACAAGATCAAGATCGGTTCCGGGCGCCGCGGACCCGTTGCGGAAGCGCTGCAACGCGAATTCTTCGCCATCGTCGAAGGTCGCGCCGGAGACCGCCACGGGTGGCTGACGCCCGTGCCCGCCGCCCAGTTGGTCGGCTGATCGGCGCGTCCGCCGTGTCAAACTCCAATTAGCCATGGAGTTTGGCTTCACTGAAGAACAGACTGCCCTGCGGCGTTCCGTTCGTGAGTTCGCCGAGGCGGAGATCCGTCCCCATGTGCTCGCGTGGGACGAAGGCAATATCTTTCCGCTCGACGTCGTCAAGAAGTGCGGGAAACTCGGCTACCTGGGCGCCATCTTCCCGGAAGAGTATGGTGGCGCCGGGCTCGGCTACATCGAGTACGCCATCATCATTGAAGAGTTGGCGCGCGTCGATCCCTCGGTCGGCCTCATCGTCGCCGCCCACAATTCCCTTTGCACCAACCACATTTACCTGGCGGGAACGGAAGAGCAGAAGCGCCGCTATCTGCCGAAGCTCACCACGGGTGAGTGGATCGGCTGTTGGTCGCTCACCGAACCGGAAGCAGGGTCCGACGCGGGCGGCACGCGCTCCAGCGCCGTTCGCGATGGCGAAGACTGGGTGCTGAACGGCGGCAAGACCTTCACCACCAACGCTCACTACTCTCAGCTTTGCGTGGCGATGGCCGTGACGGACCGTTCACAGTCCGCGCACGGCGTCTCGGCGTTTCTTATCGAAGCGGGCACGCCGGGCTTCCGCCTCGGCAAGAAGGAAAACAAGCTCGGCATGCGAGCCTCAGCCACCGGCGAGGTGCTGTTTGAGAATCTCCGCCTCCCGGACTCGCAGCGCCTCGGCAATCTCGGTGAGGGCTTCATCGACAGTCTGCGCATCTTGGATGGCGGCCGCATTTCGATCGCCGCCCTCAGCGTCGGCATCGCACAGGGCGCCTACGACGCGGCCCTGTCGTATTCCATGACGCGCAAACAGTTCGGCCGTCCCATTAGCGAGTTTCAGGCGATTCAGCACAAGCTGGCCGACATGGCCACCGAACTCGATGCCTCCCGCCTGTTGACCTATCGCGCCGGATGGCTGAAGGACAATGGCCGCCGTGTCACGCGCGAATCGTCCATGGCCAAACTCTTCGCCAGTGAAGCGGCGGTGCGTATCTGCAATGAGGCCGTTCAGATCCACGGCGGCTACGGCTTCATCAAGGACTACCCGGTGGAAAAGTTCTATCGCGACGTGAAGCTCTGCACAATCGGCGAAGGCACCAGCGAGATTCAGCGCATGGTCATCGCACGGCAACTGTTGAAGGAAGGATGACGGCTGAGATTCTTTCCGGCAACCGGCGCGCACTCGCCCGGGCTGCCACACTCATCGAGAACCGCGCCAGCCGTGCCGAGGCCTTGCTTCAGGATCTCTTTCCGCACACCGGTCGCGCCCTGATTGTCGGCGTCACCGGGGCTCCCGGCGCCGGAAAGTCGACACTCGTCGATCAACTGGTGCGCGCTTATCGCGAAATGCGGAAGACGGTCGCCGTCGTCGCCGTGGACCCCACCAGCCCGTTCAGCGGCGGGGCGATCCTGGGGGACCGGATTCGCATGACGCAGCACCATGCGGACCCGGGGGTCTTTGTGCGATCCATGGCCACGCGCGGCGCCTTGGGTGGTCTGGCGGCGGCCACTGCCGACCTGGCGCTGCTCTTGGAAGCCGCCGGCTTCGATGCCGTCATTGTCGAAACGGTGGGCGTCGGCCAAGA
>CAYNDS010000041.1:0-13308 GCA_964395885.1 uncultured Solibacteraceae bacterium | reverse complement strand
CCCGGCATGGGGGACGATGTCCAGGCGATCAAGGCAGGCTTGATGGAGATTGCCGACATCTTCGTCATCAACAAGGCCGATCGGGAAGGCGTCGACCGCCTGGAGCGCGAACTTCACCTTGCCGACATCCAGGCGCCCATCCTCAAGACTGTCGCCAGCGAAGGCAAAGGCATCGCGGAACTGCTCGCCGCCCTGGAAACTGCACCGCGCCGCAACACCGACACCACGCGCTGGAAGTTCCGCCTGCGCGAGATGCTCCGAGAGCGCCTTCTCGACCGTCTATCCTTGGAAGAACTGGATGCGGCGGCGCAGGCCGTAGCGGAGCGCCGCGCCAATCCCTATCAGGTCGTACATGAGTTCCTTACACGGATTTCCCATTGATCACTTAGGCATCGCCGTCAAGTCGGTGGATGCCGCGCTCCGCTTCTGGCGCGATCAATTGGGCGCGCCCGTCACCTTGCGCGAAACCGTGGAAGCGGAGAAGGTCAGCGTGGCCATGCTGCCCGCCGGCGACTCCCGTATCGAGCTTCTGGAGCCAGCCTCGCCCGATTCCACCATCGCGAAGTTCATCGAGAAACGCGGCGAGGGGTTGCACCACGTCGCCATTCGCGTCCCGGATCTGGCGGCGGCGGCCCAGCGCCTGGCCGAGGGGGGCGCGCGGTTGTTGAATGAGCCGCGCATTGGCGCCGGCGGGCACAAGTACGTGTTTGTGCACCCGGCCTCCACCGGCGGCGTCCTGTTGGAATTGATCGAAGACGGAGAACATCACGCGGAATGACTGCGGAAATCGGTATCATCGGCGGCTCGGGCTTGTATGCCATGCCCGGGTTTGAAGACAAGGAAGAGATTGTTCTGGAGACCCCGTTTGGCCCTCCCAGCGATGCGTTTGTTGTCGGCACCCTGGAAGGCAAGCGCGTCGCCTTCCTGGCGCGCCACGCGCGCGGGCACCGGATCAACCCCTCGGAACTGAACTTCCGCGCCAACATCTGGGGCATGAAAAAGCTGGGTGCGCGCTTCATCCTCAGTCTCAGCGCCGTCGGATCGTTGAAGGAAGAGCACCGCCCGGGCGAGTTCGTCCTGGTCGATCAGTTCGTCGACCGCACGATGGGCCGCGTCTCGACGTTCTTCTCCGGCGGCCTGGTGGCCCATGTCAGCTTCGCTCATCCGGTGAGTGACGAACTCCGCCACATCCTCGCCGAGGCCTGTACCGCCGCCGGGGTCACCGCCAAGAACGGCGGCAGCTATCTCTGCATGGAAGGCCCGGCGTTCTCCACCCTCGCCGAGTCCAACCTCTACCGGTCCTGGGGCATGGACGTCATCGGCATGACCAATCTGCAGGAAGCCAAACTGGCCCGCGAGGCCGAAATCGCCTACTCCACCGTCGCCATGGTCACCGACTACGACTGCTGGCATCCCGAGCATGACGCCGTCACCGTCGCCGACATCATCCGCGTGCTGAATCAGAATGCCGAAAACGCCGCCAAAGTGGTTCGCGAAGCCGTCAAGCGCATCCCCCTCGGCGCGGAGTTCAAGGCCCATTCCGCCCTGAAGCACGCCCTCATCACGGACCTCAAGACCGTCCCCGCCGCGACCTACGAGAAGCTGGAGTTGCTGATTGCCAAGTATCTCCCGCGTCCTTGATGACGCGGCGGCCACCCGCGCCTTCTTCCGCGATGTTGTCGAGCCGCTGTCCGACCGCTTCGAACGGCGGCTCGTCGACGAGTATGTCACCCTCATGGCGGAACTTCCCGAGTGCGACGCCGCCCGCTATGAACGCATCCGCCACCCGCGCCCGTGCCGCACCATCGCCCGTGACATTGTTGTTCTGTCGCGCGTGACGTTGGGCGCTGACGTCGCCGTCACCAGCGTCGTGCTCGATGCCGTGAAGCGCCGCTTTCCCGGCACCCGCATCTGGTTCGCCGGTCCGCGCAAGAACTTCGACCTCTTCGCCGCCGACCCGCGTCTGGCTCATCTCGAAGTGCCGTATCCTCGCCACGCCACGCTGCGCGAACGTCTTGCCGCGTCCAAGTATCTGGCCCTGCCGGGCGGCGCCATCGTCGTCGACCCGGACTCCCGTATCACCCAACTCGGGCTCATTCCGATCTGTCCCGAAGATCGGTACTTCTTCTTTGAGTCCCGATCCTATGGCGAAGAGACGTCTGACCCGCTGCCGCTGCTCACCGCGCGATGGTGCGCCGACGTGTTTCAGGTGGACGACGCCCGCGGCTTTGTCGCGCCCGCTTCCACACTGGAGGGTGCCGACACCGCCATCAGCCTCGGCGTGGGCGGCAACGTCGCGAAACGGCTCGATGCCGCCTTTGAACGGGAACTGGTGACTTCCGCTACGGCTCGTGGCTCCGTGATCATTGATCGCGGCGCAAGCGAAGAGGAGTCTCGCCGCGTCGATGCCGCCAGCGCCGGGCGGAACGTGCGCACCTTTACCGGAGACTTTGCCGACTTCGCCGGCGCCATCACCCGTTCCCGCTCCTACTGCGGCTACGACTCCGCCGGCCAACACGTCGCCGCCGTCAGCGGCGTTCCACTCACCGTCTACTTCGCCGGAGCCATCAACGAGCGCTTCGCACAGCGCTGGCACCCCTACGGTCCGGGACCGATTGCGGTCGAGCGCCGCTAGCGCCAATCGTCCGCTCAAACAGCGCCAGGATTCTCTTGTATTCGTCCGCCCAACTTGCCGGCTGCACGAAACCGTGATCCTCCACCGGGTATGACGCCAACTCCCAGTTCTCTTTCCGCAGTTCAATCAAACGCTGCGCCAGCCGCACGGAGTCCTGATAGTGCACATTGACATCCACCATGCCATGCGCGATGAGCAAATGCCCCTTCAACCCCGCCGCGTGGAAAATCGGCGAGGATCGGCGATAGGCCTCCTGATCCCGATGCGGTTCATTCAATATGGCTGACGTGTACGGGTGATTGTAGTGCGCCCAGTCCGTGACGGGTCGCAGCGCCGCCCCGGCTTGAAACAGGTCCGGCTGCGTGAACAGAGCCATCAGCGTGAGAAACCCGCCATAGCTGCCGCCGTAGATGCCCACCCGCTTCGGATCCACACCGTGTTCCCGCACCGCCCACTTCACTGCGTCCACGTGGTCGTCCAGATCCTTGCCGCCCATGTGCCGGTAGATCGCCGTCCGCCAATCGCGTCCATAGCCCGCCGAGGCTCGATAGTCGAGATCCAGCACCAGGTAGCCCCGATCCGTCAGCAGATGATGAAACAGATACTCGCGTGAATAAGTGGACCAGCCCCGCCGCACGTTCTGCAAGTACCCGGCGCCGTGCACAAAGATCACCATCGGTCCGCCCTTGGTAAAACCTGCCGGCTTATACAACCGCGCTGGAACCTTCGCTCCGTCCCGCGCCGGAATTTCCACGATGGGCGGCTCCGTCCACGCATACTTCCCAAAGTCCGGCGACGGCGATTGCGTCACCGCCTTGCCGTTCAGATGCAGCTCCGGCGGACGGTTCGACGTGCTGAAGACCTCCGCCAGCGTGCCGTCCGGCGCAATCGTCGCTTCATGCCAGCCGGGTTGCGGCGTGATGCGGCGGCGCTCTCCGCCCTCCGTCAACAGCGCGTACACCTGATTCTCCGCCGCACCTGCCTCTGCGGACTGCAAGTAGAACACGCGCCGGTCATCGGAAATCGTCACGTCCCGCACTTCCCACTTCCCGCTGGTCAACTGTTTCGGCTCGCCGCCGGAATGCCCCACCGTGTAGACGTGGTTGAACCCGTCCCGCTCCCAAAGGAAAAAGATCCGCTCTTCATCCACCCAGCCGCAGCCTTCCCCATTGAACCGGAACGCGCTCAGCACCCACGCGTCATCGTGCATCTGGACCAGTTGCCGCGTCTGCCCCGTCGCCGCATCCAGCGCATACAGATAGCCGTCCTTGTTGTCGAAGGAACGCGCCCGGAAAAACAGCTTGGCTCCGCTTGGCGACAGCCGCGGAATCTCCAGCTGCACGCCCTTCAACTCCACCCATTTCTGCGCGCCCGTCGCGCGATCAAAGATCGCCAGTTTCTGCACCGGCACCGTATCGCCCACTTTGCGGCGCGTCTGCAGGTCTTCCGTGTAGGCATTCTCTGTGACGAAGTTCGGCACGATGGCGGTCTTCGCCTTCTCCGGATTCTCATCGATTCGCGCGATGACGTACTTCCCATCGCCCGTCAGCAGCAGGTCCTTCACGGCATGCCGCGCCGGCAGCGTCCAGGGCTTGCGCGGATTCTCGCGCTTGCGCTTCGCCTCGTCCGCCTCGCGCTTCTTCGCCTTCTGCTCGATGATGTCGAGCAACACCCGCTCGTCCTTCTTCAGCGCTTCCTGCGCATCCGTGCCCTTCTGCTCGGAGGCGGGCGGCGGCGTGCCCGGCGCCTGAATCTCCGTCAACTGCTCCACCGCGCCGTCGTCCAGCGACACCAGATACAGGTTGTTCCCGCGCTGATACGTCACGTGCCGTGCATCGCCATGAAATCGCGCGGCGGACTCCGCCTCCCGCGTCCGCGTCAACGCGCGCCGCCGCATCTCCGCGTGGTCGTAGACAAACAGATCCCCGTCCTTCACAAACACCGTGGCGGACTTGTCCGGCGCCAGCTCACCATCCGCCGGAGGCGCGCTCTTCTCTTCCTCCTCGCTCAGCTTCCGCAGTCCGCTTCCGTCACGATTCACGGCATAGGTGTCGAACTCCGCCAGCACCGCCGCGTCGTGACGGTTCCACGCAAAGTAGACCCGTTGCGAATCGCGCGACCACCGCACGTCCTTCGGCGCGTAACCGTACAGACCAGGCCCTTGCATGATCCAGTCCACGGTCAGTGTCAGCGGCGCCTGCGCCTTCTGTTGCGCGCCTAGAGACGCGGCCAGGAGAAAAGGAATCCATCGTGTCATGGGTGAAGCAGAACCTTCAGAGTGCCACGCTCCGCCGCCTTGGCGAACGCCTGCACCCCGCGCGACAGCGGAAAGCCCGCCTCGATCATCGCCGCCGTATTCACCCGTCCTTTCGCCAACAGCTTCAGCGCCGGCGCAAACCGCCCGCATCGCGAACCCAGCAGCGTGATCTCGTTGACGATCACCGGCGCCATATCCATCGCCACCGCCTCGTGCACCGTCGATTTCAGAACCACTGTCCCTCGCGGCTCCGTCATCGCCACCGCCTGCGCCAGGCCCGCCGCCGAACCGGTCGCGTCCACCACCATCGGAACCTTCCCCCCGCGAGCCGGCGCGCGCACCCCCGCGCCCTCGACGATCGACAGCCGCTCCCGATGCCGCCCGTACAGTCGCACGTCCGCGCCATGCAGCGCCAGCACCTGCGCGATCAACAGCCCCAGCTTGCCATCGCCCAATACAGCCACCGGCATGTCCTTCGTCACGCGCGTCTGCTCCAGAATTTCGCATGCGGCCGCCAGCGGCTCCGTGAACACCGCGACTTCATCCGGCATCGACGCCGGCACCGGAAGCAGATTCGCTTCCGGCAGGGTCAGGTACTCGGCAAACGCGCCCGGATGCTTCACGATCCCCAGCACCGTGCGCTTCGGACAGTGCCGCCCCAGTCCACGCGCGCACCAGTGGCAACGCCGGCATGCGAGATTGATCTCACCCACCACGCGCTTCCCGGCAAGCCTCGGCGTGTCGGCCTCGACCACATCGGCGACAAACTCATGCCCCGGCCGTCCCCTGAAACCGTAGTAGCCCCGCATCAGCTCCAGGTCCGTGTTGCAGATCCCCGCGACCCGTAATCGCAGCAGCGCCTCACCCGCCTTCCGCCGCGGCCGCTTCTCCTCGCGCACCGAAACCGCGCCCGCCTCCAGATGAATCCCGATCACGCGTTGAGCATAGCGAATGTGTTACTTCTCTCCTTGATGCTTGGTGCTGCACTCGCGCGTCTCAGCCCGGTCGACTTGCGGCAGGCGTGGCCGGATGAAGCCCGCCACTTCACCCCGTGGCTTTCCACGGAAGGGACTTTGCAACTGCTCGGCGAAACCATTGGCCTTCAACTGGAGCTCGAAGGAAGGGAGCAGCCGGTCGGGCGATTCTCCGCCGACCTCCTGTGCCGCGACTCCCTCACCGGCAACTACGTCCTCATCGAAAACCAACTGGAGCGCACCGACCACAGCCACCTTGGACAGTTGCTCACCTACGCCGCCGCCCTCAACGCCGTCACCATCGTCTGGATTGCCGCTCGCTTCACCGATGAGCATCGCGCCGCGCTCGACTGGTTGAATCAGTGCACCGACGAGAGTATCCGCTTCTTCGGCCTGGAGATCGAACTCTGGCGGATTGGCGACTCACCATGGGCGCCGAAGTTCAACATCATCTCGAAGCCGAACGATTGGACGCGCGAGGTCCAGCGCGAAGCTGCTCAGGAACTCACCCAGACCAAGCGCCTGCAACTGGACTTCTGGACCGCGTTCCGGCAGCACATGGAAGAACACGGCAGCACCGTCCGGTGTCAGAAGCCCGCGCCGGTCTCCTGGATGGCACACGCGCTGGGCCGCACCGGCGTCCGCTTGAACTCCATCGTCTCCACCTGGAACTGGGACACCAGCACCCCGGAACCGGAGATCCGCGCCGAGGTTCTTCTCGAAGGCCCGAACAGTAAACGCTGGTTCGCTGAACTCGCCGCACAGAGGGACGCCATTGAAGCCGCACTGGGCTTTCCGCTCATCTGGCGCAATCCCGAAAACGCCGTCACTTGCCGCGCCTTCGTCCGGCTGCCCGCCGACGTCAATGATCCCGCTCGTTGGCCGGAACAGTTCTCCTGGCTCCGCGCCAAGCTGGAGGCTCTGTCCCGCGTCTTCTCGCCCCTGGTGCGAAACCTCACCGCCGCGGAGGAGTGATACGCTGACCTGTTTCGATGCTTCCTCTCGCCTTCGCCCTGCTGCTTTCGCAGAACATCATCCCCACCTGCCGCTGCGATGCGGCGCAGCCCGAGACGCTCTCGCGCCGCGAATGCAGCCTCTTTCAGGAAGCCACCAAGGCAGACCCGCAGGCTGAGGTTTTCTTCCTCAAGGACATCAACCCGCGAAAGCCGAACCGCACTCTGGCCATGCCGCGCCACCACGCGCCCGGCCGCTACACGCTCGACGCACTCTCGGCGAAGGAACGTGCCGCCGTCTGGACCGCCGCCATCCGCAAAGCCCGCGAACTCTGGGGCGACTCCTGGGCCGTTGCCTATAACGGCGATCAGGTGCGCACGCAGTGCCAGCCGCACATTCACATCGGGAAGCTGAACACCGCCGCGAAACTCGCCAAATTCCAAGTCGTGCGCACCCCTGCCGAGATTCCCGCGCCGCAGGGCAAAGGCATCTGGATCTACGCCGACGGCAAACGTCTCCGCGTCCACTGGGGCGAACAGATTACCGAAACTGCGCTGGTCCGCTAACCTGCGTCAGGCCATGTACAGGCCGCCATTGACCTCGACCGTCTGCCCGTGGAGGAATCGTCCGCCGTGGGAACACAGAAAAACAATCGTGTCGGCGATCTCTTCATTCGTTCCCAGCGTCCCCGCCGGCGTCTGCGCCTTCACGGCCTCCAGAATCTGCGCGTTTGAAAACACTTCGTGGAAGTGGTTATCCACCGTGCCCGGGCTTACCGCATTCACCCGCACGCCATGCGGCGCCAACTCCTTCGCCAGACCCTTCGTGAAGCAGGACACCGCCGCCTTGGCTGCCGAATACAACGCCGCCCCTGCGCCGCCGCCATGCCGCGCCGCAATCGAGGACAGATTCACAATCGATCCCTTGCCCCGCGCCTTCATGCCGCCCGCCACCGCCTTGGCAATGAACCAGGCGCTCTTCACGTTCAGCGTGAAGACTTCATCAAACAGTTCCGGCGTGGACTCTTCCAACTTCGCCCGCTTCACCAGTGACCCGGCATTGTTGATCAGGATGTCCACCGTCTCGTTGCTGCGCGAGAGGGCCAGGCAGAACTTCTCGATCCCGGCATCGGTAGACAGGTCCCCTTCAAGCAGCGTTGCCGTGGCGCCCTTTGCCTCCACTGCCGCCTGCGTCGCCTCCACCCCCGCACGGTGGCTGTTGTAGTGCAGCAGCAGGCGCGATACGCCAGCCGCGGCCAGCGCCACCGCCGTTGCCTGTCCAATGCCGCGCGACGCGCCCGTGACGAGAGCCGTGCTCCCGGAAAACTCGCTCATGATTTCGCTTTCTTCCTCTTTGCCCGCGGCCGTTCCACTGGATCTGTCGCCGCTGCCCCGGCCGACCACCGGCCCAACTCAAACTTCCGAGCGTAACCGGACGTACGGTTGCCCAACTCCACCATCACGCCGCCTGACGCGTCACAACTCCAGCGCTCGACAATCTGCTGCGACACCGCGCGCGCGGAGTACTCCACCGGCTCCGCCTCCAGGTCTTCCCTCTCGCGCAGTTCCGGATCAAACGGGAACCGGATCTCGTCCCACAGCGAGATGTTGCCCTCCGGATGCCCGCCCTCGCCCACTGCCGAGGCCTCCAGATAGCGGAAATGCCCGATATTGTGCACCGGATGGTAGCTGCGCTCCACCACCAGCGGCGGCTCACCGGCGCCCGGCAGCGATCGCCCCTTGGAAAACACCGGGTCGAAGATGATGGTCCGGCCGCCATCGGTCTCACGCCAGACTCCGAAGTAGCGCGAAAACCGCTCACGCAGCGTGAACCGCGAAGCTCCCTCCGCCGCAATCGCCAGCCCGATCGCCGTCGCCTCCCGCGTGTACGTGGAACGCTTCACCCGCCGCCCGAACCGCTCCCGCAGCAGCCGCGACACCAGCGGCAGTTCGCTCCCGCCGCCCGTCACATACAGGCAGTCCGGCGCCGGACCCGGGCAGGCCTTCAGCAGATCCTCCACCGCGTGGATCGTCTCGTTCACCAGCGGCTGGCAGCGCTCGTAGAATTCCGCCACCGCGACGGAAGCCGTGCCCCAGCCCTCGCGGATCGATTCCAGATCGATCAGCATTCGGCGGCTGTTCGGATTCAGTCCCTCCTTGGCCGCGCGGCAGGCCTCCAGCAGCAGAAAGGACTCCTGTTGCGGCAACGTCTCCAGCGCATCGTCCCCCACCGCCAGTTCCGCCAGCAGCGCGTCGAAGTCATCGCCGCCCAGCGTCGCAATCGATTCCGTGCCCAGGATCTCGTGCTCGCGGCTCCGCAGTGCCACCAGCGAAACGTCGAACGTTCCCCCGCCGAGATCGTAGACCAGCAGCCGCGCATCGTCCGCGCTGCGCGACGGATTGCCCTGCGCATACTCGATCGCCGCCGCCGACGGCTCATTCAGCAGCCCAAGAACATGGAAGCCCGCCCGGCGGAACGCCTCCGCCGTCAGATAGCGCTGATTGGAGTTTGCGTTCGCCGGGACGCCGATACACGCCTCCGGTTGCGGATCGTCCGCCGGCCTCAGCGATGCGGCCATCGCGGTCAAAAGTTCCAGCAGCGGACGCTCGGTGCGCCCAATCCGCACCCGCGTCGCCGGACCACCGCTCTCCAGCACCCGCTTCAGGCTTCGCACCAGCGTCCAGGACGGGTCCGACGCCATCTGCCACGCCTCCCAGCCGAACCGAAGCTCGTCCTTCCGCGCGGCGATCAGCGGCGGCACAAACGGCTGATGCTCTCCCGTCGGTGTCTCGTAGGACAGGACCGGATAGTTGCCCCGGTCCGCGCGGGCCACCACAATCCGAGTGGTGCCGAAGTCAATACCGAATTTCATGGATGGCGAAAAGCTGGCCGCCCCTCGGGGCGACGGCCGCTCTTCAGCTTACATGCCGCCCGAAACCAGATGCACGGCCGCGTAGCACAGCCCCGCCACCAAAGCCGATGCCGGAAGTGTCAGAAGCCACGCCCACAGAATGTTGGTCGCCAGTTTCCACCGCACCGCCTTCGGCCGCTGAATCGAGCCGACGCCCGCAATCGCACCCGTGATCACATGCGTCGTCGACACCGGGATCGCCAGATAGGTGGGAAAGAGAATCGCCAGCGCGCCGGCCGTCTCCGCGCAGAATCCGCCGCGCGGCTTCAGGCGCGTCAGTTTCCCGCCCATCGTGTGGACAATGCGCCAGCCGCCCGTCATCGTGCCCAGCGCGATGGCCGCGTGCGCCGACAGGATCACCCACGTCGGCACGTGGAAGCTTGGCAGGTACTTTGCCGCCACCAGCACGCCGGCGATGATGCCCATCGTCTTCTGCGCGTCATTCGCCCCGTGCGAATAGCTGAACAGCGCTGCCGAAACCAGCTGCAGCTTCCGGAACCAGTAGTCCATGTACTGCGGCGAATGATTCCGGAACAGCCAGTACACCGTGATCATCAGCAGGTACGCCAGCGTCATGCCCAGCAGCGGCGCCAGCACGATGAACGCCGTCGTCTTGATCCACCCGGCCGGCACAATCGCCCGTCCAATGCCGCCCACGCCGTACAGCATCATCGCCTTCGCGATCGCCGCACCCGCGTAGCCCCCGATCAGCGCATGGGAACTCGACGTCGGCAGCCCAAACCACCACGTGATCAGGTCCCAGATGATCGCCCCCAGCAAGCCCGCCAGGATGACGTATTCCGTCACCAGCGTCTGCGTCACCATCCCCGTGCCGATCGTCTTGGCCACGCCCGCCTCGTCATGGCCCAACAGCAGCGGCGCCGCCGCGATGAAGTTCCAGAATGCCGCCCACAGCACCGCCTGAAACGGTGTCAGCACCCGCGTCGCGACAATCGTCGCCACGGAGTTTGCCGCGTCATGGAAGCCGTTGATGTAGTCAAAGATCAGCGCCACCAGAACAATGACGCTTACCAGAAGCAGCGTGGAGTCCATGCCGGTCAGCTGTTCTTGACGACCACGCTCTGCAGCTGGTCGGCGACGTCTTCGCAGGAATCCGTCGCATGCTCCAGCAACTCGTAAATCTCTTTGTACTTCAGTAGCCGGATGGGATCTTTCTCATTCTGGAACAGGCCTCCGATCGCCTTGCGCTCCACCACGTCGGCTTCTTCCTCCAGCCGGTTGATCTCGATGCAGTGCTCCAGGATCGCCTGCCGCTTCTCCAGCGACAACATGGCCCGCTTCAGTGCCGCAACGCACTTGGCCAGAAGATCCGTCATGTACAGAATCTCCGGCGTCACGTCTTCCACTCGGTACGCCACCAGCCGGTGCGCCACATCCTCCACGTCATCCAGCACGGTGTCCAACAGCGAAGAGATGCGGTGGATGTCCTCCGGATCAATCGGCGTGATGAACGTCGAACCCAGCTTCCGCACCACCTCGTGCACGATCACGTCTCCCTTGTGCTCCAACTCCTCGATCTTCGAGGCGCTCGTCGCAAAGGCGCTCGGGCCGGCCTTTACCGCGTGCGTCAGCACCGATACGGCTTCGACGATGATGTCGACTTGTTGGTCGAAGTACTGGAAGAATTGTTCTTCCCGTGGGAGGAAGGGCATATGTTTTGAGGTTCCGGCGTACGGAGGCGGCCTCAGACCCAGCCGGAACCCTATGGTCTCACTGGAAAATTTTCCCGGTCAACCGGAGTCTGGTTACTAATCCGTGACAACGGGCAACAGTCGCTCTGCCATCTCCTCATCCCCTGCGTCCGGATCCAGATAGCGCGGGTCCAGCAAACGCTGCGGATTCAGGTTTCCCATCGCGCTGAGCATGGTCTCCTTCAAATGCGGGTAGTCTTGTTCCATCTCGCTGAAAAAGTCCCGCAAAGACCGCCGCACTGTCCCCGTCTTCTGCGAGCAGCCGCACGGAATCACCGGCGCTCCCAGGTGCCCGGCGTACTCCGCCGTCCACTTTTCCGGAACAAAGCACAGCGGGCGGATCAGCCGGAAATCCCGGTTCCGCGAATAGGTCACCGGCGGCAGCGCGCTCAGCCGCCCGGTGAACATCGCGTTCCGCAGAAATGCCTCGCAAAAGTCATCCGCCGTATGGCCCAGCGCAATCACGTTGGCGCCCAGCCGGTGCGCCACTTCGTACACCGCCCGCCGCCGGAATCGGGAGCAGACGTCGCAGCCATGCTCCGGCTGTTCATCGATCAACCGCAACGACGGCTCATCGGTAAAGTAGGTCCACGGAATGTCCCGTTCCTTCAGATATTCCCGGAACGGCGCAATCGGCGACAGAAATTTCCCTTGCTCGATCGTGAACGCTGACACGGAAAAGGAAATCGGCGCGCGCCTTGCCAGTTCCACCAGCGCATCGAGCAGCGTCACCGAGTCCTTGCCGCCCGACAGGCCCACGGCCACGCGGTCTCCTTCACGGATCATCCGGAACCGCGTCACCGCTTCGCCCACTTTGTGCAGGATCTGCTTCTTCAGCAACTTCTCATTGTATTGGAACGCCGCCGCTGGGCGAAGCATCAGAAGGGCACTGCTAGACTTGGAGCACAGGCTGGTCAAGAATGCGCGCAACCCGAGATTTTCCAGACACGCTTGGCGCGCTGCGCCGCAGCCGTTTCGCCGAACGCAACCAGGCGGTTCCCACCGTAAAGGATGAGCTCCGGGCCAACCTCATCGCGAAGCTCCGCAGTGGCCAGCCGCTGTTTCCCGGCGTGCTCGGCTATGAGGACACCGTCGTCCCCCAGATCGTCAACGCGATCCTGTCCCGCCACAACTTCATCCTGCTTGGCCTTCGCGGGCAGGCCAAGACGCGCCTCATTCGGATGCTCACGGAACTGCTGGACCCGTTTGTCCCCTACCTGGCGGGCTCGGAGATCCGTGACAATCCCTTCGCCCCCATCTCGCGCTTCGGCCGGGACCTCGTCGAACAGATGGGTGACGACGCCCCGATCCACTGGCTCGCCGCCGACCAGCGCTATGTCGAAAAGCTCGCCACGCCCGACGTCACCATCGCCGACATGATCGGCGACATCGACCCGATCAAGGCCGCCCGCCGCGGCGCCGACATCTCCGACGAACTCACCATCCACTACGGCCTGCTGCCGCGTGCCAATCGCGGCATCTTCGCCATCAATGAGCTGCCGGACCTGGCCGGAAAGATTCAGGTCGGCCTGTTCAACATCATGCAGGAGGGCGACGTTCAGATCAAAGGCTACCCGGTCCGCCTGCCTCTCGACGTCGCACTCGTCTTCACCGCCAACCCGGAAGACTACACCGCGCGCGGCAAGATCGTCACTCCGCTCAAGGACCGCATCGGCAGCGAAATCCGCACCCACTACCCGCTCACCGTCGACCACGGGATGGAGATCACCGCGCAGGAAGCCTGGACCGGCCGCAACGGCGCACTCACCGTCACGATCCCGCGCTTCATCCGCGAAGGCGTTGAAATGCTCGCCTTTGCCGCACGCGACGACAAGCGCATCGACAAACGCTCCGGCGTCTCCCAG
>CAYNDS010000040.1:20081-24247 GCA_964395885.1 uncultured Solibacteraceae bacterium | reverse complement strand
GTCTTGCCGTGGTCGACGTGCGCAATGATGGCGATGTTACGAATTTGCGTGGGGGTCAACTTCTAGGATCGCACGCGCAGTTTTCAGACGTGTGATCGCGGGTTCGGCAAAAAGACAGACGGCGCGGCCACCCCGAGGGGAATGCCGCGCCGTTGTGGTGAAGGGACTGACGTTTCGGCTTAGAACGCCAGGCGCAGGCCGAAGCGCATGGTGCGCTGCGGACTCTGGCCGGTGGTTGCCCCCGTAATCGCCATGAAGTTGGCCGCGTTGGACACGTTGCCGTTCGGGTTGTTGAGCGCCGGCGTGTTGGTGACGTTCAGCGCCTCACCCCGGAACTGCAGATTCACCCGCTCCGTGATGTTGAAGGTCCGGAAGATGCCGAGGTTGGAGTTCACCAGCCACGGACCGCGCAGCGCGTTCAGGCCCATGTTGCCGAAGCGGGCACCGGAGACGGGAGCGAAGGCCGTCACGTCGTAGAAGCGGGAGTTGGCGCCACCGAGGCCGACGCCGCCGATCTTGGTGACGTTGGCGGTCAGCTGATCGGCGACCTGCGTGTTCTGCGGTGCGTTCAGCGTGCCACCGTCGGCGGAAACGATGAACGGCAGCCCCGTGTAGAACTGGAAGGTCGGGTTGAGCTGCCAGCCGCCCAGAATCGCGGCACCGGCGCCCGACGTGGCCCACTTCTTGCCCTTACCGAACGGCAACTCCCAGTTGGCCGCCGTCGTGAAGGTCTGCGTACGGTCGAAATCCGCCACGGAACGGTTGGCTGAGAACTGGCTGGGCACGTAGAAGCGGAGACCCACATCGGAGTTGCCGGCATTGAAGCCGATCGACTTCGACCAGGTGTAGTTGGCCGTCAGGAACAGCCCGTTCGAGAAGCGCTTGGTGAGGTTCGTCTGCAGGGCGTCGTAGCGCTGATGCGCCATCGGGATGAACATCTGGCGCGAGGTCTGGACGCCGAACTGGTTGAACAGCGGGCGGCCATTCGCACCGGCGCCGGGCACGAGGCCGGCGTTCAGCTCGAAGTAGGTTACCGTTTGCCGGATGGAGCGCGTCCCGACATAGCTGGCCGTCAACACCATGCCCCAGCCGAGTTCCCGCTGGAGCGTGAGGTTGTACGACTGAATGTAGCCGCGGCGGAAACGTCCCTCCTGCAGCGAGTTCGTCGAGATCGTATTCGGGATCGTGAGCACACCCGAAGAGATGTCGGGGAAGCGAACCGCCGGGATGCCGTTCTGCAAGGTCGTCGGGACACCGGTGGGCGTCGCCGCGATCCACGAAGTCTGCGGGATGTACTCGTCGATGATCACCGCCGGGTACGGGCTGCGGATCGGACGGCTGATCGGGTACGGATCGTTCGTGATCCCGTAGCCGGCGCGAATGACAGTCTTTTCGCTGGCGCGGTAGGCGAAGCCGATACGGGGCGCAAACAGGATCGGGGCCACCGTCGTACCGGCATTGCGCGGGTTCTGGCCGCGGCCGCCGATCAGAACGCGATTGGTCACCGGGTCATAGCGCTCAATACCGAACTCGCCGCGATTCATGATCGGGAAGTGTTCGAAGCGCATGCCAAGGTTGACCGACAGCTTGCGGTTCACCTGCCAGTTGTCGCGGATATAGTAGCCCTGCTGGAACTCACGGGTGCTCATCGGGTCGTAGAACTGATACGCCTTGCCCATCGAAGAGGCCATGCCCATCAGGAAGCCCGCATAGGCATTGAACTGGTTCTGGCCCGGAGCGGTCACGGCCGCGAAGCCTTCGCCAGCTGAGCCGTTCAGGCCGGTGATCGCATTGGACTGGAAGTTGAAACCGCCGCGGGGGGACCAGCCGCCGAGTTCCGGCTGCCAGTGGTTCATCTGGTGCTGCACCAGGTCGACGCCAAAGCGCAGATTGTGCGCGCCCTTGGTCCAGGTGAGGTTCGCCACATAGGTGTAGCTGCGGTCCGCGCGGAAGGCGGGGCTCCAGTTGTTGGGATTGCCGAGCGACGAGTAGCCGTTGAAGTTGAAGATCGGGAAGCCGGACTGACGCTCATCCGGGCCATTCGTGCCGGGGATGCGGAGCACGTCGAGACCGATGTTGCGGCCGTAGTCGGGGCCGAGGGTCTGGTGGTTCATCCGCGTGCCACCGAAGTTGGCGTCAAACAGCAGCGTCGGCGAGATGACGTAGCTGACGCCGCCACCGAAGATGTACGTGGTGTTGTCGCCCGTACCGATGCCGGCCGCACCTGCCGCGCCACCCGGGTAGCCGCCCAGCGCCTGACCCAGCGGAACGCCAGCGGTCACCGGCGCAATCATCGTCGAGAACTTTCCGAAAACGTTGACCTTCGAATTCGGCGTGTAGTTCACCTTCGCGTCCACCATGTCGCGCTTGAAGTAGTAAGGCACCGAGGCGAAGAAGTTGGCCAACTGACCCGTGCCGGTGTTCGGCAGCGGAATCAGGTTCTGCAGCGCGATTGCCTGCGGCGAGTAGCGCGACGGCGGAACAATGTTGCCGGGGAACGGCGTGCGGCCGCGGCCGTTGATGGTGCCGGTGGCCGGGTCGAAGATCGTCGTCAGGCCCTCGAAGTTGCCGCTCCGCACTTGCGCGGTGGGAACACTGAGGAGGCCATTGCCGCGCTCCGCGGTCGTCGTGCCTTCCCACGAGGTGAAAAAGAACAGCTTGTCCTTCACGATCGGGCCGCCGAAGGTGCCGCCGTACTGGTTGTCAATTCGCTGCGGGGTGCCAGGGCCAGCCGGCGTGTTCGGGTTGAAGAACAGGTTCTTCGCGCCCCAGGCGTGGTTCAGGTGGTAGGCGAAGGCCACCGCGCGGAACTGGTTGGTACCGCTCTTGGTGATGACGCTGACCGCCGCGCCGCCCGACATGCCCTGCTCGGCGTCGAAGCTGTTGGTCGAAACGTTCACGGTCTCGATCGATTCCAGTGGCGGAATGTAGTACGCATGATGCGGCAGCCACGTGAAGACGCTGGCGGCGCCGTCAATACGGGTGTTGTTCGAGTTCCGCGCCGTGCCGTTGACGTTGGTTGTCAGCGCGCGAGCCGGAGAGTCGGTCGAGGCATTCTGGAATGCCGCGGGCGTCGAACCGGGGATGAAGTCGATCATCGTCTGGAAGTTGCGATACCCGCCGAGGGCGATGTTGGTCAACTCCTTGCTGCCGATGTCGGTCTGAATCGAAGAGCGATCCGTCTGCAACTGCGCGATCTCGGCCCCGACGGTCACCGTTTCGGCCACATTGCCGACCTTCAGGGTCGTGTCGATACGCGAAATATTGTTCGCCGTGATCGCAATGCCTTCCACCTCAAAGTTGGCGAAGCCCGACGCGGAGACCTTCAGATCGTAGGTGCCGGGAGGGAGATTCCGGAAGTCATATGCGCCACGGTCATCGGTCTTCTCCGTGGTGGTGAACCCGGTCAGCTTGCTGGAAATCGTGACAGACGCGCCCACAATGGCGCCCTGCTGCGGATCGGTCACGTTGCCGACCAGCGTTCCGTAGAGCACCTGGGCGGATAGGGAGGCGACAGACAGACACAGTCCAACAGCGACTGCACTCAATCGTTTGAACATGCAAACCCCTTAAGCGTTTCAACTGCTTCCCGCGTAGACACACGGGCGTTTCTAAAATTGTCCGCTTCGCCTTGCGGATGTGTCAATCCACCCTGAATGTTTATTTATTTGTTCTTACAGGGGTTTTCCCTGTGCCCTTGCGCGCCAAAAGCGGCTTTCGAGCGGGCGGCGCCTCCCAGGTTTCCATTGTGCCGTCGGGCCAGACGACCTCGACGGATCCGATTCCGCTCTTGTCGCCTAGTCCAAAGTGAACCCGGGCGTCACTGGCAGAGCAGTAGCTGGAATCCGTATGGACGCGTCGGACCAGCGGCATCAGGTCTTCGCGATACAGCGTGATCTTTGCCCCCAGCGGCTGACTGGCTTGAGGCACGACGGTGACCCAGCCAGTGGAAGGCGAGTCGTTGCGGAACAGCCGCGCCGGACCGTTGTTGTTGCTGACCAGGATGTCAACGTCCCCGTCGTTATCGATATCGCCAAAAGCAGCGCCTCGGGAAACCTCCGGCAAGGAGAATGTCCCGGCAACCTGCACTTCCTTGAACTTGCCGCCACCCTCGTTGTGGAGCAGCTGCCTCCGCTCCTTGAACGGAACCGGCTGCCCGCGCTGGT
>CAYNDS010000040.1:378-20071 GCA_964395885.1 uncultured Solibacteraceae bacterium | reverse complement strand
CCTCGAGCGTGACGGCGCCGTTGGCGATGAACAGGTCCAGCCGGCCGTCGTTGTCGTAGTCGAACCAATCGGTGCCGAAGCCGGTATTGGGGAAGGTCGCCTGGTAGATTCCGCTGGAACGCGTCACGTCGAGAAACATCGGCCAGCCTTGGGGCGAAACACCCTCGTTGCGGAACAGGGTGGCGCCCTCGCGCATCAGGTTGACGACAAACAGATCTTCGTCCCCATCCCCGTCAGAGTCTCCCGCCGCCACACCCATGCCCGCCTTGGCCAGCCCGTCCTCGGAATAGGCGGCGCCGCTTTCGACGCCCAACTCGCGGAATGTCCCGTTCTTCTGGTTCATCCAGACATGGTTGGCGGCCGTGTCGTTGGCGACAAACAGGTCCGGCCACCCATCTTCATTGAGGTCCAATGCCGCCACACCGAGCCCCGGACCCATGGCACGGTCAATGCCTGCCTGCGCCGTCACGTCCCGGAAGGTGTTGCCCCCCTCGTTGTGATACAGCCGGGCGGCCATGGGCGAATACGCCTTTGGCGTGCAGTAGTCCGTTTCTCCGGTCGGTGCAATGCACCGTTTATTGCCTTCGCGGGTGAAGTTCACGTAACTCAGCACGATGAGATCCTGGCGGCCATCGCGGTCATAGTCGAAGAACGAAGCGCTGGTGGACCAGGTGTTCGGTACCGGGGGAGGGGGAAGCGCCACCTCGGCGAAGGTTCCGTTGCCTTGATTGCGGTAGAGCCGTCGGGAACCGTAGCCGGTGACCAACATGTCCGGCCGGCCATCCGCGTCGATGTCGCCCGTCGCCACGCCCATGCCGTAACCGGAAAAGGTGATGCCCGCGCCGGAGGTCACATCCACAAACCGCAGCGTTCCGCCGGGGACCAGCTCATTACGGAACAGCTTGCCTGTGTCCTGGCTCTGGACGAGGTACGCATCCAGATCACCGTCACCGTCATAGTCCAGAAGAGCCGCACCGGCGCCCATGATTTCGGGCATTTCGAATTTCCCCGAGGCGCCGTTCACGTGAGTGAAGTCGAGCCCGGACTGCGCCGCTACATCGAGAAAGACAGTCTTGTCGACGCCGGTGGCGGGCAGCGGTTCAGCGGGCTTGTTCCCACAGGAAACCAGCAGCAGGGCCGCGTAGAGAGCGATGAGGCTTCTCACTTTCGAATAGGATAGCGACCCCGGAAGCGGCTGGCCAAACTGCTCGGGCTAGTAGCGCCAGCTGGTGAGGTCCGCACCAGGCGGATGATTGGCTTCGATCCGTTTCAGGATCTTGTCGATATACATCGTGTTGTAGCGAAGGCGAGAGATGTGGTTCGGCTGCGTGGGATCGCCGTTCCAGCAATGTTCCGCCCGGTCCCCGTAGCGGACCTCGGCTTCGGCGGGCGGATTCGCCGCCGACTTGAGGAAGTCCTCCATCAGGTAGACGGCGTTGTTGAGGTAGAAGTTGTCCATGTCGCCGCAGTAGATGTGGATCTTGCCGCGCACCTTCGGACCCAGCTTGGCCCAATCCCGCTGCAGAATGTGGCGAAGATCGTAGTTCTCGCGCCAATGCTCGGCCACCTTCGGATCGATCGCGCCCGTTTCCTTGTCGAAGATGCGCTGCGGGTAGCCGTCCTTACCGACCGGTGAGTACACGGCCTCCCAAATGTCCCATTGCTGTCCGGACCGCGACCTGGTCCCCAGGGCCAGCTCAAAGTCGTTTGCGTCCTGCATGGTGGCGCTGAGATGTCCCAGATAGTCGCGCTTTGCGGGGCGCGGCACTCGCTTGTGCGCGCCTTCCAGGTAGTAGGCGTTCTTGTCCTTGTAGATGTCGACGACCGTGTACGCGCGGAAATCGATCGGATCGGGACAGGCGGCGAAGGTTCCGTTGAACTCCTCCGGATAGAACAACTGCACCGCCAGTGCTTCCCAGCCTCCCGTGGAACCGCCGTAGGTGAATCGGGCCCAGCCTTGGCCGATGGCACGGAACTTCTTTTCGATGAACGGCAGCAGCTCATACATGATCGCGTCGCCATAGGGGCCCAGGTTGGCGGAGTTCACGGCGTAGCTGTCGTCGTAATACGGATTGGCATGTTGGATCTCCACGATCAGCATGCGCGGGAAGTTCGGCCCCGTCCATTTCCGGTAGAAGTCATAGGCTTCCTGCTGCACGATGCGGTTGTAGCCGGAAATCTTGAACCGCGCGGAGTAGTCCGGTTTCAGGTTCGGGTCGGGCTGCTCCGTTCGAAAGCCATCAAAGTCAGCGGGGAAGTGCCCGTGAAAGATCGCGAGCGGATAGCGTGCGTTGGGATGCTCGTCGAAGCCCTCCGGCAGGAGGACGTGCGCGCCCAAGTACATGGGGCGTCCCCAAAACTTCGTCAGCCGTTCGCTTTGAATCCGGACATGCTTGATGTACTTGGTGTCCTTGGGTTCCGGGATGGGCGGGATGGTCTGGTCCAGAACGATCTGAACCTTGCCGGACGACTTCGGGTTCAGCTCCAGCGGCACAGGCTTGGAGTAGACGTTGCCCGGCGCACGGTTCCATTGCTGCCCTTCGCCGCGGTCCATCGGCAGCTTGACGACGTGTCCATCAGCGCGGCGAAAGGTCTCGTAGCGATGAAGGAGTGCCTGCACGTAGTACCGGCCCGCCGGAACATCCACCAACCGCCGGATGGGGTAGCCGAACGCGGACGCGCCGAGGGTGATGGGCTTTGCGGAAGGCCAATCCTCGACGTCCTGCCCGAAGATCAACTGACTCTCCGGGCCATCGTTGATCTGGAAACGGGGCTCGGCATCCGGCTTCGTCGAGAGCAGGACGAACACGCGTCCATCTACTTTCTCGGCCGTCGAGGGCAGCCGGACTTCAAAGTCGAGGCCGAAGCAGGAAACCGCGAAGGCAAAGAGCAGGGCGCGCCGCATCAGCGCAGTCTAGCAGGCCGACTTACCGACTTACGATTTCGGAGAACCGGCAGCCTACTTGCGGCTGCGGACAGTCTGGCTGATCGTGGCATCCCAGGCGCCGTCGCCCTGCGCACCGTAGCGTCCGCCGATCTTGTCCCAATCGTCGCGAGTGCGGCCATTCAGGTCAAACTGGACGCGCCCATCTTTCAAGGTCAACTCGGCCTCCAGCTTCTGCGTGCCCTTCTTCCGGGCGCCGTTCACGTCGACGAAACCGAAGTCGCCTTTGTCCAGCCGCAGCACCGCCACGTCGGCGATGGCGCCCACACTGAGGTGGCCCAGTTCTTCCCGCCGGATTTGGCGCGCGGGATTCCACGTGGAGCGCAGGATGACATCGTCCAGCGGCATGCCCATCGCAAGGAACTTCGACATCACGTTGGTCATGCTCTTCATGCCGGCATTCATCGAGCCGACATGCAGGTCGGTCGAGATCGAATCCGGCGGAAAGCCCTGTTGCATCGCGGGAACCGCTTGCCACCACACGAAGCTGCCCCCACCATGACCTGCATCGAAAATGACGCCGCGCTTGCGTGCCTCGCGCATGAAGTCGCGCAGCTTGTTGTCCTTGTCATGCATCGGCACCGCGTTGAGGTACATGTGGGTGTAGATGTCGCCCGGGCGCAACCGCTTGGTGACGAGTTCCTCAAAGGGACGCTCCAGCCGGAAGGCGCCGAAATCGACCATCAGCGGCAGGTTGGCCAGACGCCCGGCCTCGAGAGCGCGGTCGACCGCAATCCACTCCGGACCGGCATAGTGCGCCGTCTTGAAGCCGACGATCAGGTTCGGATACTTCTTTGCCATCGCCGCCGCCTGCTGCGAGTCCATCTCGCGAGTGTCCTGCTCGACGGCGCCGCACATACCCGCACCAACAATGTTCAGCATCACCAGCACGCGGGTCCGGGCGTGATCCAGGACGCGCGACTTAAAGTCTTCGAAGCTCTTCCAACCGGAGGTGCCCGCATCCACCATCGTGGTCACGCCGTTGCGGAACGAGTGATCGTCGGGATAGACACTGGACACGCCGCAATAGGCCGACGGCTTTGTCGCCGAGGCATACACGTGCACGTGCAAATCCACCAATCCCGGAGTGACGTACAGCCCGGAGACATCGACCGCGCGTTTGGCTTTCGCCGCAGGAATGGATGCGGCAACTTCCGCCACCTTCCCGTCTTTCAGTGCAATGTCCCGCTTCGCGCTGATCCGATTCTTCGGGTCAATCAGGGTCCCGTTCTTCAGGACCAAGTCGTAGGCGGGAGTCTGCGCCAGGGTTGCGAGCACCACAACCAAAACCATCATGGCTGCATTTTATGCATTTACTTTGTGTTATGTCTATCTCGTCTGAGATTATTCATGCTTTCGCGTCGAAATATGCTGGAAACGGCGCTCGCTCTGGCTGCGCCGACCGGGCGTGACCAACGGATCGTGACGGAGAACCTGCGCCGCGGAACGGCCAACTGGCAATTGTCGAAAGTGTGGCCGGACGCGGGAAAGGGATTTCGTTCGAAGCGGATCGAGGGCTACTGCTCGCACCAGTCGATTGCCGCAGGCGAGACGCTCACCCTTTTCGTGAGCACACAGCCCGCACGGCGCTGGACGGTGGACTTCTACCGGATGGGCTATTACGGCGGGACGGGCGGGAGATGGATGACACAGATCGGGCCGTTCGCCGGGCGCGTGCAGCCGGACCCGCCGGTGGCAGAGCATCGCCTGCGCGAGTGCAGTTGGGAGCCATCGGCCAGCCTCCGGATTCCGACGGACTGGCCGAGCGGCGTCTATCTGGGAAAGCTGCAGTGCCTGGCCGAATCCTCGGGTGAGCATCCCTGGCAAAGCTACGTCATTTTCGTAGTCCGCGATACGCGCCGCGCCGGGGTGCTGTTTCAGGTCAGCGACAACACTTGGCAGGCATACAACCGCTGGCCGGATGACTATTCGCTCTATACGGACCCGCGTCACTCCTGGGCGCCGGATGTGATGGCGAGCTTTGACCGCCCCTACGGCAAGTACGCGCAGATCTTTGACCATCCGCTGTCGATTGGCTCGGGCGAGTTTCTGCTGTGGGAGTTTCCTCTTTCTTATTGGCTGGAGAAGCACGGCTACGACGTAACTTACGTGAGCAATGCCGACATGGTGCGCGCCGAAGAATGGACTCGCGCGAAGGTGTTTCTCAGCGTGGCGCATGACGAGTACTGGGACCGGCGGCAGTATGACAACGCGCTGGCATCGGTGGCCTCCGGTACGACGCATCTGTACCTGTCCGGGAACGCGGTGTGCGGCGTGACTCCATTGACTGCGAACGCGGCGGGACGCGCGAACCGGCGGATCCAGCGCGTTGGAGTCTATGGCGGCATCTATGGCGGAATGGACCAGTTCTTCCGCTACCCGTTTCGGGAGGAGGGTCCGCCGGCCAATCGGCTGATGGGCGCGCATACGGTCTACCCGTTCAACGGGGGCGGAGACTGGATCTGCCGCCGCGCCGCCCATTGGATGTTTGCCGGAACCGGGATGCGCGATGGTGACCGCGTGGAGGGCCTGGTGGGATGGGAGTTCCACGGCGACCCGGCGCGGATTGACGGACTGGAGGTAGTTGCCGGCGGCACAGCGCTGCAAAACGGCGTGAATCCGTCGCAGTGGACGGCGACGATCTACCCGGGTCCAAAAGGCAACTTTGTCTTCAACGCGGCCACGATCTGGTGGGCACAGGCATTGGCTTCGCCGCCGGGCCACATCCTGCCCTGGTCCCACTGGGTGCGGCCCCTCGGGGTCGATGAGCGCGTGCAGCGGATCACGGCGAACCTGCTGAAGCGGGCGCTACAGCCGCTTTAGCTCTTCGATCAGGCAGTCGATGTCGTTCTCGTTGTTGTAGAAGTGCGTCGAGATGCGCAGGTTGCCGTGCCGCGCGGAGACCAGCACGCGCCGCTGCTTCAGAGCTAACGCAACGGCGGAGGCATCCTTGCCAGGCAGACGAGCGGCCAAAATCGGCGAGTCAAACAGCGGCCCGTCACCGAGTTCCGCGCCGATTTCCGTCAACGCAGACTTGGTGAGCGCCGCTAACTCCAGCACCCGCCGTTCGATCCGCTCGGGACCGATCTCAAGCATCATGTCGACAGAGGCGCCGAGACCGAACAGCAGCGAATGCGCGGGCATACCGCCCTCGTACTTTTCCGCTAAGTCGGCAAACTCCGGCGCACCGTGGTGGAGATAGTCCACGCGGCGCCAGTCCCGGTGACTGCGCCATCCCACCACCATCGGCTTCAGCCATTGGCGAACCCGCGGCGGCACGTACATCAGCCCAGCCCCATTCGGAGCCAGCATCCACTTATAGCCGTGCGTGACAAAGACGTCGGGCTGGATCGACTGCATGTTGAACTGCAGAGCGCCGAGCCCCTGTGTGCCGTCCAGATAGAACAAGACGCCGCGTTCGCGCAGAAATGCTCCCACCTCCGCCAGCGGAGGACGCAGCCCATTGACGTAACTTAGGGCGCTGATCGCGACAAGGCGGGTGCGGCTGTCGATGGACTCATGGAAGCGGTTCCAGGGCACCTCCACCAGTTCGACGCCACGCTCGGCGAGCAGCGCGGGGTAATAGATATTGTTCGGGAACTCGTCTTCCAGCGTGACGATGCGGTCACCAGGGCGCCAGTCCATGCCCCCGATCAGCAGGCTGAGCGCATAGCTGGCGCTGGGCACAAAGGCGATGTCGGAAGCCTCGGCGTGGATCAGACGACCCACCGACCGCCGCACTGCCTCCACATCGTCGAACCAGTCGACAAAGTCGGAGCAAGCCAGTTCGTCGCGATGCGCGAAATGCCGCGAGATGGCTTCGGTGGTCCTTCGCGCCAGTTGGCCGAAGGTGGCTGTGTTCAGAAACGTCCAGTCGCGCAAAGCGGGAAACTCCGCGCGAATGGCCGTCCAGTTAGTTCCGCTGCTTGTGCTCATTTATCTTCGCCGCCACCCAATTGACGGCGTCGGCGACGGCGACGTCCGCCGAACTCTTCGTCCGGCGCTCCACGATCTCCACAAGACCTTGGGCGAACTTTTTGCCGATGGTGATCCGGTAAGGAATCCCGATCAGATCCGCGTCCTTGAATTTCACTCCCGGCCGCTCATTCCGATCGTCCAGAAGTGCATCCAGCCCCGCCGAGCGCGCCTGCTGATAGAGGGACGCCGCGGCGGCCCACTGTGTTTCCTCCGCCGCGTTCACCGGGGTAATGACTACCTCAAACGGCGCAATCGCGACCGGCATGGCCATTCCGTCCTTGTCGTGATACAGCTCCACGGCGGCGGACAGGATGCGCTCCACGCCGATCCCGTAGCTGCCCATGATCACCGGAGTCTCGACCCCGTTCTCATCCAGAACATTGAGGCCCATTGACTTGGAGTAGCGGTAGCCGAGCTTGAAGATGTGTCCGACTTCCACGGTCTTGACCAGCTCAAGCGGCGCGCCCGTGGTGAGTTCCGTGTCGCCGGCGGTAACCTGGCGCAGATCCACGAACTTTGCCGCGAAGTCCCGGCCCGGCGTGACGTTGCGTAAATGGTAGTCGTCCTGGTTGGCGCCGGACACCATGTTGCGCCGCCCTTCGAGCGCGGCATCGGTGAGGATGGTCAACTTCTTCACGCCGACAGGACCCAAAGAACCGGGGTCCGCCCCGAACCACTCGCGAATCTCTTCCGGATGGGCAGGCCGGTACTCCTTGGCGCCGGCGGCGGCGAGAAACTTGGTTTCACTGAGCTGATGATCGCCGCGCAGCAGAACCAGGTAGGGACGTTCCTCAGCCACCGCCACGACGCTTTTGATCAACGACGTTGCCGGCATCTTCAGGAATGCAGCAACTTCCTCGATCGTCTTCTGCCCCGGCGTGTGGATCAGCTCGGGCGCGGCGTCGCCTTCCGGGTCGGGCGAGGCGGGCGGCACCGGACGGGCGACCGCCTTTTCGAGATTGGCGCGATAGTTCGTCTCTTTGCAGACCACCACCCAGTCCTCTCCCGCTTCGGAGCGGACCATGAACTCCTGCGACGCACTGCCCCCCATCGCTCCGGAATCGGCTTCCACTTCGATGAAGTCCAGTCCACAGCGGGTGAAGATGCGGCGGTAGGCGGCGGCGTGCCGGTCGTAGGACTCGTCCAGGCCCTGGGGCGCCAGGTCAAACGAATAGGAGTCCTTCATCGTGAACTGCCGCGTGCGCAGCAGGCCGGACTTCGGCCGCGGCTCATCGCGGAACTTCGTTTGAATCTGATACCAGATCTGCGGCAGCTGCTTGTAGCTGCGCAGTTCCCCGCGGGCGATGTAGGTCATGATCTCTTCGTGCGTCATGCCCAGACACAGCTCGCGGCCCCAGCGGTCTTTCAGCCGGAACATGTTGGCGCCCATCTGTTCGTAGCGCCCGGATTCCTGCCAGACTTCCGCCGGGTTGAGGCCCGGCAGATAGAACTCCTGGGCGCCGATGGCGTCCATCTCCTCACGGATGATCTGCTGGATCTTCAACAGCGACCGTTGAGCCAGCAACAGGTAGTTGTAAATCCCGGAACCAAGCTGGCGAACATAGCCAGCCCGAACCAGCAGACGATGACTGGCCACTTCGGCCTCGGCGGGGTCCTCACGCAAGGTGGGGATGAAAAGACGGCTCCAATGCATGTTGGGGGGTGACTTCAGGATACCGTAGCCGCCGATCTCGGCTGGTAGAATGAGAGTTCCATGAAAATCGCGCTCGGAGCGGACCATGCGGGCTTCCGCTTGAAGGAGCACCTTCGTCAGACGCTGTCAGCGGCTGGGCATGAAGTGCTGGACGTCGGCACGGCGTCCGAGGACTCGACCGATTACCCGGACTACGCCCGCAAGGTGGGCCGGAGCATCCAACAGGGTGAGGCGGAGCGCGGGATTCTGGTGTGCTCCACCGGCGTGGGAATGACGATTGCTGCCAACAAGATGCGGGGCATTCGCGCCGGCTTGGGCATCAACGACGAAGAAGTGCAGCTCATCCGGGCGCACAACAACGCCAACGTGCTGGCGCTGAGCCAGAAGTTTACCGGTGAGGCCGATGCCGAGCGATACGTGAACACGTTCCTCACCACGCCGTTCGAGGGTGGACGGCACGAGCGGCGGTTGAACAAAGTGGCTGAGTTGGAGAAGGAGAACGCATGACCGAGCAGGATCGTATGGCGCGCCCTCTGGCGCAGGTGGACCCCGATGTCGCAGCCGCGCTGCAGCATGAGTTGGAGCGGCAGCAAAGCTACATCGAACTGATCGCCAGCGAGAACTTCACCTCGGAAGCCATCCTGGAAGCCACCGGCAGCGTCTTCACCAACAAGTACGCGGAAGGCTATCCGGGCAAGCGCTACTACGGCGGCTGCGAGTATGCCGACGTGGTGGAGACGCTGGCGCGCGAGCGGGCAAAGAAGCTGTTCAACGCCGAATACGCAAACGTGCAGCCGCATTCCGGCAGCCAGGCCAATGCCGCCGCGTTTGCCGCGGTGCTGCAGCCCGGCGACACCATTCTCGGCATGAATCTGGCACACGGCGGCCATCTCACCCACGGGCATCCTCTCAACTTCTCGGGAAAGCTCTACAGAGTGGTGTCCTACGGCGTCACTCGCGAAGCCGAACGCATCGACTACGACGAGGTGGCTCGACAAGCCGAGGAGCACAAGCCGAAGATGATCATCGCCGGCGCCAGCGCCTACCCGCGCGTGATCGACTTCCGCAAGTTCCGCGAGATTGCCGATGCGGTGGGCGCCGTGTTCCTTGTGGATATGGCCCACTACTCCGGCTTGATTGCGGCGGGACTCTATCCGAACCCATGCGAATGGGCGGACATCGTGACGTCGACGACGCACAAGTCCTTGCGCGGACCCCGTTCCGGCATCATTCTGGCCAAGGAAAAGTTCGGCGCGGCAATCGACAAGAACGTCTTCCCGGGCCAGCAGGGCGGCCCCCTGGTGCACGTTGTCGCGGCGAAAGCAGTCTGCTTCCTGGAAGCGATGCAGCCGGAGTTTGTGGAGTATCAGCGCCGCGTCATCGCCAATGCCCGCGCACTGGCAGCCTCGCTGATCGAGCAGGGCTTCCGCGTGATTTCCGGCGGTACGGACTCTCACCTCGTGCTGGTGGACGTCTTCGGCAAGGGCGTCCGCGGCAAGGAAGCCGAACTGGCGCTCGACCGGGCGCACATCACCGTCAACAAGAACGGCATTCCCTTCGACCAGAATCCGCCGCTCAACCCGAGCGGCATCCGCCTGGGTACCCCCGCCGTCACCACGCGTGGCTTTGGCGAGGCGGAGTTCACCACCGTGGGACGCCTCATTGCCGAAGTCCTGGCAGAACCGGCCTCCGAGGAGAATCTCACCCGCGTGCGCCGCAAGGTCACGCAACTCACCGAGCGCTTCCCGCTGTACCAGTGGAAGCTTGCTCCGGTGGCCTGAGTCCCGTCCGCACTCGGACTGTACGAAGATTTTCGTTGACTTCTACGAATCTCTTCGTATAGCCTGGGTGCATGACTCGCCCCACTGCAGCAGAACTGGAAATCCTCGGCGTGCTTTGGCGGTGCGGGCCGTCCACGGTGCGGCAGGTTGCGGAATCGCTCGCCCGGCAGCAGGGCTACACGACCATTCTGAAGCTGATGCAGATCATGCATGGGAAGGGTCTTGTCGAGCGTGACGAAAGTGGACAGGCCCACATTTACCGCGCGGCACAGGCAAAGGAGCAGGTGCAGTCCAGCCTCGTGGGGGACTTGATTGACCGAGCCTTCGCCGGCTCCGCGCACAGCCTGGTGGTCAGTGCGTTGTCGCGCACTCGCGCGACGCCGGAGGAAATCGCCGAGCTGCGCCGCTTGCTCGATGCACACGACGAGGGGCGGCAATGAACTGGCTCGGTCTGATTCTGCTGCATTATGCCTGGCAGTCCGCGCTGGTTGCGCTGCTGCTGGCGCTGCTGTTGTCCGGGATGCGCCTGTCGCGTCCGCACCTTCGCGCGGCGGCTGCCCACGCCGCACTGGTCACACTGGCGCTGCTGCCTGCCGTGACGGGCGTGGTTCTGAACGCGACGGAAGCGGGCTACGCCGTGTCCGTCAGTTCAAGCGCGGAAGCAGACCCGTGGCCGCGCGTCGTCTGGAACGTGGAACCGAGTTCTCTCCATCTGCTCGCCATTGCGTGGCTGGTTTGGGCTGCTTGGGACGTTGTTCGGCTGGCCGGGGGAAGCCTGGTGCTTTGGCGTGCGCGCCGGGCGGCGTCCGCCGTTGCGGAGCCCCTGCACTCGGCCCTGCGGCGGCAGGCAGCGCGGCTGGACGTCGCCATGCCCCAATGCCTGGTTTCCGACCGCGTGACAGTGCCGCAAGTGGCCGGCGTGCTGCAGCCCGTGATCCTGCTTCCGCTGTCGCTGCTCTCCCTGGATGCGGCCCATTGGGAAGCCATCCTGGCGCACGAACTGGCCCATCTGGCGCGTCGGGACCAATGGTGGAATGCGCTGAAGAATCTGGTGGACATCGTCGGCGGTTGGCATCCGGGGACTCGTTATGTGATGCGGGCCGTGGAGCGGGAACGCGAATTTGCAGCGGACGACTTGGCCGCGGGCCAGGATCGAAGGTCCTACGCGGAAGCACTGCTGGAACTGGAACAGTTTGCCGGGGGAACAAGCGCCCCGCTGGCAGCAACAGGAGGTCTCTTGAAACAACGAATCGTGCGACTTGTGTCCCCGAAGGACGGCGGTGTGGCACCGCTCGGGACGGCAGTAGGCTTTCTTGTGGCCGCAGCCATTCTGGCAGCCGCCGCACCAGGGCAGAGCAATTCCCCCGCGGAGCCTACCGGGAAGCCGAGCGCGGCCGATCGCCCGGCAAAGGCTGCACCCGCCGCGCAGACGCCCGCGCAGGCCATCCCCTTTCGAACCACCGACGACCGGATCGCGCGCCTGCAGCGCAGCGTTGAGGCGCTACAGCGGCAGATGGAGTCTTTGCAGCGGAAACTCGCGGACGAACAGGAGCAGTTGGTCCGCGAAGAAGCCAATCGCAGCCGGGCCATGGCCCGCGAAGCCGAGGCGCTGGCCAGCAAGGCGGTGCGCGAGTTCGAGCGGGAGTCCGCTGAGCAACAGCGCCGTCTGGAGCAGGCGAAGAAGCGCTTTGGCGGTTCGGAGACGGCAAAGGGCAAGGTCTATCTGCGTTGGGGTCCGCCGGACGAGATCGAATCCCAGCCGTCCGGCGATGAGGTGTGGCGCTACAGAAACCATCAGGACCTGGGCGGCGATGCCTACTTCAAGTTCCGGCAGGAGAAGAAATCCGCCGTCCAGTAGCGGCTAACGGGCGGGCTGCGCCAAGCGGATGGTGGAAGTTTCCTGATCGAGGAAAGTGAAGGCGAACCAAGTCTCGTCGGGCGCGACATCAAAGACGGGAAGCGCCTTGGCAGGGAGCGGAAAGACACGATAGCGCTGGCCGGTCTCCGGGGTGAGGCGGGAGAGTTCCGCCGCCCCGGGGGCCACGAAATACAGCCCGTCTCCGCGAGCCTGCCAGGCGCCGGGGGCAGCGGCAATGCCCAAAGAAGCGGCCCGGCCGCCGGACGCCGGCGAGCGAACGACGCCGCTCTCACCATCGGAATAGAGCCACTTTCCATCGCCGGACGGGCGGCGCGGCGGCTCCGGCGAAGGCACCTCTCGCAGACCGCTGCCGTCGGCAGCCATCACCGAGAACGTCCGGGAACGCATGCCGTCAGAGGCATCAAACAGGACCATGCGTGCGTCCGGGCTCCAGCGGGGCGAACGCGGCAATTGGGTGCCCTGAAACTGCGTCAGAGCCCGAGCGGCCGACCCATCGCGGCGCGTAAGCCAGATCTCCGGGGTTCCGTCCCGGTCCGAGACATAGGCCAGAAAATCACCCGCAGGTGCAATGCTGCCCTGTTCGTCAATGCCGGGAGCGTTCGTCAGGGCGAGCGATGGTGGCGGAGCGCCCGCGCGCCCCGGCGTCACGAGGCGATAGAGGTTGGTGTCCCGCCGTCGTTCCCGGTAAACCGTGCGTCCGCCGGGATGGGCTTGCAGGTCGACGGCGTGGTCGCCGAAGGACGCAATCTCCTCCTTTTGCCCGTTCAATCCCAGCCGGAGCAGACGTTGCCGGGAGACGCCATAACTGGCAAGGAGAAACGCGGCATCAGCGCTCCAGCTGACGGAAGCCAGCGTGGCGGAGGCAGGGGCCTCGATGGCGCGCTCTGCCGCCAGCCTGCCGTCCGGCTGCACATCAAAGGCGATGATCCGTCCGCCCGGGTGCCAAGTGACAAGGTGCTTGCCGTCCGCGGAAAGACTCCCGCCGGAGCCCAGCCCTTGCCGCAGGCTTTCAAAGGCGCCTCCAGCCGACGGCACGCGGCCATACTCTCCGTCGCCGAACACCAGGATCGCCTGTCCGTCGCCGGACCATCCCACGACCGAAACGCGGTCCCTGGCGGCGGCCATCACCGCATTGCCGCCTTGGACCGGGACAACGTGAACCCCACGGGGTGTCGCGAACGCGACGTTCGCGCCATCTGGCGAGACCTTTGGAGACCGCGCCTCCGCTGCGTTGAGCAGCACCGCGCGCCCCTGTCCAATTCGCTGCAGAACGACGTCGCCCTGCGCGGACACGAAGACAACCGCGTCGCCGGCGGGTGTGAAGGAAGGGTCTCGCCCCTCGCCCAGAGTCAACGGTTCCTGACGCGCCGTCTTCGGTGCCGGACCACATCCCAAGGACAACAATAGGAGAAGTAAGCAGGCCGTTCGCACAGGTTCGCTCTCAGGCTAACGCACGGCCGTCCCAAGGCGGGTCTCGCTGCAAGTGTCATGAGAAAATCGGGCGTGAGGCTTTTCTTCGCTGCGTGCTTCGCCCTTATGCCCTCCCTTATGCCGCTGAGTGCCGCTGATCTCCCCGAACCTTTGGCCCAACCCGCTACAGAGTCTCCGGCCAGACCTCCCGTTGCCAAGCGGATTCCCAAAGTCATCGAGAAGCACGGCGACAAGCGGACGGATCCTTACTTCTGGCTTCGTGACGACGCCCGTAAGTCGCCTGAGGTGCTCGGCTATCTGGAAGCGGAGAACCGCTACACGGAAGCCTTGCTGGCGGACACGGTTCCGCTGCAGAAGAAGATCTATGACGAAATCATCGGACGCATTCAACAGACCGATGAGAGCGTGCCGTTCCGCAAGGGTAGCTATTGGTATTACTCGCGCACGGTGGAGGGCAAGCAGTACCCGATCCTGGCGCGGAAGAAGGGATCGCTCGAGGCAACTGAAGAGATTCTGGTTGACCAGAACGCGCTCGGCGAAGGCAAGAAGTACTTCCGCCTGACGAACGCATCCGTCAGCCCGAACGAGCGTCTCTATGCTTTCGCGACCGATCTGGAGGGCGACGAAGTCTACACGCTGCAGGTAAAGGACACAGCGACCGGAGAACTGTTGGCGGATCGTGTTCCGGGCACCTACTACTCCGTGGCTTGGGCGAATGACAACAAGACGCTGTTCTACACGGTGGTGGACGCCGCCAAACGGCCCTACAAGGTCTTCCGGCACACCCTCGGCACAGATCCCAAGAACGACGTCGAGGTGTTCCACGAAAAGGACGAGCGCTTCAACGTACAGGTACGCAAGTCCGTCACGGACGCTTACATCTACCTGGAAACCGGCAGCCAAACGACGTCGGAGACGCGGTATTTGAAGGCGACGGACGCGACGGGAGCCTTCCAGGTTCTCTATCCGCGGCAGCAGGACATCGAATATGACGTTGTCGACCACGGCGGCGACTTTTACGTCCGCATCAACGACAAAGGGCGCAATTTCCGGCTGGTGAAAGTACCAGCGGCCAGTCCGGCTCTGGCAAGTGCAGCGGAGGTGATTCCGCACCGGACGGATGCCTTGTTGGAACAGGTGATCGCTTTCGCCAACCATCTGGCGATTGGCGAGCGGGTGAACGGTCTGCGGCAGATCGCGATTCGAGACCTTCGCGACGGCAAGACCCACACCATCGACGCGCCGGAGCCGGCGTTTGTGCTGTTTCCCGACGTCAACCCCGAGTTCCAGACGACGAAGCTCCGCTTCAGCTACTCGTCGCTGGTGACGCCGCGGAGCGTCTACGAGTACGACATGGAAGCGCGCACGCGCCAACTGCTGAAGCGCGACCCGGTGTTGGGCGGCTTTGACCCGGCACTCTATGCCTCGGAACGTGTGTTCGCCACGGCCAGTGACGGGACGCGGATCCCGGTCGCGCTGGTCTACAAGAAGTCGCTGTTCCGGAAAGACGGGTCGAATCCGGCGCTGCTGTACGGCTACGGCTCATACGGCCTGAATTCGGAGCCGTTCTTCAACTCCGCCCGGCTCAGTTTGCTGGATCGTGGCTTCGTTTACGCGATCGCCTCGATTCGCGGCGGAAGCGAACTCGGCAAGCCCTGGCACGACAACGGCCGAATGATGAACAAGCGCAACTCGTTCACTGACTTCATCGCCGCGGCGCAGCATCTGGTCAACCAGAAGTACACGCGTCCCGACAAACTGGCGATCGAGGGCCGAAGCGCGGGCGGCTTGCTGATGGGCGCGGTGGTGAACATGCGGCCGGATCTGTTCGGCGCCGTGCTGGCGGGTGTGCCGTTTGTCGACGTCATCAGCACCATGCTGGACGACACGCTTCCGCTGACGGTCGGCGAGTACGAAGAATGGGGCAACCCGGCGGACCCCAAGGCCTACTCGTACATGCGCAGCTATTCGCCGTATGACAACATCGAGCGGCAGAAGTACCCGAACATGCTGGTCACCGCCGGGCTGAATGACCCTCGCGTATCCTATTGGGAACCGGCCAAGTGGGTCGCGAAGCTTCGAGCCATGAAGACCGGCGAGAATCTGCTTCTGTTGAAGACGAACATGGGGGCGGGGCACTTCGGGGCCTCCGGCCGGTATGAGCGCTTCAAGGAAGTGGCCATGGAGTATGCGTTTCTGATCAAGGCACTGAAGGTGGAGGCACAATGAACCGTCGCGATCTTCTCTGGAGCGCTGCCGCGCTTCCTGCCGCCGCGCTCGGCCAACAAGCCGATTGGAAACCGCTCACGTTCGACGCGCATCAGAATGCCACCGTCATCGCGCTGACCGATCTGATCATCCCCGCAACCGATACGCCGGGCGCAAAAGATGCCAACGTCAACCGCTATATCGATCTGTTTCTCACCGACGGAGCGGACCGGGAGCGGATTGCGTTCCTCGAAGGCTTGGGCTGGCTGGACCGCTTTGCGCGGGACACACACGGCGAGACGTTTGTCGAATGCTCGCGCGAGCAACAGACCGGCTTGCTGAAGACAATGGAGGCCGCCGGCGCACCCAAAACCGGAGCGGACTTCTTCCGCACGGTGAAGCGCATGACCGCGCAGATTTACTACAACACCGCACTCGGCTTTCGCGAGTTGAACAAGGGTGGAAGGGTGCCGAAGTCGTTCGCTTGCGCTTGAACTTTCCTGATTCGGTTCGCTTCCTCTATCAGCTCGGAAACGAGACGAAGAACATGCGCTTCGGTCTGGAGCGCATGCAATCGGTCTGTGCCGCCTTGGGCCATCCCGAGCGTGGCCTTGGCTTCGTGCACGTCGCCGGCACCAACGGCAAGGGATCGGTCTGTGCGCTGGTGGAATCCGGCCTGCGCAGCGCCGGCTACCGGACCGGCCTGTATACGTCTCCGCACCTGCACTCGCCGACGGAGCGCATCCGCGTCGACGGCAACCCGATCAGCGAAGAAGCCTTTGCGGATGCCTTCGACTGCGTCCACCGCGCGGCACAGTCCCTGCCGGAACATCCAACCTACTTCGAAACTCTGACGGCAATGGCACTGGTGGTGTTTCGCAACGCCAGCGTCGACCAGATTGTCTGGGAGACCGGACTCGGCGGGCGTTTGGATGCCACCAATATCGTCTCGCCGGAACTGACGATCATTACGCCCATCAGCTTCGATCACATGGAGTATCTCGGCAGCTCACTGGCCGAAATCGCCGCGGAAAAGGCAGGGATTCTCAAGCAAGGCGTACCCGCGATCTTCTGCGATCAGCACCCGGAGGCGCTGGCCGTCCTGGAACGACACGCGAGAGAGAGGGACGCGGCCGTGTCCTACACCGCGGACGTGGAGTTGGATTTTCCGCCCCCGCTCGCCGGACGGCACCAAGTGGACAACACGAAGGCGGCTGTTCTGGCGCTGCAGCACTTTGGCCTGGCGATGTCGGCCATCCGCGCCGGATTGGCCACGACGGTCTGGCCCGGCCGTCTGGAGCGGGTGCGCTCCGAGCCGGAGATCTATCTGGACGGCGCGCACAATGTCGCAGGCGCCGCCGCGCTGGCCGATTTCATTCGCGAAAACGCCGAGGGCCGCAAGGTCTGGATGATCTTCGGCGTGATGAAGGACAAGCAGGTGGACGAGATCGGCAAGCGCCTGTTTCCGCTCGTCCATGAACTGATCGTCACCGCACCCCACATGGAGCGTGCGCTGGCGCCGGACGCCATTCCCGCCCGGCGCGCCCGCATCGCGGAGGATATTGACGCGGCGCTACGGATGCTGGAGTCCGCCGGGCCTGACGATCTCATCTTCATCACCGGTTCCCTCTATCTGGTGGCGGAAGCCCGCGAGCGACTACTGCGATGAAGTACGGCGCTGAGCCCACGTTCAGCTTCGTGCGCTCCGTGGTCTTCTCCGCTCCCGGAGTGGTGGTGGCAACGGCGTTCTGGGGTTTGCTCTCGCTGCTGGTTTCGCCGTTCGATCATCGCGGTCGCAAACAGGCACTAATGGCCCGCCTGTGGGCGCGTACCCTCCTGTTGCTGGGCTGGACCCGAGTGAAGGTGATCGGGCGGGAGCGCCTGCGCCCCGGCCAGCACTACATCTTCGCGGCGAATCATCGAAGTTACATGGACACGCCGGTGGTGCTGGCGTCCCTGCCCGGCGATTTCCGCTTCATGGCCAAAGCCGGGCTCTTCAAGATCCCGCTGCTCGGCGGCCATCTGCAGCGTGCCGGACACGTTCCTGTCGTGCTTGACAACCCGCGGGAAGCGGTCCGCGCCATGAACGACGCCAGCCGCATCATCCGTGAAACGGGAATTTCCGTGCTGATCTTCCCGGAGGGCGGGCGCACCATGGGCCAGATGGACCCCTTTCGCGAGGGCGCCGCCTTTCTGGGCATCAAGAGCGGTGTGCCAATTGTGCCGGTAGGCTTGATCGGCACGCAGCCGCTTCTCCCGATGCACTCGGTTCACCTGCGCTGGAATCAGGAAGTGATCGTTCACCTGGGAGAGCCCATTGAAACAGCGGGCTTGGACCTGAAACAACGGGGCCCTCTGACGGACCGCCTGGCACAGGAAGTCGCCCGGCTGATTTCTCTATACTGAAACGCAATGATCTCGCGCCGATTGCTTCTGGGCTCGCTGCCGGCGGCCGCTCTGGCCCAACGGCCGGAGCCGAAGCCGAAGGAAGTCATGCCGTTCGACGAGTACGATCCCAAGTCGACGCTCGTTGTTCCGCAGCACTACATCAAGCGGGCGAAGTTCCCGATGATCGACATCCACAATCATCAGCCGACCTTCCGCGCCGCCGACGAAGTCGACAAGCTGGTGAAGGACATGGACGGGCTGAATCTCCGGGTCATGGTGAATCTGTCCGGCAGCTATGGCGATGCCTTGAAGAAGTGCCTGGAAACCTACAAGGGCAAGTACAAGGATCGCTTCGTGGTGTTCGCCAACTTTGACTTTCGCGACATCGACGCCCCGGACTATGCCGACAAGGTGGCGCGCCAACTGGAAACCGACATCAAGCAGGGCGCCCAGGGTTTGAAGATCTTCAAGAACTTCGGCATGGACCTGAAGGACGGCAAGGCGCAGCGCGTTCGTGTGGACGACCCTCGCTTCGACAAAGCCTTTCAGGTGCTGGCGCGCTACAACATGCCGTGCCTGATCCACACTGGCGAACCGAGGCCGTTTTTCGATCCGGTGGACAAGTACAACGAGCGTTGGCTGGAGTTGACCACAATCCCTGGCCGGCGCCGCCCGCCAGAGCGCTACCCGCCGTTTGAAGCGCTGCTGGCAGAGCAGCACAGCCTGTTCCGCCGTCACCGGAACGTTCGGTTCATCAACGCGCACCTGGGCTGGTTGGGCGGAGACCTGGAGCGCCTGGGCCGGCTGATGGATGAAATGCCCAACATGTACACGGAGATCGGAGCCGTACTGGCGGAACTCGGACGGCAGCCGCGCTTCGCCCGACAGTGGTTCATCCGCTATCAGGACCGCGTGCTGATGGGCAAGGACATCTGGGAGCCGTCCGAGTACTGGACCTACTTCCGCGTTCTCGAAACCGCCGACGAGTATTTTGAGTACTACCGAAAGCGGCACGCCTTCTGGCGCATGTACGGGCTGGACTTGCCCGACGAAGTGCTGAAAAAGCTGTACTACAAGAACGCCCTGAAGCTGGTACCCGGAATCGACGCGTCTGTGTTTCCAAAGTAACCCGCCCAGTACGGTGCAGTACCGCTAGCCCGTTGTTCTCCACGGCCGGAGGGCGCACACTCGGAGTGTTCTTCTTCACTCAGTGTGGGTCTCTTCCGGCGCCGGCGCAGTGAGCTGGCGCCTTCTTTTCACCGCGCACCTCGATACAATAACGATTCCGTTCCATGCGTCTCGCCCCGGTGTTCCTCGCTTCACTCTACGTGTCGTTGGCCGTCGGCCAGCCGGTGGAGGACACCAAGCCCAAGACCGAGTCTGCCGAGCCCGCTGCCGCCAAGGAACCGGAGCCGCAGGCGACGCAGAAC
>CAYNDS010000040.1:0-368 GCA_964395885.1 uncultured Solibacteraceae bacterium | reverse complement strand
AACCGCACCGCCCTGAACCTTCTCGGGCAGACCGACGCAAACCGCGGTGAGAGCCGCCGCAACGAGAACGTTCAGTTCAACCTGATCGACAACAACGCCCAGAAGGAGATGAACGTTCGTCTCGGAGTCACCGCGACAGCTGTCCAGGAGTTCGCGCCCGAGCGGAACTACTTCGGCGCCGAGTATGGCGGCGCCGCATCGAACGTCATCCTTCAGGCACCCGCGCTGAAGACCTCCTGGCGAGGCTCCGCGTACTGGACCCACCTGAACAGCGTCTTCAGTGCCAGAGCGTTCTTCCAGGTTGGCCCTGTGAAGCCGGCGCGCGAGAATGACTACGGCTTCAGCCTCGGCGGACGGCTGTGGCGTGG
>CAYNDS010000039.1:7245-24360 GCA_964395885.1 uncultured Solibacteraceae bacterium | reverse complement strand
AACGGCGCAACGGCCAGTTCCAAGCGAATCTTGGGAACTCTCCCGAGCGAGTTCGTCAAGCGAAACATGGAGGGGAACTCAGCGTCGCGCGCCTCACCGGGGTCCGCGATCCCACCCGAGTCGAAGCCTTCGGAGAAGAAGTGTTGGATCTGCTCCACACCCGGAAGCTCGAGACTCAAGCCGACCGCCAGCAGCGGACTTCCGCCGGTGTTGCGGAGGCGGCTGGGAGGTCCTGCACAGCGCACCTTGAAGTCGCCGGCATTGCATCCGGCGCAACTGGCTTCGGCCGAAGGCTGAGCCGCAAGCTTATCGCCTGATCGCTTCACCGAGTTGTGGCCAAGCGCAAGGAGATTGCGCAACGGAAGGAAGTGCGGGCTTTGCGATCCACCGTCTTTGAGGGACAATAGCGGCATGAAACGCCGAGGTTTTCTGGCGCTGGCCGGTGCGGCGCCGTTCGTCCACGCGGCTCCGACGGCCAACGTCGCGATCGCGAAAGTGTCCACCTATAATGACGATCTCGTCGCGGCAATGGGTGACTTGTTCGACAAGATCGGCGGTTTGGGCAAGCTTGTGGCCGGCAGAACCGTAACGGTGAAGGTGAACCTGACGGGCAGTCCGGCGCTGCGGCTTCAGGGCAAGGCGCTGGCGGTCACCCATTACACACACCCCAAGACGATGGGTGCGTTCGCGTATCTGGCGCATCGCGCCGGGGCGAAGCGGGTGCGGTTCGTGGAAAGCGCCTGGGCAACGGCGGGTCCGCTGGAAGAGTACATGCTGGACTCCGGATGGAATGTCCGCCAGTTGCTCTCGGCGGCCCCGAACATTGAGTTCGAGAATACGAACGCGCTGGGACAAGGCAAGCGATACGCAACGTTAAAGACGTCACACGGCGGGTACATCTTCCCGGCGTTCGTGATGAATCACAGCTATCAGGACACCGATGTGATGGTGTCGCTGGCCAAGCTGAAAAATCACGCCACGTGCGGCATCACGCTGGCGATGAAGAATATGTTCGGAACGACGCCGGCGTCGATCTATGGCGACAACGCTGGCATTGACGAACCGAATGAGAGCCCCACTTCGGGACGGGGCAAGGTTTGCCACGCCGGGGAGCGGCAGCCGTCGAAGATCGCACCCTCGGAACTGAATCCGCAGTCCAGCCGCAGCGCCTTTGATCGGATGCCTCGGATTACGGTGGATGTCTGTTCTGCGCGGCCCATCGACCTCTCCATCATCGATGGCATCGAAACGATGACGGGAGGCGAGGGCCCCTGGGTGGGTGCGCCGTTGGCACACGTGAAGCCGGGAATTCTGATTGCGGGGATGAACATGGTGGCGACGGACACCGTCGGAGCTGCAGTGATGGGCTATGATCCGCGCGCGCCCCGCGGGACGGCTCCATTCACCAAGTGTGACAACACGCTACTGCTGGCCGAAAAGGCGAACCTCGGGACGGCGGATCTTTCGCGGATCGATGTCGCCGGCGTTCGCATTGCTGACGCAGTCTTTCCGTTTCCTAAGGTGTAACGAGTGAACGATCTCCGCGCCGCGTTGGAGGCTGCCGCCGCGAAACTGACGTTCGCGGCAGTGGTCGATATTCTTGCGGTGGCGACGCTGATCTATTTGTTTGTCGCCAACATCCGGGGACGGCGGGCGGCGCGCATTGCGGCGGGCGTCGTGATGCTGGTGGCGGTCTACCTCATTGCGCAACGGTTCCAATTGCAACTGCTGACGGCGATGATGTCGACGCTGGCGCCGTACACCGTCTTCGCGCTGATCGTGCTGTTTCAGAGCGAGATCCGGCGTGCGTTGGCGAGAATTGTGCCGCGCAGTCTGCCTGGCTTCAGCGCCCGCCTGGAGCAACTGGAAAGCGCGGACGAGATCGTGCTGGCTCTGGATTATCTCGCCCAGCATCGGGTGGGGGCATTGATCGTCGTCGAGCGTGACATCGGTCTTCGTACCTTTATCGAGACCGGCGTCGCTCTCGACAGCAAGCTCTGCCGTGATCTGTTGATCTCGATCTTCTATCCGGGGTCGCCGCTGCATGATGGTGCGGCGATCGTGCAGGGGGACCGCGTTGCCGCCGCAGCCTGCTTCCTTCCGCTGACACTGAATCCGCAGATTGTCAGCACTTTCGGCACCCGCCATCGAGCCGCGATCGGTGTGACGGAGGAAACCGATAGTTTGGCACTGGTGGTGAGCGAGGAGACGGGCCGGATTTCGTATGCCATCAACGGCGAGTTGCACTCCGGCGTGTCTTTGGACGAGGTCGAAGAGCAACTGACCGGGCGACGTCTTTCCGCCGGTCGGGCGAGCCGCCGCAACGTCGCGCAGCCTGCTGCCCCGAAACGTCAAGCGGTGGAGAGGTAACGGGTGCCGCGTCGATGGCTGCGGTCATGACGAAGCGCGCTGACCGAGAACCTGCTGTGGAAGCTGTTCTCGCTCGCTCTGGCGACCATGCTTTGGTTCGCATTCATTGATTCGCCGGAGTTGTTGAGTTCAGTTTCGGTTCCCATTGAGTTCCGCAACGCCCCTCGTGGCTTTGATATCGGCTCGGACTCCCCGGACGATGTCCAACTGCAACTGAGCGGACCGCGGCAATCGCTGGTCCCCGACCGTCTGTCGGGCGTTGCCGTCGTGCTGGACTTGGCGCCCCAAACGCGAGCCGGAGAGCGGACATACAACGTAACGGAGTACATCGTGGGGCTTCCGCTGGGCGTCAGCGTCGTTCGCGCGACTCCGACGCAGCTGCGCGTCATTCTGGAACGCCGCTTGCAGCGAGAGTTGCCGATCCGGCTGCGGCTGCCGAACGGTTACACCGCTTCCCGCTATACATTGCAGCCGAGCGTCGTGAAGGTTTCCGGGCCGGAAAGCCGTGTAAAGAATCTGACCTACGTTGAAACTGATGAATTGGATCTGGGTGGGGATGATACGTCCGGGGAGCGAACGCTCACTACTCGGCTGAACACGTATGTGAACGATCCGCGCGTTCGCATCGATTCGGCATCCGTTGTTGAAGTGAATGTCACGATCGAGCCGATAAGGTAGTACAGCGCCAGTTTGCGCTGACGGACAGAGGAGAACTATGCACGCGACCAAGGAAGCCCCGCCGCAACGGCAGTTGTTCGGAACTGATGGGATGCGGGGTGTTGCCGGCGAGTTTCCTCTGGACCGGAGGACGGTGTACGCGTTTGGCGAGGCCTTAGGAGAATGGGCGGCATCGCACGCGCCTCAGACTGGCCAACCGCCGCAGGTTTTGGTCGGCATGGACACGCGCGAATCCGGTCCGTGGCTGGCCGAAGCGCTTGCCGGTGGCTTGGGGTCAAAGGGCGTCACGGTTCGCTTTGCTGGACTGGTGACCACCCCGGGTGTCGCCTGGCTGACGAAGACGGGTCCATTTGCAGCAGGAGTCATGATTTCGGCTTCCCACAATCCGTTTCAGGACAACGGGTTAAAGGTGTTCAATCACTCTGGCTACAAGCTGCCGGACGAAACCGAAGCCACGATTGAGGCAGCGATCTTCCGGGCGTTGGAAAACAGCGTGGAGGCGGCGCCGTTGCCGCTTACGGTGGACCCCGGTCTGGACCATGAGTATTCCCGTTATCTGGCGTCCACCTTTCGCGGAAGGCTCGACGGATGGCGCATCGTTCTGGACTGTGCCAACGGTGCCGCTGTCGAACTGGCGCCGGCACTGTTCCGCGGTCTCGGCGCCGACGTGGTTGCAACGTCCGTAAACCCGGACGGCAGAAACATCAACGCCGGATGCGGAGCGCTGCATGTCGAGGGGCTGCAGCAGCGTGTCGTCGCGGAGGGTGCCGCATGCGGGTTTGCCTTTGACGGCGATGCGGACCGGTGCATCGCGGTCTCTCACTCGGGCAAGGTCATCGATGGTGACGCGATGCTGTTGGTCTGTGCCCGGCATCTTCGCAGCCGCGGCGAGTTGGGCCATGAAGTTGTAGCGACGGTAATGTCCAATCTGGGATTTGAGAAGGCGTTGGAGCGGGACGGTATCGCGCTGTTGCGCACACCGGTCGGGGACAAGTACGTGCTGGAAGAGATGATTCGTCGCGATGCGGAGATCGGCGGCGAACAATCCGGCCACGTCATCTTCCACCGGCACGCCACCACGGGCGACGGGATGCTGACGGCGTTGCGCGTTCTGGAAGCGATGGTCGGAGCCGGCAAGACGCTGGACGAACTCACGGCTGATCTCACTGTCTTCCCCCAGAAACTCGTCAATGTGCGCATCGGCCGCAAGAAGCCGTTATCCGAGTTGCCGGCTGTGCAAGCCGCGATCGCCGAAGCGGAGCGCGACTTTTCCGGTGCGGGGCGCGTACTGGTGCGCTTTTCCGGCACCGAGCCTCTGGCACGGGTGATGGTGGAGGGCGCCGATGGCGGCAAGGTCCAGCACTGGGTGTCTCATCTGGCGGCACTCCTCAAAGACGAGCTGAGCTAACATAGGCGTCGATGCGCCTTGCTCTGCTTCTCACCGCCGCGACTCTCGTCTTCGCGCAAGAAAAAGCCAAACTCCCCGGCGAGGATTGGGTCCCTCTGTTCAACGGCAAAGATCTGTCCGGATGGGTCGAGGTCGGCAAGGAAAAGTGGTCCGTGCAGAATGGAGAGATCCACGGGCAGGCGATCACCAAGGAGTATGGGTATCTGCAGACCGCCAAGCCGTACAAAGACTTTCACCTCGCGCTGAAGTTTAAGTGCGAAGGGACAGGCAATTCGGGCGTGTTCTTCCACACGGCGTTCAAGCCGGGGACTCCGGACATTACGCAGGGGCTGCAGTTTGAAGTGGACTGCACCGTGGGCCAGCATACCGGCGGCATCTATGGCGACGGGCGCGGTTGGATTGTCTGGCCGTCGCCGGAGAACGAATTGGTGGTTCGCAGGGGCGATTGGAACGAGTACCTGCTCAAGGTCGAGGGGAATCGCTACATCGCGCGTCTGAACGGCGTGGTGATGGTGGACTTCACCGACCCGAAGCCGAAGTCCTTTGATGGTCCCTTGGCGCTGCAATTGCATTCCGGCGGCGAGGGCAACATGCGCTTCAAGGACATCTGGATCCGCGACCTCTCCAGGCGCTAATCGTCGCGGTAACCTGCGCTCGACAACGCCGATTGACTGAGCGAGGAGGCATCCTAGAAGAGTGCGGTCGATCTTCCATGTCGACATGGATGCCTTCTTCGTCAGCGTCGAGGAACTCTTCGACCCTTCACTGAAAGGCAAGCCCGTCGTCGTGGGTGGTCAGCGCGATCAGAGAGGCGTTGTTTCGGCAGCATCCTATGCGGCTCGCCGTTATGGCGTGCACTCGGCGATGCCGCTGCGCACCGCGGCTCAGCTCTGTCCGCAGGCAATCTTCTTGGACGGCCACCCCAGCTGGTACCGTGATGCTTCCCGCGAAGTCCGGAAGGTGCTGGAAGAGTTTACGCCGGCCTACGAAATGGCGTCAATCGACGAGGCGTATCTCGACATGACCGGGACGGAGCGCTTGCATGGTCCACCGCTTCTTGCGGCGCACAAGCTTCATGAGGCCATTCGGACTGCCACACAACTGAATTGCTCGATTGGTGCGTCGCGAACGCGTCTGGTTTCGAAGATCAGCTCAGACCAGGCGAAGCCAAACGGCGTGCTTTGGATTGCGCCAGGGGCGGAGGCGGAGTTTTTGGCGCCGCTGGACGTGCGCAAGGTGCCGGGGGTCGGTAAGGTGACCGAGGCGGGTTTGCACCGGCTGGGAATCCGGCGAGTGGGCGACCTGGCTCATCTGGACGAAGGCCTTCTTCGACAGCACTTCGGCAAGTGGGGCCTGGCGCTGGCCGGAAAAGCGCGAGGTGAGGACGCGGGCGGGTGGTTCGACGCTGACGTCGCGGATTCGGGTCCGAAGTCGATCAGCCACGAACACACGTTTTCCGAGGACACAGCCGAGGAGGCCAAGCTGGTGGGAACCCTCGACCGGTTGGCGCAGATGGTGGCGGAGCGGCTTCGCGACCAGCGTCTCTGGGGACGCACCGTGCACCTGAAGCTGCGCGACGAAGATTTTGTGACGAGCAGCCGCGCCCGAACCTTGCCCGCTCCGACGGCCGTGGACCGCGCGATTGCCGATACCGTCCGTGCACTGTTCCGTAAGGCATGGACTGGCGCTCCGGTCAGGCTCCTCGGGGTGGGTGTCTCCGGATTGGAGAGCGCGCCCGGGCAGATGGGACTGTTCGACGAGAAGCCCCGCTGGGAGAAGGCGCTCGCAACGGTGGATGAGTTGCGGCGGAAGTTTGGGCCCGATACGGTTGCGCTGGCCCGGGGCCTGCAAAGCCGCTTCCGCGAGCGGACCCACGAAGCTTTGCCCGACATCGAAACACCCTCCGAATAGTCTGGTTGCGTCGTATCCCCCAAGGTTGGGTGATATGCCCCATTCGAATGGGCATACTGCGTTCCTGCGACGGGATTGTCCAGCGTTTTCAGCGGGAATGATTTGGCACATCAGGTGCAAACAAGCCTGTTTCCGTTTCGGAAAGCCTCAATCCATGGAACTCACCGTGATCGCGATGATTGCCAGCCTGTGCATGGGCCTCGGAGCCGTGCTGCTGTTCATCTTTGCGATCCAAAGAAGGTGGTTCCACAACCTTGAGGAAGCCAAGTACCAGGTGTTCTGGTCCGACATCGAGCCGTTAGTGAACGACAGCAGGAAGGATAAGGATGGGAGTCAATCTTAGGAAGCTGAATCCTCCGGCACAGCCGCCCCGGCGCGCCTTTTTGAGCTGGATCACCAGTGTAGGGCTGTTCGGATCCGCCGCACTGAGTGCCATGGCGAATCTCATCTTCATCAAGCCGCGCGCGACCTATGGTGAGCCACAGCGCTTCGGAATCGGGAAGCCGGATGAGTACCCCGAAGGGACGCGCGTCGCCATTGAGAACCGCCGGATCTGCATCGTGCGCGAAGGGCCGAAAGTGGCAGCCATCTCGACGACGTGCACCCACCTCGGCTGCATCATCGGCTTGAGTGAAACGGGCTTTGCCTGTCCCTGCCACGGTTCTCGCTTTGATCAGGACGGCAATGTCACCGGTGGTCCCGCGCCTCGCGCGCTGCCCTGGTACAAGGTGACGCTTGCTCCGAATGGCGATCTTGAAGTGGACAAGGACGTCGAAGTGCCGCAAGGGAGCTTCCTGAGCGTATGAACGGCCTTCGTGAGCTGCCGAGGAATATCTGGGCGTCTATCTTCCGGAACCCTCTTCCGACGAACGACGTGGAGCGATCTGCGACCAGCTTCACGAACTTCTTCCTTCACATTCACCCGGTCAAGGTCCACAAGAATACGATTCGGCCCACTTACACCATGGGGCTGGGAGTGATCTCCTTCTTCCTGTTTCTGATCTTGGTGGTGACCGGAATTCTCCTGATGTTCTATTACGTGCCCTCGACTGAGCAGGCGTACGACCGAATGCTCGACTTACGGGGATCCGTGGCATTCGGGACATTTCTGCGGAGCATGCACCGCTGGTCCGCACACGGTATGGTGGCGGTCGTCTTCCTGCATATGTGTCGGGTGTTCTTCACTGGGTCCTATAAGAAGCCGCGGGAATTCAACTGGGTTCTGGGTGTCGTGCTGTTCCTAGTGACGCTGCTGTTAAGCTTCACCGGCTACCTTTTGCCTTGGGATCAGCTTGCGTTCTGGGCGATCACCGTTGGCGCCGCCATTGCGGCTTATGCGCCTGTCATCGGAAACGACCTCCGCTTTCTGCTCCTAGGGGACGCCAACGTCGGGCAGGAGGCGCTGCTGCGGTTCTACGTGCTGCACGTTGCGGTTCTACCGGCCGTATTGACGATGTTGATCGCAGTCCACTTCTGGCGGATTCGCAAGGACGGCGGCTTGTCGCGACCGGTCAGCGCGGAGACAAAGCCCATCCTCTCCGTCTCGGTAAACGCCGTTGAGGTGACTCCCACGCAAACGTATGGCCTCCAGGGCCTGGTGCGAGGGCCACTCACCAAGGTCGGCAACGTTCCGGACGACACGGTCTTCTCCTGGCCGCATCTCCTGCGGGCAGAGCTGCTGGCGTTTGTCGTCACGCTGGCTGCGATTCTTCTGCTCGCTGCTTTCTTCGACGCTCCACTTGAGGAGCCGGTCAACGCGATGCATCCGCCAAACCCGGCGAAGGCGCCCTGGTACTTCCTGGGGCTGCAGGAGATGGTGAGCTACTCGGCGTTTTGGGGCGGTATCGGTGTGCCGGGGATTTTTGTGCTGCTGCTGCTGTTGCTGCCCTATCTCGATCGGGGCCAGAAGGGTGTCGGTGTCTGGTTTGCGAAGGAACGCCTGCTGGCAAACACAACGTTCCTGAGCTTCGTCCTCTTCAACATCGTGATGATCATTATCGGAACGTATCTGCGTGGCCCGAACTGGGCACTGGTGATGCCGTGGTGAGGAGGAACCCATGAAAGTTGCCCTCGCGATCGCTGCCGCAATCATCTTCGTGGTGCACGGACTTGTCGTTTACCAGCAGTTTCAGAACGAGTACGACACGCACCAAACGGCCTACTTTACGCAAGCGCGAGGTTTAGCGAAGACCCCGGCCGAGCGGGCTGCGGTAGAGAATCGCTCGCCTCGCATTGAGCAGATCATTGTTGCCAACTTCGGGGAGAAGCGGGTCGACCGCTGCACGTCGTGCCACATCGCGAGCGACGATCCACGATTCGCGACCTATGCCCAGCCGCTCAAAACGCACCCATACTCCGAGGCTCTGGGCGACCGAAAGAAGAACGGCGTCTGGGAGCGCCGACATAAGTTCGCTGACTTCGGGTGCACCGTCTGCCATGACGGACAAGGCAGGGGTCTGAAGACGCACTACGGTCACGGTGAGGATCACTACTGGCCTGACCCGATGCTGGGGTTCGTCACGCAAGTGGGCTGGCGCAAAGATTATGAGCCGAAGCTGAAGGGTAAGGAGTATCTTCAGGCCAACTGCGCGCAATGCCACACCGAGGGGAGCTTTGCGTCCACGCCGTTGGTCGCGGAAGGGCGGCGCCTGTTCTTCTCCTCCAACTGCTACGGTTGCCATCGAATCGAAGGTCTATCCGACGGCACGATGGGTCCAGACCTGACCGAGAGCGGCAAAAAGTTCAAGGTGGACTATCTTTGGGAATCCATCGCTGACCCGCGTGCCAACCTGGCTACCTCCGTCATGCCGCAGTTCCAACTCACGGAGGCTCAGACACGGGCACTGGTGGTGTTCTTGAAGAGCCGCAAGGGCCGGAACTTTGCGGAAACGGGACTGTCGCAGTTTCGAGCACGGCTGGTCAGCGGCACCGACCTGGTACAGGCGACGGTGAAGCCGGTTGTAATTCAAGCATCCACGGCCCTACAGCAGGGGCAAAAGCTCATTGCAGATCGTGCCTGCACGGCGTGCCACAAGTTAGGTGACAAGGATGGAGGAATCGCTCCGGATCTGAGCTTTGCCGGGGCCCTCAAGGACGAACAGTGGTTGTTTGACCACTTTCAGAACCCCCGGTCTCGCGTGCCTGATTCGATCATGCCGGCGTTTCGGTTTAGCGATGAAGAGTTCCGCGCGATGAGCGCCTACCTTGCCAGCTTGAAGACGGGACCGCAGTTCGTCAATGGAGAGCAGACCTATCTGGCTCTCTGTGCGCGGTGTCACGGCGATAAGGGCGACGGCCACGGGAAGATCGCGATCTATCTCGATCCTTATCCACGCGACCTCACCAAGGCAGGCTTCATGACGACGAAGAGTTATCAGCGTCTTGCGCACTCGATCGAATACGGCGTACCGGGAACATCGATGCCGGCCTGGGGCAGGATTCTAAATGCGGGCCAGATTGACAGCGTCCTGAGCTATGTCTTCGCGACCTTCACGAAGCAACGCGCCAATGAGTTGAAAACCCGAAACGTGCCCGAAGCGAATCCCGTGGCGATGTCGGCGGAGTCAGTCGCACGTGGAGAGGCGATGTTCGCCCGGCGCTGCGGCGGCTGCCACGGGCGCAAGGGCGACGGCAAGGGGCCTAATTCACTGGACATCCTTCCGCGGCCCCGGAACCTTCGCAACGCCGCATTCGTGCAGGCGACGAGCGACAAGCGACTGTTCGACGCGATCCTGTATGGCGTGCAAGGGACCGCGATGCCACCTTGGATCGACTACGGCTTGACGGCGAACGATGTCGGCGATCTGGTGAACTTCATCCGCAGCATGAACGTGTCAAAAGCAAAGGGGAACATAGATGCTCGAGCAGATTAGCCGCGCGGAACTACGAGGCAAAAGCGCGCCAGCCACGTCGCTGGTCCATGAAGACCTAACGGCGAAGTGGTTCCTGGTGAGCTCCGTCGCCTACTTCTTCATCGTTGGAATCGTTGCCCTTGTGATCGCCGCTAAGTTTGTGTGGCCGGACCTGATGGGCACGGTCGCGGCGCTGAGCTATGGTCGCCTGCGCCCGCTGCATGTGAACGGAATGTTGTTTGGGTGGCTTCTCGCGGCCGACATGGGCCTTGCCTTCTATCTGGTGCCTCGCCTATGCGGCGTCAAACTGTGGAGCGAGAAACTCGGTCTGGCGACAGCGGCATTGTGGAACGTAATCGTGCTGGGCGCGGTGGTGGCGTTGCTGGCGGGCTGGAATCAAGGATTGGAGTACGCGGAGTTGCCGCTGCCTCTCGACATCGCCGTTGTGGTGGCCTGGCTGATGTTTGGCGCCAACCTCTTCATGACGATCGCGAGCCGGAAGTACACCGCGATGTACGTCTCCGTCTGGTACATCATGGGCACGATCATCTGGACGGCCTTCGTCTACCTGACGGGCAATTTCGCCACTCTGTTCTCCACCGGCGTGAATCAAGCCAACCTGAACTGGATGTACGTCCACAATGCGGTGGGCCTGATCTTTACGCCGATCGGACTGGCTCTGGCCTACTACTTCATCCCCCGCGCCTCTTCCTCCCCGCTTTACTCTCACAAGCTTTCCATGGTGGGCTTCTGGTCGCTCGCCTTTGTCTATGTCTGGACGGGTGCGCACCACATGCTGCACGGCCCCATCTCACAGTGGCTACAGACCATCTCCATCGCATTCTCCGTGATGTTGCTGATTCCAGTGTGGTCCGCCGTGTACAACTTCTTCGCCACCATGAAGGGGGAGTGGCACCAGCTGCGCGATAGTGTTCCGCTGAAGTTCCTGATGTCCGGCGTCGTCTTCTACCTGCTCACCTGCTTTCAGGGGCCCATGCACAGTCTGCGCGCGGTGAACGCGATCGTGTCCAAAACCGATTGGATTCCAGGCCACGCGCATATGGCCGTACTTGGTGCATTCAGCTTCTTTGCCGTCGCCGGAGCCTACTACGCACTGCCGCGGATGTACGGGCGGCGCTTGTACTCTGACGCTCTCGCGAATTGGAGCTATTGGTCGTTTATGATCGGCGGTCTCGGATTCTTCGTCACGCTGTGGCTGGGTGGCTTCTGGCAAGGGTGGCAATGGAATGACTGGACCATCCCGTTCATCGACACCGTGATCGCATTGAAGCCGATCTGGATCGTCCGCTTCTTTTCGGGTGTCCTGATGTTCGCCGGCATCATCCTGTTCGCCTATAACGTGCTCGCCACAGCGCTGGGCGTGGGTGACACGGAAAGTCAGTCGGCGGCGGCCGCGTAAGGAGAGACGATCATGCTGAACAAAGCAGACAACAGCGCACTCTGGGCGGGCGGTGCGGCATTCGTCCTGTTCGCGATCGGTGGGATCCTCACCACCGTGGTGCCGCCTCTGGTCGACACGACGTGGGCTAAGCCGTTTTCGAATCAAGACCCGGCCAAAGGGATGACCGGCGAAGTGAAGCCCTACACAGACCTTGAGAAGAAGGGTCACGCGATCTACGTGCGAGAGGGCTGCTGGTACTGCCACACGCAGCAGACGCGCACGCTTTTGGCTGACGTGAAGCGGTCGGGATGGCGCGGAGTGGATTCACCCGTCTCCACGCCTGACGAGTTCGTGTTCGACGCCCCACACATGTTTGGAACGAAGCGAACGGGTCCCGATCTTTCCCGCGTCGGCGGCAAGTACGACGAGCAGTGGCACCGGACGCACTTTCGCAACCCCCGTGATCTGGTACCTGGCTCCATCATGCCGCCTTATCCGTGGTTAGTGCAGAACGCGGATGAGTTCAAGGCCATCGTTGCGTACCTGCAGCGGTTGGGCAGGGGCAAGAACTGGCGTCCCGCCAACGACTACGAGCAATAGGGAATCGGCATGGACTACACCTACCCAAGCGTTTACTTCAGCTACTTTTTCTTCTTCCTGATGACCGGGCTCACGTTGTACTTCCTGGTGCGGTCCATCCGGAGCGGCGATTTCAGCCGTGACTCCGAAGAAGCGAAGTACCGAATGCTGCAGGACGACACCGAAGGAGATCGGAAATGGAACAGGTAACAAAGCCGCAACACGAGTTGAAGAGCTACGCCGACGGCTGGATCAATGAGCGGCATGGGACGGATGTGCCTCCCTTCCTCAAGGCAGCCTACGCAGTGATCGGTCTTTTCTGCGTCGGTTATCTCGTCGTCTTCATGAACGGGGAAGTGACGCATAGTGAGCGTGGCGAACTCGTGAAGCGCTTCAATGAAGCCACCACGGGTGCGCCGACATTGATGTACATCGTGGCAGGCTTGGGGCTGGCCTACGTGGCTATTACCGTAGTCTTCGCCGTTCGCAAGATGAAGGAGGACTAGGTGGCTACCGCTGCGACCGTTGAGGCACTGCATCCTGCCTGGCAACTTCGCTCTCCCGACGACTCGCAGTACTGGGTGGAGATGGTGAAGTGCCGCCATGCCTGCCCTGTGCACACGGACGCGTGCGGCTATGTCAATGCGATCGCCGAAGCACGCTATGAAGATGCGTACCGGATTGCGCGCGCCACCAATCCGTTTGCATCGATCTGCGGGCGCGTCTGCGGCGCCCCGTGTGAGGCGAACTGCCGTCGCGGCGCATTGGACGAGGCGGTCTCCATTCGAGCTCTGAAGCGCTTTGTGACGGAGCGGTTTGGACCCGAGACGGGCGACTATGAGGCCTACCGGCGAGGTGCCAATCGTGCCATGCTACCGCCGGGCATGGGCGATTACGAGCCCGTAGCTGTCGTCGGCGGTGGCGTGTCGGGCCTCACCGTCGCGCACGACCTTGTGCAGTTGGGCTACAAGGTTACCGTGTTTGAGGCTGATGCGGAACCGGGCGGCATGCTGATGGTGGGCGTCCCGGTGTTTCGGCTGCCGCGCGACCTGGTCCGCCATGAGATTGAGGCAATCCTCTCGATGGGTGTAACGCTGAAGTGCAATCAGCGCCTCGGCCGAGACTTCACGATTCAATCCCTTCGTCAGCAAGGCTTCCGTGCGATCTTCCTCGGTATCGGTCTTCCGAAGGGACGCAAGTTGTCTTTGCCGGGCTCAGAGCTGGATGGCGCCTATGACGGGATGGAGTTCCTGCGTGCCTTCAATGAAGGTCGCCCCATGCCGCTGGGACGGAAAATCGTCGTGATTGGCGGCGGCAACGTCGCTTACGACGTTGCGCGCTCGGCTCTCCGGCCGGAATGGAGCACTGACACTCCGCAGGACGTAACGCAGAAGGAAGAACTGCGCAGCGGACAACACATCGCGTACGACGTCGCGCGCTCGGCGCTTCGCATGAGCGGCGACAAGGAAGTGCACGTCGTCTGCCTGGAATCCATCAGTGAGATGCCCGCAGACGAGATTGAGATCCTCGAGGGAGAGGAAGAGGGAATCAAGCTTCACACCCAACGGGGGCCCGTGGAACTGGTGGGCGCCGGCGGTAAGGTGCGTGCCTTACGTGCCCGCCGTTGTCTTTCGGTGTTTAATGCCGAAGGCCGCTTTGATCCTCAGTACGATGACGACGACATTGAAGAGATCAGCGCCGACTCAGTTCTGTTTGCCATTGGCCAAACCTCGGATCTATCGTTCTTGGATCCGTCGGACGGCGTGGCAAGTGAGAGAGGTCTGATCAAGGTCAACCCCCGTACCTATCAGACCTCTTCTCCCGATGTGTTCGCTTGCGGAGACATTGCTCACGGTCCGCGACTCTTCATCGATGCCATTGCCTCTGCGCACACAGCGGCACGGTCCATGCACGACTACCTGCGCCGCACGCGAACCGATGTGGTGCTGCGAAAGACGTGGAAGCCGGCGGGCTACACGATGCTCAGTGGCTGGCACGATATCGAACGCCGCAATCCTCCCGCGCTGGAACCTGAACGGCGTGCCTCTTCCATCGACAACACCGAAATCGGTTACGACGAAGGTGAGGCGCGGCGGCAGGCGTCGCGTTGCCTGCGCTGCAATGTGAACACTGTTTTCGATACGTCTCTCTGCATCGCCTGTAACGGCTGTGTCGATGTCTGCCCTGAAAACCTGATCAAACTCGTGGGCCTCAGTCGAATGGCCGCCGAGGACGCGTTGGCCTTGGTCAATTCAGCCGGCGCCGGCATCTCTCTCCCGCAGTTCACCGCGCTGACCGATGCGGAAAAGGATGAACTCGGCGCCGTCATGATGAAGGACGAGACCACCTGTATCCGTTGCGCCATGTGTGCGACTCGTTGTCCCACACATGCGATTACGATGCGCCACTTCGACTTCCACACCGAGTGCGTAACGATTCCGGCGCCCAACCCGGAGATCCTCTACGCACCTGGGGCATGACGATGAACGCGTGGTGGAGTCTCGGTGTTCCGTTTGGCCTTGGGCTTGCGGCAAGCATCCACTGCGCCCAGATGTGCGGACCCGTCGTGCTGGCTTCCTCACTGAACGTACAAGGCGGGTGGCCGCAGCGTCTGCGTGCGCAGGTGTCTTATCAAGCGGGCCGCTGGATCACCTACGGGCTGCTGGGAGCCTTGGCCGGCGCGGTGGGAGCGGGGGTCTCGGTCATCGGTGATCTGGCCGGATTGGAAAGAGGTGCCGCTATCGTCGCCGGTACCGCGATGATTCTGGTTGCCATCCTGCTTTCCGGCCGCTGGCGTCCGTCTCCATACCTTCAGATCGGGGGGGCTCCCTCACGCTTGACCCGCCTCTCCGCGACGCTGCTGCGCACGCAATCCCGCTTCGCTTTGGGGCTGGCGATGGGGTTCCTGCCTTGTGGCCTCGTCTACGCGGCGCTGATCAAGTCCGTCGAGTCTGGTTCTGCTGTTCCGGGAGCGCTGTCGATGATCGCCTTCGCCGCCGGAACATCTTGGCCTCTCCTGGGCATTGGTCTGTTCTCGTCTGCGATTCCCACACGATGGGCCAGCCATGCGGATCGCATCGCGACCGTCAGCTATCTTTTGCTCGGCGCCGTCCTGCTATGGCGGGGAATCGCGGCGGCCTCACAAGGGAGTTGTCACGCCCATGCTTTCTGAAACTGCCAAGCCGAAGCCCAGGATTGAGCGGTTACCGCCGCTGCCTCCCGCAACGCACAGCTACCGTTCGACGCGCCGTCGTCTGCACGTCTTCTTCTTCGCAGTCTTCCTCGCACTGCCCTTCCTCGACATCATGCGGGTCGACATCCCGGCCAAGCGGTTCTTCTTCGCGGGCGCGGAGATTGCGATCGGTGAGTTCGCCATTCTTTTCTTTACACTGATGTTCCTGATGTTTCTGATTGCGGCCGTCTCCATCATCTACGGCCGAATCTACTGCGGGTATGCGTGTCCGCAGACAATCTTCAGTGAAGCCAGTCAGCGCCTGGAGGCATGGGTCCGCAAACAACTGGCGCGTCGTGCGTCCTCGTGGAGCGTCAGCCAGCGCCGATGGGTCCAGCGTATTGCAACGTATTCCCTGTTAGGACTGGCCAGCATTGTCCTTGCCTTTGTCTTCATCAGCTACTTCGTTGCTCCCCGCGACTTGCTGGGACGGCTTCTCACTCTCGACGTGTCGACGGCCGCTGGACTGGCCGGTGCCACCGTCACCGCACTTACGTTCTTGGACTTCGCATTCGTCCGCCAGAAGTTCTGCACTACGGTCTGTCCCTACGGCTACCTGCAAGGCATGCTGCAGGATCGCAAGACGCTTCTGGTGAACTACATTGACAACGTTCACGGCGTGAAGCTCTGCATCGAGTGCAAGAAGTGTGTCCGCGACTGCCCCATGGGAATCGATATTCGCGACGGCGCCTATCAGATCGAGTGCATCCATTGCGGCGAATGCATCGACTCCTGCGAGGAGGTGCTGCGCAAGGTTGGGAGACCCGGGCTCATTCATTACGCCTGGGGTGAGCCGACTGTTCAGATCCAGCCGGCTGTTCGCGAAAGCTGGTATACCCGCCTCGGGCTGCGCGATGCGAAACGGATCGCGATCATGGTGGTCCTGCTGTTCTACTTTGCCGGCCTTTCCGTCGCGCTGGCTGCACGGCATGCAGTCTCCATTCGCGTCAGCCCGGATCGCTCGGTACTCTTCAGCCAGAGTAGCGATGGGCGCGTCGTCAACAAGCTTCGACTCAACCTCGCCAATCGCTCGCGAGAGGCGGCGACGGTCTCGTTTGCCATCGAGGGCTTGCCGGGCGCCATGCTCGCTGTGGAAGGACAGGCAATTCACCTCAATCCCGGTCAGGAACTACAGCGTCTCGTCGATTTGTCCGTTCCGCCTTGGCCCGGTGCCACCGACGTGAACCGTTTCCGCATCGTTGCGCGCTCCACGGATCGCCGCAATCCGGAGACGTTCGATCTCACCTTTGTCATGCCTGTCCCGAAAGGAGCACCGCGCCAATGAAGCGCTCCGCTGGCTTTTTCCCGACGTTTCTCACTCTTGTCTTCGTGCTGTTCGCCGGAATTCTGGTCTTCATCTATCAGGAAGCGAAGAAGGCGAATCCGGTGATCCTCGATGAGCACGGGGCTGTCCGCAAATGACCGCCGCTCTGGCGCTGGACTGTGACCTGTGCGGGGTCCCGGCGGGTGATCATCCGCTCGTCGCCACCCACCACGGCGTCGCACGCCACTTCTGCTGTCACGGTTGCCGAAACGTCTACGCCATCCTGGACGAAAGCGGTGCCATCGCTTCCGGGGGCTTCCGCGAATCGGACCTGTACCGGCGCAGCATGGAACTCGGGTTGATCTCGACAGGAAGCCGAGACCAGGCGAGTCCCGCTTCGCCGGCGCCGGCTGAAACGCA
>CAYNDS010000039.1:2448-7235 GCA_964395885.1 uncultured Solibacteraceae bacterium | reverse complement strand
TCTCCGGTCTTTGGTGCACGTCCTGCGGTTGGGTTGTCGAACATGTCCTTCGCAAGCAGCCGGGAGTCGTCAATGCACGCGTCGTGTTTGCATCGGATCTGCTGCGCATCACATTTGACCCGCGGTGTTTTGATCGCGACAGCGTAGCCGCGCACTTGAAGCCGCTTGGCTACGGTGCGGTCGAGTTCTCACCGGGCCTAGCCGCAACACCGGATCGCGACACACTCTCCTTGCGTCTGGGCATCGCTGCCGCTCTCTGGATGAACGTCATGCTGTTCAGCCTGGTGGTGTATGCCAGCTACTTCGAAGCCATTGCCGAATGGGCGCGGCGCGGCATCCCGTTCGTTCTGGCAGCGCTAACGGCTCCGGTGGTCTTCTATTGCGCTTGGCCCGTCTTGCGAAAGGGCTGGGGCGGTATCCGAGCCGGTGTGTTGTCCATGGATGCGCTATTGAGCGCCGGTGTTCTGGCTGCCTTCGGCTACAGTCTCGCGCAGGCGATCCGAGGCGGCCAACATCTCTACTTCGACACGGCCTGCGCGATCGTCACGTTGGTGCTTGCCGGCAAGGCGCTGGAACGCGCGGCAAAGGAGCGCGCCCGCGGCGCCATCACTCTTCTCTACCGCCTGATGCCGAAGAAGGCGCGGGTATGTGAGGGGGCGCGGGAACGCTTCGTCGCCGTGGAGGATCTCGTGCCGGGCATGTTGATCCAATTGCAGCCTGGTGAGCGCGTGCCCGCTGACGCCGAGATCATCGAGGGGCGATCCGCTTTTGACGAGTCCGTCGTTACGGGAGAAGCGTTGCCCAGGCAACGCGGCCCTGGTGATTCCATCGTGAGTGGCAGCGTGAACACCACGGGCGCAATCAGCGCTGTTGTCACGCGGCGCGTACAAGACGGAACACTGGCGCAGATCGTTCGCAGTGTGGAGGCCGCGACGGAACAGCGCACGCCAATGGAGCGTGCCGCTGACCGGCTCTCCCGCTGGTTTGTTCCCCTGGTGTTTCTCATCGCGCTGGCGACGCTCGGCGTCCATCTCGCCACCGGTATGGTGCCTTCCGAAGCGATGCTGCGAGCGATCTCGGTAATCGTCATCGCCTGTCCGTGCGCTCTCGGAATCGCCACCCCTCTGGCGATCTCGGCGGCCGTTGGCGCCGCTTCCCGCCGAGGAATACTGATCCGCGACGCCGCAGTGCTCGAGGCTTTGGGAAACATCGACTGTGTCGCCATGGACAAGACGGGGACACTCACGGAAGGCCGCTTTGAGTTGCGCGAGGCCGTCTGGACCGATGGCTCTCAGTTCCCGCTGGCGGCGGCTCTGGAGGCCCGCAGTGAGCACCCGATCGCTCTCGCCATTGTTGAGCAGGCGCGGCGTGAAGGACTGACGATCGCCGACGCGTCCGACGTAACGGCGCTGCCCGGCGAAGGGATCCGCGGCACCGTGGCCGGGCATGAGGTTCTCCTCGGCAGCGCCAAACTGCTGGACCGTTTCCAAATCGACCGGCCCCCGCTCACAGTCGTCGATCCGTCCCTGACCGCCGTTTGGATCTGCGTCGATCGGCAGGCCAAAGGCGTCATGACGTTCGGCGATGCGGTTCGGCGCGACGCAGCGAGGCTCGTTTCTCGCCTGCGGGCCGCTGGACTCCGCACGGTCCTGCTGTCCGGCGACGCTCCTGCCGGCGTCGCAGCCCTTGCCGCGCGACTGGGCGTGGATGAAGCCTGCGGCGGCATCGGCCCGGCTGAGAAAGCCTCGGCCATCGCAGTACTGTGTCAGCAAGGGCGGCGCGTGGCCATGATCGGCGATGGAATCAATGATGCCCCCGCGCTGGCTGCGGCCCATCTCGGCATCGCGATGGGCTCCGGTACTGATCTTGCAATGCAGGCGGCGCCTGTCGTGCTGATGAGTGATGACCTTAGCCGTGCCGTCGATACGTTCACGATGGCGGCGAGAACCCAGCGCGTCGTCCGCCAGAACCTGTTCTGGGCTTTCGCCTACAACGTCCTCGGCATCGGCTTGGCGGTTGCCGGCGTGCTGAATCCGATTCTCGCCGCCGTGGCGATGGTGCTGTCCAGTGCCTGCGTCATCGGAAACTCGTACCGTCTGGAGAAGAACGGCTAGCCGCCGCAGAGCGCCCGCAGCGTGCTCGCCGTGGCGTCATCGGCGGGAAAGAAGAGCTTGATTCGAATCTCCTGCAGCGTCACGTCCTGCGGTAGGCCGAACGTCGAAACCAGGCTGAAGTAGTTCACCCGCGCGCTGCCCTTCACCAACCGCACCGTCATCACCGGGTCGGAGGCCCGAGAGTCGTGCGCTGCAGCCAAGCCGCTCGGCACATCGGGATAGCGCATCAGTTCCGCGATTAGCTCGCGTGCGCCCTCGTCGCGCAACCGCTGGATCATCTGCAGTGCCGTCAGTTCCCAATTCTCGATATACGGCCGCCACAGCAGCGGGTCGAACAGATACTTCACGGCGTTGCCCGCTGCTTTGCCCGCCGCCGCGAAGTTCTCCGGCGCCACGAACAGCCGCGCCATCCGAAACAGTGCTTCGTTCCGCATGCGAATGTTCCAGTTCGGATCAGCCACCAGTGCCGGATAGGGCTCCTGCTTGGCGAGAATCGATTCCAGCGCGACGCGATGTGGCTGAAGCGGGTCTGTGGTGAGCGGCGTTTCCGGGAAGCGCGGAGCGAAGCCGGCGCTATGCAGCAGTTGGTTGGTGTCGCGCAGGGTCAAGCTCATCACGTCAGCCAGCCGCAGCACCATCTCGCGGCTGGGTTGTGCACGGCCTGATTCAAGAAAACTCAGATGTCGCGGAGAGGTGCTGGCCGTGACGGCCAATTGCAACTGGCTCCATTGGCGGATCTTACGGTAGTGACGAAGCATCGTGCCGAATCCCTCCTCCGGACGAGGCGGCGGAGGCGGCGGCGCAACGGTAGGCTGGAACAGCGGCTGGAGCATCCTCTTCAGCTTATCGATGGAAGTGGAATGAAAACCATTCCCTCGGAGGTAATGTCCAATCTTTACCTCCGAGGGAATTGTGCCCAGCGAGCGTTGCCGGGCACACTCGCTGGCATGAGGATTCTTTGGCCGTTCATCTGTTTGATTCCCGCCGCTGCGGCACCGGTGGTCACGATCTCCAGTACTGTTGAGACGTTCGCGAGCGACTGGCAGGGGACGCGCTCAAACACCAGCAGCGGCTCCAGCACCACGACGGCGTTCCGCATTGACAGCGCGGACATGACCCGGACCTACAGCGCCATCGCCCTTGCCAGTGCGGGGGGCGATCCGTCCGCCGGTACAACTTGGGTGGTCTCGAGGGCGCAGTCGAACTTCGGAACCGCGTTTGCGCGGGCGGTTGCCACCACCACGTACCGCCGCGACTTTGAAGCCACCATGGACTTTGTCGGCAACCCGATCAACTTCGTTCCGGAACTGCAGATCTTCACCGGGATGTTCTCGCCCATTCGAGTCGTCACGGTCTGCCCGCTGGACGGCCCCTGTCCGCCGTTCACCCCGCCGCCGGCAACCGGCATCGGCACCATCGAGTTCACGCAGAGCCTGAACGGCACATTCTTGAACTCGCTGACGCTGGGCTACGAGTATCACACCGGGCTGGTGACGTTTAACCGCTGTGAACCGCAACCGTTCTGTCAGCCGCTGGACATCCAAGCCGGTCGTCAGTCTGGGGGCGACCCGGCCATCTACGCGCCCGCGCAGTGGGTGGTCGGCCCGAAGACACAGGTCAGGAAGGGGCCCAACTCGCTGGAATACACGATTCGGGCGACGGCGGAGGGAACGTTCAGCTGGTATCGGGGGATTCAGGTGCAGTATGCGGACCCGGTGTACTGGCAGTATGAGTATCCGCGGACTGAACTGTTCCGGTGGGACTCCGGTTCGGCAAGCGCCGTTCCGGAGCCATCCACCGGACTTGCGGCCGCGATCGCGGCTGCGGTGTGGGCGCTTACGCGCCGGCTTTCTGGCGCAGTACGTCGATGAGCTCCTTCACCGACGCGGCGCTCTTGTTCAACTCCGCTTGCTCGTCATTGGTGAGCTTCACCTCGTAGATCTTCTCGATGCCGTTGGAGCCCAACTTCACCGGCACGCCGACGAACAGATCGTGAATGCCATACTCACCGTCCAGGTAGGCGGCGCACGGCACGACTTTCTTCTGATCCTTCAGGATTGACTCGGCCATCTCCACCGCCGCCGCGGAAGGAGCATAGTAGGCGCTGCCCGTCTTGAGATGCTTCACGATCTCGGCACCCCCGGTGCGGGTCCGGTTCACGATGGCGTCGATCTGGTCCTGCGGCAGCAGTTCCGTCAGCGGAATACCGCCGACCGACGTCAGCCGGACCAGCGGCACCATCGTGTCGCCGTGGCCGCCCAGCACCAGCGCCTGCACGTTCTGCACTGAGACCTGCAACGCTTCGGCAAGAAACGTCCGGTAGCGCGCCGTGTCCAGAATGCCCGCCATCCCGATCACGCGATGCTTCGGGAAGTTCGTCACGCGCATCGCTGTCCAGCACATCGCGTCCAGCGGGTTCGTCACCAGAATCAGAATCGCGTCCGGCGAATACTTCGCCACCTGCTCGGAACAGGCCTTTACCACCTCGTAGTTGGCCAGAAGAAGATCATCGCGGCTCATGCCGGGTTTGCGTGCCAAACCCGCCGTGATGATGACGATGTCGGAACCCGCGGTCGGCGCGTAGTCGTTCGCGCCCGTGATGTTCACGTCGTAGCCCTGCACCGGGCCCGATTGCGCAAGGTCCAACCCCTTGCCTTGCGGAATTCCTTCCGC
>CAYNDS010000039.1:0-2438 GCA_964395885.1 uncultured Solibacteraceae bacterium | reverse complement strand
TCCGCCACGTCCACCAGCACAACGTCGGCAAGTTCCTTCTCGGCAATTCGCAGAGCGCAATTGGCACCCACATTACCGGCGCCGACAACCGTTACTTTCTTCCGCATGAAATCCTTTCGTGTTGGGGCTTGCCTTTGGCGAGAATCGAACTAGGCAAGCAAACCACTATTGTATGCAACTGGTTCATCATCCCGGCTACGACTTGAACCTCGGCACTCATGTCTTCCCCAGTACGAAGTTCGCACTGGTTCGGGAACGTCTGCTGTCCGAAGGGGTCTGCTCAGAGGACACCATCGCGCGTCCGGATCCCATTGCCGATGAGGATCTCCTCCTGGTGCATGAACCCGATTGGGTCAACGGCCTCTCGCACGGCACACTCACGATGATGCAAATCGTCCGCCTGGAGGTTCCTTATTCGCAGCAGATGGTTCGCGCCTTCAAGCTGATGTGCGGCGGTACTCTGCTGGCGGCGCGGTTGGCCCTTCGCCACGGTGCGGCCATGAACCTCGGCGGCGGATTTCATCACGCCTTTTCCGGGCATGGCGAAGGATTCTGCGCGCTGCATGACGTCGCGGTGGCGATCCGGGTACTGCAGCGGGAAGGCGTCGTTCGCCGCGTCCTCATCATCGATTGTGACGTCCACCATGGCAACGGCACCGCTGCGATCTTCGCGGACGATCCCGATGTCTTCACGATCTCCCTCCACCAGTTCGACAACTATCCCACTGAGAAGCCCCCGTCGAATCTCGATGTACACCTTCCGGATGGTCTTGACGACCCTGGCTACTTGCATGCCTTGCAGCGCACCTACGGAACTGCCGTGGCGGAGTGGCGTCCCGACATGGTCTTCTACGTGGCAGGGGCCGATCCCTATCAGGACGATCAACTCGGCGGCCTGCGCTTGACTCTGAACGGACTCGCCGAACGGGATCGCATCGTCGTCGAAGCTGCCCGGGCCGCCGGTGCCGCTGTCGTGGCTACCACAGCAGGTGGTTACGCGCGAGACCTCACTGATACTGTCACCATTCACGCCCAGACGGCCCGCCGCATCCTGGCCGCGCGAAACTAGATCGCCGCTTCGGCTTCGTCAGAAGTGGAGCTTCAATGCGAACTCCACCACGCGCGGATCAAAGGCCGTGGTGATCGTGCCAAAGGCGGGCGTGCCAAATGCTCCGTTCGGATTCCCAAAGTTTGCGGAGTTTGCCACGTTGAACGCGTTTGCGCGAAACTCCAGCCGTAGGCGCTCGTTCAGCGAAAACGTCTTACCCAGCATCAGGTCCGTCGCCGCGAAACCAGGCCCGCGCACCGGATTCCGAGAGCTGTTGCCAATCGTGAACTGCGGCGCGGCTGCGAAAGCCGTGGTATCAAAAAATCGGTCGGTCGTGCGCTCCCCTTCTGCAAGGTTTGGATCGCGCAGCCGGTTCGGACGCTGTATGCCGAACCCCGCAAACGCATTCCGGTTGGGCTGCTGCGTCACGGCGACAGGGCTGCCGGATTGGACGCGCACCAGTCCGCCCACTTGCCAGCCGCTCAGCAACTTCCGCGAACGGAAGAAAGGCAGATTCCACACGAACCCGCTCGACACAATCTGCGGAATGTTGCCCGTCGAGACGTCCTTCTCCAGCCGCCGGTTGTGGCTGTCCGCCGCCTGGAAAGCCGCCACCGGTCCGGCCAGAATCGCCGAATCAAACACAGCCCCCGCATCGTCCACCAGCCGGGAGAACGTATAGGCCAGCGTAAAGTTCAAGCCCGTCGAAAAGCGCCTCTCCGCCCGGAACTGCAATGAGTGGTATGTCGAATGCCCTACGTTGTTGCGGTAAAGCGCCACCGTCGCAAAGCGAGGAAAGGGCCGCAGCAACTGTTGACGCGCAATCGTCGGCAAACCCAGGGGACCAGGAAGCTGCCCCGCAAAGGGATTCACCACCTGCTCCGTCAGCGCGGCGCCCAGAGCCAATTGCGGCACCGTCAGCTGATTGGCATTCACATCGGGCACGCCCAGATTGGTCAGCTTGGATCCCAGATAACCCGCCTCGAAACTCCACGTCGTGCCGAATGTCTTCTGCAGAGACACGTTCCATTGCTGCGCATACCCGCTCTTCTGGTCCCGCTGCACTCCAAAGACGCCTTGCCCCAAGCCGCTATCGGGTCCAATCGGATCAATGCGCAGCGTCGGCCCGCCGGACAAACGGCAGGCCGCCGTCCGATTGTCAAGCGACGTCTGTTGCAGCGTCCGTACGAACGGGAAGAGCGGCGTGGTGAACGGCGTCGTGATGCCCGCCTGCTCGATCCAAACCAACCCATAGCCGGACCGGACCACGAAGCCGTTCCGCGGCGTCCATGCAAAGCCAATGCGCGGTGCCATGTTGCCCCACTCCATGTTCCTCGCCGCGCGCGGAAAGCCGTTCCGTCCCAGGAAGTCCAACCGTTGCGTGTGGAGG
>CAYNDS010000038.1:0-24530 GCA_964395885.1 uncultured Solibacteraceae bacterium | reverse complement strand
GTCGATGCCCATCGCGCCACCTACCGATTAGGCGAACTGCGACGCGCCGCCGAGGCTGCCTGGCGGGCTTGCGACGTTCTGCTTCTTCCCACGGCGCCAACGATCTATCGAATCGCCGACGTCGAAGCCGACCCGATTCGGCTGAACACCAACCTGGGCTACTACACCAACTTCGTCAACCTGCTCGACCTCGCCGCCCTCGCGGTTCCCGCCGGGCTCCGCGCCAACGGTCTGCCGTTCGGCGTCACCTGGCTCGGGCCTGCGTTCAGTGACCGCGCGCTTCTGCGCATCGGCGCCCGCTTCCTCGGCGAGCCGTTCCCCGCCGCGGAGCCTGGTTGCGTGTCCGTTGCCGTCGTCGGAGCCCACCTCGAAGGGCAGCCGCTCAATGGACAGCTCACCGAGCGCGGCGCGCGAAAGCGGTTCACCACGCGCACGGCGCCGCACTATCGGCTGCACGCGCTCGCCGGGACACAGCCGCCCAAGCCGGGCCTTGTCGCGGAGCCGGGATTCTCCGGCCCTGGAATCGAAGTCGAAGTCTGGTCGATGCCGGTGGCGGCCTTTGGCAGCTTTGTCGCGCTGATTCCCCCGCCGCTCGGCATCGGCACGTTGCAGTTGGCGGACGGCTCGTCGGTCAAAGGCTTTATCTGCGAACCAGCCGGCCTGACCGGCGCCCGTGAAATCACCTCGTTCGGAGGATGGAGGAACTACCTTGCCAGTCTTCGCTAGCATTCTGCTGTTTGCCGCCTCGGCTCTCGCCGCCGAGCCGTTTGTCCCCGCGTCGTTCCAGGTGCCCACCACCTATCAGGGCAAAGGCTACAAGCTGGTCCCGCTCGGACCGGCCATCGCCGAGTTGGACTACGCCGCCTACATGAGCTCCGTCGACCACATCCGCAAGTCCACCGGAGGCAACTGGCCCACCGCCAACCTCACCATGGCCGACCAGGCCAAGGACATGGCCGGCGAACAGAAGCAGTGGGACACACGCGCCAGCTTCCCGTACGCCGTCCTCACCCCGGACGGCAAGAAGGAGCTTGGGTGCTTCTACCTTCGGCCCAGCCGCAAGAAGGGCTACGATGCCGTCGCGACGATGTGGGTGACCAAGGAAGCCTTCGACCGCGGCTTCGAGACGGCGTTGTATCAGGACATGAAGCGGTGGGTGGAAACCGCGTGGCCCTTCCAAAAGGTCGCCTGGCCCGGTAAGGCCATCTCGCACGAGGAATGGAAACGGCTGGAACCCCGCTGAGGCGACAATAGAGGGGCGTGACCCGCTACTTCACCATCGCCGAGGCTGAGGAGTTGCTGCCCGCCATCGCCGATGCCCTGCTGCGGGCACGGCGGCTCCGCGATGAGTGGCAGGAGGCCGAGGCCCACCTGGAGCGGCAGAAGCGGCGCATCGCCCAAGCTGGCGGAAGCTCGGTCAATCTCAACCGCGTCCACGCGTTCTGGGACCAGCGCAAAATCTCCTTGGAACGCCTGAAGGAAATGGTGGAATCGATCACCGGCCTGGGAGTCCAGCTGAAGGACCTCGATCTCGGCCTGATCGACTTCCCCACTCGCTATGAAGGGCGCGACGTCCTGCTGTGCTGGAAACTCGGCGAAGCCGCCATCCTCGCCTGGCATGATCTGGAATCGGGATACGCCGGACGCCAGCCCATCGACGAACATTTTCGCGCCCATCACCGCGGCGACACTCTGGCCTGAAAACGAAAAACGCGCTCCGAAGAGCGCGTTCTCAAAATTTCTCGGGAACCAGGACAGGTGCTAAACGGCGGCGGGCACTTTCTTGCGCTTCTCTTGCAGCTCGCGAGACTTCGCGGCCTTTTTCTGGAAGCGGTCAACGCGGCCTTCCGTATCCACCAGCTTTTGCCGGCCGGTGAAGAACGGGTGGCACGCGGAACAGATTTCCAACCGCAGGTCGCCCTTGTTGGTCGAGCGAGTCTGGAACGTGTTGCCACACGCGCAGATCGCCTTGACCTCATTGTACGCGGGGTGAATGCCTGCTTTCATAACCTTCCTAGTGTAACATCTGGACCGCAATTCGCCAACAAACGCGAACGGCCCGAAGCACAGAGTGCCCCAGGCCGCTCATTCTCAACAACTTCAATTCAGGTCAGCGTGAGGAGACCGGTTCACAGGGAACAGCGGTTTCGTCACTGTGTTCGAAACCTGAACGTTAGTGCTTCCGGCTCAACAGCCGGCCACCTCACGCTGGGATAAGTAACTGCCAGAACTCATAAATTTACTGGATCACCTCCTTTCTCAGTGATGCCTTGATCGTAGACCCGAAATCTCCGGGTGTCAACGGCAAACTGGAATCCGGATCACAAAGTATTAGAGGCCGTCAGCGGCTTCTGCCGAATCTCCATACAGCCGCGTCCCGTCGGCAACACCTTGCCAGGATTGAGCCGGCAGTCCGGGTCAAACAGGTTCTTGAAGCGGGCAATCAGATCCAGGGTGTCGGGCGGAAACTGGTGCGCCATCAGTTCCATCTTTTCCATCCCCACGCCATGCTCCCCGGTGATGGAGCCGCCAACAGAGATACAGAAGTCCAGAATCTCTTCGCCGCACCGCTGCGCCGCTTCCAACTGGCCCGGCACCCGCGCATCGAACAGGATGATCGGATGCATGTTGCCGTCCCCGGCGTGGAAGATGTTCGAGATCGACAGTCCCCACTTCCGGCCGGACTCCTCAATCGCCTTTAGCGTAGGCGCGATCTTCGTCCGAGGCACCACGCCGTCCTGCACGTAGTAGAACGGGCTCAGCCGTCCGACCGCGCCAAAGGCGTTCTTGCGCCCCTTCCAGAGCAGATCCCGTTCGACCGCATCCCGAGCCACCCGGAACTCGCGCGCGCGGCAGCCCTGGCAGACCTGGCGGATTTGCTCCACCTGTTCTTCCACCGCTTCCTGAATCCCTTCGAGTTCAATCAGCAGCACCGCCGCCGCATCCATCGGATAGCCGGCGTGCGTGGCTTCTTCCACCATGCGCAGCATCGGCCCATCCAGCATTTCAATCGCGACGGGCGTGATGGCGCGCGCCGTAATCTCGCTGACTGTCGCGCCGCAGTCCTCCGTGGAATCGTAAATCGCCAGGCAGGTCTTCACCATCTCGGGGGCCCGCATCAGACGAAGCACGATCTTCGTCACCAGAACCATCGTCCCTTCCGAGCCCGTGAGCAGCCCGATCAGATCGTAGCCCGGCAGATCCGTTTCCTTGCCGCCCAACTCGACGACAGTGCCGTCCGGCAGCACGACTTCCAGACCAAGGACATGGTTCGTCGTGACGCCATAGGCCAGCGTGTGCGGGCCGCCGGCGTTCTCCGCGACATTGCCGCCGATCGTGCAGGCCCGTTGAGACGACGGATCGGGTGCGTAAAAGTACTTCTCGCCCGCCACCGCCAGGGTGACGTCCAGATTCACAACTCCCGGCTCCACCACGCAGCGCTCATTGTCCAGATCGATTTCGAGGATCCGGTTCATGCGCGCAAAGCTGATCATGATGCCGCCGGCGCGCGGAATCACGCCGCCCGACAGCCCCGTACCCGCGCCTCTGCCGACAAACGGAAGATGATGCTCCTGCGCCAGCCGGACCAGCGCCACCACCTGCTCCGTCGAGCGCGGAAATACCACGCAGTCCGGGCGGTGCTTATCCACACCGCCGTCGTACTCATAGAGCGTCAGGTCATGCGGCTGATCGAGCAGGTTGCGCTCGCCGACCACGCGGACCAGCTGTTCGCGAATCGCCGCCGGGAGACTCACAGCAGCCGCTTGATCCTTTCGATCAAGACCGGGCTCGCCCAATTCTCTTCGCCGATGAACTTCTCCAGCACCTCGCCATTCGCGCTGATCACGTAGGTCTCCGGGTACTTGAACGTGCCGTAGCTGGCCGGGATCTCCGCCGCCGCGTCGCGCACGGTCTCAAACTGCAGCCCGAAGCGCTCCACAAACTGTTTATAGGCTTTCTCGTTCTTGTCCACGCTCACCGCCACCACCACCACACCGGCGTCCTTCAGTTGACGGTGAAACTCATTCAACGAGGGCATCTCCTGCACGCACGGCGGACACCACGTCGCCCAGAAGTTCAACACCAGCAGTTTGCCGCCAAAGTTATCGCGCGCAATCGCACGCCCCTTGTCGGTGGTGAAGGCGAACTTCGGCGCTTTGTCGCCCACATTGATCACGGGGTCGCGCAGGGCGTCGTAGATGAAGAAAGACAAGCCGGCTAGCAGCAGTCCCGCGAGAGCGCGCAAGACTCGATCGGAAGGCATCCAGTTCCATTTTAGTATCCCGGCAACGACAGCCTGCATCGAACCCCTTAGGGAATGTATGAGGATCACGCGCCGGGTGGAGTTCTCGGCTTCGCATATTTGCGCACATCCGGATTTGAACGCCGAGGAGAATCGCCGGATTTATGGCGAGGCGGCGCATCCGCACGGGCACGGCCATAACTACGTTCTCGAGGTTGCGCTGGAAGGCACGCCCGACCCCGTCACCGGAATGATCGTCGATTTGAAGGAAGTGAAGCAGGTCCTGAACGAGGCCGTCGTGGACCCGTTCGATCACCGCCATCTGAACTTCGAAGTGGCCGAGTTTGCGGGCAAGGTCCCGACAGCCGAGAATGTCGCCATCGAGATCTGGCGCCGTCTGGAACCGCGTTTTGCCGGCTCGCACGCAAAACTCGCCATGGTGCGCCTGTTTGAAACGGAAGATCTCTACGTGGAGTATTGCGGCGCGTGATGACGCTCTGGCGGCGGTTTCGATTCTCGGCCTCGCATCGCCTCCACGCCGAAGGAGTCTCGGCGGAGCGGAACCGCGAAATCTTCGGCAAATGTAACAATCCTTTCGGCCACGGACACAACTACGTGGTGGAGGTGGGCGTCACGGGCCCGGTCGACCCGAAACTCGGCACCCTTTGCCCGCTCGCGCCGCTCGACCGGATCATTCGTGAAACCGTCGTTGACCCGTTTGACCATCGCAACCTGAACGTCGACGTACCGGAATTCGCAAAACTGGTGCCAACAACGGAGAATCTCGCCGTCGTCGTCGAACAGCGTCTTCGGGCAGCTTGGACCGCCGATCTGCCTACCCTTGCCGGTGTGCGTATTTTTGAGACCAGGAACAATATCTTCGAGATCCAATGAGCGTGAGAGCGACCAAGTCCGACACTAAGACGGTAGTGAAGCTGCCGAAGGCTCAGCCGGTGCTGCTGGCCGACCCACAATCCGGCGAAATCGCCGCCAACGTGGAATCAATCCTCAAGGAGTTAGGCGAGGATCCGTCCCGCGATGGACTTCTGCGTACGCCCATGCGGGCGGAAAAGGCGATGCGGTTTCTCACCTCCGGCTATCATGCCGACATCGAGCAGATCGTCAATGGCGCACTCTTCGATGTCGAGTACGACGAGATGGTGGTGGTGAAGGACATCGAGTTCTTCTCGCTTTGCGAGCATCACATGTTGCCCTTCTACGGCAAGATGCACGTCGCATACCTGCCGAACAAGAAGGTCATCGGTCTTTCCAAGGTGCCCCGCATCGTCGACATGTTCGCCCGCCGCCTCCAGGTGCAGGAACGTCTGACGCAGCAGGTGGCCGAAGCCATCCAGGACGTCCTCGACACGCGCGGCGTCGGCGTCATTGCCGAGGCTCGCCACTTCTGCATGATGATGCGCGGCGTCGAAAAGCAGCACTCCTCCACCGCCACCAGTTCCATGTTGGGCGCCTTCCGCAAGGACAAGGCCACGCGCGATGAGTTTCTATCGCTCGTCCGCCTGCCGTCCACGGTCTAGGCTCAGGCTGCCTATACTAGGGATTGATGATCCAGAACTACCGGCACTTTGAGGCGACTGACCCGTTTGGGCGCGCCTGGACAGCGGAACTTCGCTGGCTGCAGACCGGCATTTCCATCCGCCACGCCGACACGGTAGATGTGAAGTGGTACTTGCAGGAGCCGGAGTCGACCATCGAAAAGGTGATCGCGCTGCCCCATCCGCTGCTGCTTGAACTCAGCAAGGACCGCAGTGTCACGCTGTCGGACCCGTGGTGCATGAAACTCGCCGCCTTCTACCTGAAGAAGATGATCGAGACCTGGCAGGACATGGACAAGGTTCTCGTCACGCTTACGCGCACGGAGATGGAAGAAGCCGCCGACGAAGTCGACGCCGCCGAGAACCAGCGCAAAGAGGCGTTGCTGGCCAACTACTAACGGAGACCGGCCGGCGGCACTGCGGCCGGCCCTGCCCGTTCAGACGCCCGCTCCCACCGTTTCAGGCGACGCCATTGTCGCCACATAGCCCGCCGCTGCCACTGCCAGAAACACGTGCAGCACCTCGCTGTTGCCGAGGTTGTGTTCGAACAACCCGCTGACCACCACGCCCACCCACACGGCCAGAGCGCTGTGCAGCACAAACCGGCGCCCCGCATCCGCGCTTGCCAGCGCACGCCGCCAGTCCCACGCCATCCGGCCCAGCAGCCACAACAGCAGCGCCAGCGCGGGAAATCCTCGCTCCGCCGCATACTGCAGAAAGACATTGTGCACGTGGCCGTACCAACCCTCCGGCAACGGGCGCCCGAGATCCGCGGGAACGTACTGCAAAAACTGCGGACCCACCTGCTCCGGACCCACCCCGAACAGCGGATTCGCCTTGGCCATCTCCCAACCCGTGCGCCAACACACAATCCGGTGCTGGTTGGAATCTGTCGTCCCATGCGGCTTCGCCATCGACAGCACGCGCTGCTGCACCGCGCCCGGCGCCGCCAGATAGAGCAGCACCGCCAGCACCGGCAACGCCAGCAGCCACCGCGGACGCCAGACAGCGAGCAGATAGACCGCCCCGGCGCCCGCCGCCAGCCAGATCCCGCGCGTCTGATTCAGCACCAGCGCCGCCGCCAGCACCGCCGTTGCCGCCAGGCCCAGCACCGTGCCCCATCGCGACTTCTTCTCAAACAAGGTAAACGCCCCCGCCACCAGGAACGCCGTCAGCACCTCTCCCGAAAACGTCATCCAGTGGCTCATGAACCCGGTGGTGCGCTTCGGCGTGTAGTAGGTGTAAAAATCCATCCCCGCCGCCCGAGCCTCCCGGATGCGATCCGCAAACTGCACGAAACTCAGCCCGCTGCTGACCAGCGCCACCGCCACGATGCCCACCAGCAGCCACTTTGCGTGTTCGATCCGCCGCACCGTCGAAACGGTCACCAACAGCACCGCAAACAGCACGAACTTCCGCAGTTGCGGACGCCCCGCCCAGCCGTCGGCCGACATCGCCATCGAAACCAGCGTCCAGGCCAGAAGCAATCCCAGCGGCCACCGGAGCGGAGGAAATCGCAGCGGCAGCCGCGAAAACAACAACGTCACAAACGCAACAAAGAGCAATGTCTGAGCGATGGCAATTCCAAAAAAACAGGCCCATGCGCTTGCCAGCGTGGAAAAAAGTGCGACTCGCGCCCAAACATTTTCGTTTGCTACTGTTTGCAAGCACACTCAGTATGCCAGAATGACGCCAGGAGACCGATGCAGATCTATCTCCTCCGCCACGGGATCGCTGAGGATCCGACACCGGGTCAGCCGGACTCCGCGCGCGCTCTCGTGCCCGAAGGCCGCCGCAAGCTGAAAGAGGTCTTGCGCCTGGCCCGTCAGGCCGACACCGCCGTGTCGCTCATTCTGTCCAGTCCCTATCGCCGAGCCCGCGAGTCCGCCGACATGGTTTCCGAACTTCTGTCGAACGAAGCCGAATTGCTCGAAAGCGACACGCTCACTCCCGACGGCCGCCCCGACCTCGTCTGGCAGGAGATCCGCGCCCACCGCGCCGTTGACTCCATCCTGCTCGCCAGCCATGAACCCCTGATCAGCGCCACCGCGGCCTACCTGCTGAACGCGCCAAACCTCCGCATCGACTTCAAGAAGGGCGCCATCATGCGCATCGACATGGAGTCCTTCGGCCCTCAGCCGCAAGGCATCCTGAAGTGGATGATCACCGCCCGCGTCGCCGGCGGCGTCAGCTAGGGAGACCGAAGGTGACTTCCGGTCACTCACCTCGCAAGATTTTTTCTTGCGCAAAGTCAATCATTTCGGGAGTCTGAGGGCACGCACTCCGCCCGTCATGCGACAACATGGCGATCGAGAGCCGTTGCGTCTCGCTCTGCGACGGTCTACCCACGCGTCCGGTCTTACCAACCGGGCGACACGAGTTGGAATCCTAGGCCAGCCGACGAGGGTGCAGTGAAATGACGGGGGCCCGGCGGCGCCAGAGCCGCCCCTCGCCTGAGACCAGGTCACTCGGGTTCCTCTTGCCGTTGCAGGAACAACAAACGGCGGCTCCGGAGCGAAAACGAAACATCGCAGGCAACCGGAACGGGCGGCACGCTTCCGCCCTCCGGTTCCTTTCCGCAGTGCACAAGGCCGAACTATGCCCGAAGTCGCTCGGCAAGCCGCAGGGCCTCTTCCTTTGTTGTCACCTGCCCCTCGAGCTGCGCGTCTTCCACCTGCTCCAGAACCCGTCGAAACGCCGGACCCGGCTGCCACCCCGCGGCAATCAGGTCACTGCCCGTCAACAGCCTCTCTGGACGGCGCACCTCTTCCGGCATCGTCTCGAAGCGCTCCTTTGCCAGCCGGTAGTTGTCCAGCTGCGCATGGCTGGAGCTGCAATCCAACCGGTGCAACTCCAGGTGCTCTGAAAACCGCGGCAGGCGCAGAAAACGCTTCCAGGTGGACTCCTTCATCCGGTGCATGTCGCCGAACCGCATGTGATTCGCCACCAGCGCCACGATCTGTTCCGTCTCATCGTGTGAGAACTTCAGCCGCGCCGCAATCGCGCGAGCAATTCTCACGCCCGCTTCGACATGCCCGTTGAAGCGGATCCGGTCCAGACGCTCAAACGTCTCCGGCTTTCCGGCGTCGTGCAACAGCACGCCCCAGGCGAGCTCCGGCGAGGCGTTCCTGAGCCCGTCCATCATCAACAGGGTGTGTGTCCAGACGTCGCCCTCGGGATGGTATTCCGGCGGCTGTTCCACGCCCTGGTACCGCTTCACCTCCGGCAGCACCTCCGCCAGCAGCCCCGTTTCGTCCAGCAGTTCCAGAGCCCGCCGCGCGTTTCCTTCCGTGAACATCCGCGTCAGTTCGTCGCGGACCCGTTCCGCCGCCACGCGATGAATCAACGGCGCAGCGGCTTGGATGGCCGTCCGTGTCCCCGGGTCGAGCGCAAAGTCCAGACGCGCCGCAAACCGCACGGCCCGCAGCAACCGCAGGTGATCCTCGGCAAAGCGCTCCGATGGCTCTCCAATCGCGCGAATCACGCGCGCGGACAGGTCCGCACGGCCCCCGGTAAAGTCCAGCACCTCGCCGGACTGCGGGTCGAGAAACAGCGCATTGATCGTAAAGTCGCGCCGGCGCGCATCCTGCGCCGGGTCGGTCTCAAAGGACACCTGCTCCGGATGCCGCCCGTCCCGATAGGACGATTCGCTGCGCAGCGTCGCCACTTCGACGCCGTCCACCAGCACGACGCCGAAATGCGCGCCCACCAGCCGCGCGCCCGGAAACAGCGCCTGCACCTGCTGGGGACGGGCGCTCGTGGCGACGTCGTAATCCGTCACCGGCCGCTTCAGCAGCAGGTCCCGCACGCAGCCGCCCACCAGCCAGGCACTGTGCCCGTTCTCCCTCAACGATTGGATGATCCGCCGCGCCGTTTCCATTGCTTGCCGCGCCTAGGCGTAGAATAAGGCTTGTGAGCACTTCGCAGCCCACGGGGCCCAACGGGCCGTCCGCGGGCTCACCCGCTAAGATCGTGGTGGCTACCACGGTCGCTCTCTCCTTCATCTCATTTTGGAGAGGCGCGGCGATCGTGCTCAGCGATCTCGCGTCGTCTTCCTACTACGCCGGCGGCATTGCGGAACAGGCGATCGGACGCTCCGCTCCGTGGTTCGTCCTCGCCGTCATGCTCTTCAGCTTCGCCGTCCGCAGCGTCTACATGGAAAGCTGCAGCATGTTTGTCCGCGGCGGCGTCTACGTCGTCGTCCGGGACTCGCTCGGCCACACCATGGCCAAGCTTTCGGTATCGGCACTCGTTGTCGACTACGTGCTGACCGGCCCCATCTCGTCCGTTTCCGCCGGCCAGTACATCGGACGCCTCATCAACGAGTTTTTCGAACTCGGCCATCGTGACTATCACGTCGACCCGAACCGCTTCGCGATGATCTTCGGCATCATCGTCACCACGTTCTTCTGGCGCAGCAACATCAAGGGCATCCACGAGTCCAGCGGCAAGGCGCTCCGCATCATGCAGATCATGAGCGTGATGGTGGTCCTGATGATCCTCTGGTCGATCATTACCATCGTCGTCACGGGCCGGTATCAACTGCCGCCGCTGCCGTCTCTCGAAACCATCCGCTTCTCGGAACACTCTCTCGGGTGGCTGCAGGATACGATCTGGCCCACCATCCCGGCGGCCGCCTTCGTCGTCTGCTTCGGACACTCGCTGCTTGCCATGAGCGGCTTTGAGACGCTCGCCCAGGTCTATCGCGAGATCGCCTACCCGAAGCTGCAGAACCTGAAGATCACGGCCAACATCGTCTGCTTCTATGCGGTCGTCTCCACCGGCGTGATCACCATGCTGGCCGGCATGATCATCCCGGAAGCCGAACGGCCGAAGTACTACGACAACCTGATCGGCGGCCTCTCCATGAGCATGGTCGGGCCGGATCTGCTTCGCCTGGCCTTCCACATCTTCGTCGTCATCGTCGGCGGCCTCATCCTGTCAGGCGCCGTGAACACGTCTATGATCGGCGCCAACGGCGTGCTGAATCGCGTTGCCGAAGACGGTGTCCTGGTGGAATGGTTCCGCCGCCCGCATGCCAAGTTCGGCACGACGCACCGCATCATCAACATGATCGCCCTGCTGCAGATGGTCACCATTCTGCTTTCGCAGGGCGATGTCTATCTGCTGGGCGAAGCCTATGCCTTTGGCGTCATCTGGAGCTTCTTCCTGAAGGCGCTTGGCGTGCTCGCGCTTCGCTTCCAGCGCAAGGACCAGGAATATAAGGTCCCGCTGAATCTTCGCGTCGGCAATACGGAACTGCCGATCGGCCTGGCGATGATCACGTTTTCGCTGTTCGTCATCGCCATCGCCAATCTGTTCTCAAAGAAGATCGCCACCATCTCCGGTATCGCCTTCACGCTCGTCCTGTTTGTGCTCTTCCTCGTCTCTGAGCGCATCAATGCCCGCAAGCGCAGCGCCGGGCAATCCGGTCTGGAGCAGTTCAACCTGGAGCACGCGCCACAAGTCGACACGGAAGCCGTCGACGCCCGCCCGGGTAGCATCCTCGTCGCCGTCCGCGGCTGGAAACAGATGGACCATCTCAAGAAGACGCTGGCGAAGACCAATCTCCGGCGGCACGACATCGTCGTGATGACGGTGCGGCCCATCTCCACCGGCGCCGGTGAGTATCAGCTCACCGATGATCAACTCTTCACCGACTACGAGCAGGAGCTGTTTTCCCACGTCGTCGAGATGGCCGAAAAGCAGGGCAAGCCCGTCGAACTGCTCGTCGTTCCGGCGGTCGACCCGTTCGATGCCATGGTGCAGACGGCCAACAAGCTGCGCGCCTCGCGTCTGGTCACGGGCGTGTCGGCCAAAATGGCTTCCGATGAACTCGCCCGGCGCATCGGCCTGGCCTGGGAACGCCTGCCGGAACCGCGCCATGCCTTCTCGCTCGAAATCATCGCCGCGGACCGACCGTCCAAGTACGTCAATCTCGGACCGCACCCGCCGCGCCTCTGGCCGGAAGACATCGACCGGCTGCACGACATCTGGCTGGAGTTGAGCGACAAGGCGGGCCTCGGCTCAAGACTGCACCATCGCGACGTGGTCGGCGTGGCCTTGCAGCGGCTGGAGCGCGAACTCACCGGCCCGGAAAAAGAGCGCATCATCGCCGAGATTCGCGATGAGATGGGCCGCACCTGAGAGCGGGTTCAGGCGGGCGGCGTGGCGGCGTTCTTCTTCAACTCTTTCTTGCTGGGCGGAGCCTGTTCCCGAAGATACTCATGATCGTGGAAACAGGTCTTACAGCGCACCTTCGCGGGAGACTCCTCCACCAGCGCCACAATCGCATGGTTCGTCACGCGCTTGCACTTGATGCAGTAGTCGTCAATGTCGTCACCAAGACGGAGCATCTTCACCAAGCGCAAGGATATCATCGCCCTTTGGTTCACCACCAATGAAACGGTCGTACTGGGTCGTGCTGGGCATCGCGGTTGTGGCCGCGGCGGCCGGAGCCGCTTGGCAGTTCCGGAAGGCCGCGCCGGCTCCGGCCGCTGCGCCGCCGCCCTCCGCCTCGGCGGAGCCGCCTTCCTTTCCGGGTATCGTTCGTGCCCGCCACATCGTTCCGGTGGCTGCGCCGATTGACGGCGTACTGGAAGGTCTCGAAGTGACCGATGGTCAGGAGATCGCCGAGGGCCAGCTGCTCGCCCATATCCGAAACAACTCGCTGGAGTTGGAAGCACAGCAGGCGCAGGAAGAGCTGGCGAAGCTGGAAAGCCGCATCAGCTCGCTTGAATCGGAAGCGGTCTCCGCCCGGCTGGAACAGTCGCGCGCCGAGGCCGACTCCACGCGCGCGCGTCTGGCCTTTGCCGCCGCCGAAAAGGATTACGCGCGTCAGAAGCTGCTCTACTCCGAAGGCGCCGCCCCCCGCCTGACGTTCGAAAAGTCGGAGAAGGAATACGAACGGCTCAAGGCCGAATCGACCGCGCTGACCGAGATTGCCCGCCAATCCGGCAATCGGCTCCAGGCGTTACAACGGCAGCTCGACGAGACGAGGAAGCAGCTCGCCGGACGCCGCACCGACTTCGAGGACGCCACCGAGCGCATCCAGCAATCCGACATTCGCGCGCCCGTAACCGGCGTTCTGCTGTCGCACCGCGCCAACAACGGCGACGAGGTGGCCGGGGACCTGGCCAACCTGTTTGAAATCGCCGTGGACCTGACGGAGCTGACCGTCGCCGCCGAGGTTCCGGAGGCCGTGGCAAAGGATCTTCAGCCGGGCGCACCCGCCTGGATTCTGCTGGCGGAGACCGGGCCGGAGCCCATTTCCGGCACGATCGACACGGTGCAGGGTACCGCTGTCGCCATCCACTTCGCCGCTCCTTCACCCGCCGCCCGGCCCGGGCTGACGGCGCAGGTCCGCTTCCGGCCCTAGCCTACTTCGCCGGCAGCAAACCGCTCGACACCAGCCACTCTCGCGCGACATCGCGCGGTTGCTTTTTGTCGACATCGACGGCTTTGTTCAGCCGCCGCATCGCTGCTTCGTCCAGCTTTCCGGAAAGCTGGCCCAAGGTCTCGGCCAGGCCGGCATTCGCCGCCAGCGTGTCCTGGCGGACCACCAGCGCCGCCTGGTAAGGGGGAAAGACACTTTTGTCATCCTCCAGCACTACGAAGTCCCGCCCCTCCAGCAGGCCGTCCGTGGTGTTGGCCGCGATCATGTCCACCGACTTCTGCTCCAGCGCCTGAAACATCAGCCCAAGATCCATCGCGCGCGGTGCCGTCTCCTGCCGGAGCGGGTAGGCCTTCATCAGAATCGGAAACCCGTCGGAGCGCGATTGAAACTCATGGCCGACACCCAACCGCCAGGGTCCGGCCTCGGCAGCCTCGGTGAGCGTCCGCAGGTTCTTGGCCCGGGCGTCTTCTCCCCGCACCGTCATCGCAAAGGAGTTATTGAACCCGAGCGGTTCCAGCCATTCCAGATTCATCCGCTGGCGGTACTCCTGCCGGCACCGCGCAAATGCAACGCCAGGGTCGGTGGCCAGGTCGCTCTTGAGAACTGTCGCCAGCGCCGTTCCCGTGTACTCCGGGTAGAGATCGATCTCGCCCGCCTCCAAGGCCTGATGCGCCAGCAGCGTCCCGCCCAGGTTGAGCCGGCGCTCCACCGGGCGCGCCTGTTTCGCCTCCAGATACTGCGCCACGATTTCGCCGAGCACCAACTGCTCCGTAAAGTTCTTTGACCCGACCCGGAGCGCCTTCGTCGACGAGCACCCGGCTAGTGCGACCGCCAAAGCGACGACGCCCGATACAGCCGCTTTTCCATCCATGAGAATCCTCCCTCGAACAGCAGCGCGAGCCCGGCCGCCGGAATCGCCCCGGCCAGAATCAGCCGGCTGTCCACGGTCGCCACGCCACGAAAAATCAACTCGCCCAGACCGCCCGCTCCAATCGCCGCCGCGATCGTCGCCGTTCCGATCGTCGTCACCGTCGCGATCCGCAGTCCCGCCAGAATGGAGGGCGCGGCCAGCGGCAACTCCACCCACCAGAGCCGCTGTCGCGGCGTCAAGCCGAGAGCGTCGGCGGATTCCAGCAGTTGCCCGTCGATTCCGTTCAGCCCGACGACCGTGTTGCGAAGGATCGGCAGCATCGCGTAGAGAACCAGCGCGATGGTGGCCGTCCGCGCGCCGATGCCCGACCACGGAATGAGAAACCCGAACAGCGCCAGGCTCGGAACCGTCTGCGCGATCGAGGCGAGCGAAAGAATCGGTTCCCGATAGCGCGGACGGCGCGCCCAGAACAATCCCGCCGGCAGCCCCGCCGCGGCGGCGACGGTCACCGCCAGCAGGACCAGGACCAGGTGGTCCAGCGTCAGTCTGCCAATTTCGGCCAGCAGAATGCCTCCTGAAATGCGGCGGCTTCCGGAGATGTCGCCGCAGCAAAGCGGTCTGCCGGAAGAGCGTCCACTACCCTGCCCCCCGCCAGGACCGCGATCCGCGTCCCAACCCGCTGCGCCTCGTTGAGGTCATGCGTCACGAACAGAGCCGTCGTACCCAACTCCCGCCGCAAGGCCGCAAACAGCCGCTGCAACTCCAGGCGCGCCACCGGATCGAGGGCCGAGAAGGGTTCGTCAAACAGCAGCAGCCGCGGCTCTCCCACCAGGGCGCGTGCCACGCCGACGCGCTGCCGCTCTCCGCCTGACAATTCGCGCGGCAGCCGGTCCGCATACCGCGCGGGAGCAAGACCGACCCGTTCCAGCATCGCGCAGGCGCTCTGCCGCCGCTGCGGCGCTCCGGCTCCGGCGACGCGCAACGGAGCAGCGACGTTTTCCGCGACCGTCCAATGCGGAAACAGCCCGCCTTCCTGCACGACATAGCCGATCTGGCGGCGCAGCCTGTCGACGTCCCACGCGGACGTCGTCTGGCCCAGCACCTCGACGCTGCCCGAAGTCGGTTGTCGCAAGGCATTCACCATCTTCAGGGCGGTAGTCTTGCCGGAGCCGCTTCGCCCCAAAAGGACCACCGTTTCGCCCTCTTCCACCTGAAGGCCAAAGCCGCTCAGAATCGGCCGGCCATCCACCGTGAAGCCGACGTCGCGAAACGAAACCAGTGCCGGCACAGCGCCGATTGTAGCGTCTCCGTCGGGAGGCGCGGGGGGCGGATCAGTGCGCGGCGATGGCCGCCGTGTCGTGCCCGTTCGGGGCGGCAGGCCTCACTTCGCTGAGGATAAAGGTAGTCATCTCCGCTTCGCGCCGCAGCAGGTCCCGCAGCGTCGTCCGTTTCAAGGTCGCCTCGATCGTCTCCTGAAGGACCTTCCAGACACTCCGCATCGAGCAATCATCGTTATGGACGCAGGCGCTCAGCAGCCCGGCGTGGCGGGTGCAGAACTGCGGCCCGAACAGCCGCCCGCCCAGCGCCTCCATCACCGAGGAAACCGAGATCTGCTCGGCCGGACGCGCCAGCATATAGCCGCCCGCCTGACCCCGAACGCTCACCACGAATCCGGCTAAGCGGAGGATTCGCATCAGCTTGGCCACGTTGGGAATCGACAACCCTTCGGCCCGGCTAATCTCGGGTATACTAAGGCTGGCACGATCACCCTGGGCCGCCATGTGCAGCAGGCAGCGCAACCCGTACTCTTCCTGAGCGCTCAGTTTCATGGTGCAGATTATACGTTATATAATCTTCCTCCAACATAAATGTTAATCTTAGTTAATATGAAGGTGGTCTGATGGGGTTCCAAATCTCTCCGCTCCGCGAGTTTGTTGTCCGTCCGGCACTTCCAGAGAAACTGTCCCGATTGCCGGAACTCGCCTACAACCTCCTCTGGAGTTGGGATCATAGCCTCCGCACCCTGTTCCGTCGCCTCGACCCGGCGCTCTGGAAGGCAACGCACAACCCGGTGTTGATGCTGAACCAGTTAAGCCAATCCGTACTGGATCGCTCCGCTTCAGACCCCCGCTATCTGGCCCTCTACCGGAAAGCCTGTGAGCGCTTCGACGCCTATCTGGGAACGCCCGCATCGTCTTCGGCACAGCTCATCGGATACTTCTCGATGGAGTATGGCTTGGTGGACTGCATGCCGATTTATTCTGGCGGACTCGGCGTGCTTTCGGGCGATCACTTAAAGGCCGCAAGTGACGCTGAAATCCCTCTGGTTGGCGTGGGCCTTCTGTACCAAAAGGGCTATTTACAGCAATCCCTGAATCCCGACGGGTGGCAGGTGGAGCGCACCCCGGTCAACGACTTCTTCAACCTTCCCGTTCAACCGGTGTTGCAGGCCAACGGCGACGAGTTGATTGTCTCGGTGGACCTGCCGCAGGGACAGGTGGCGATCAAGGTGTGGAACGTGAAGGTGGGGCGCGTCAATCTTTACCTGCTCGACACCAACATTTCGCAGAATGAACGGCTGGCGGACTACCGCGACATCACCGATCAGTTGTACGGCGGCGACCATCACACGCGAATCCGACAGGAAATTGTCTTAGGAATCGGTGGTTTGCGCGCGCTGAAGGCGCTGGGCCTGCAGCCGACGGTGTTTCATATGAACGAGGGCCACTCGGCGTTTCTGGCCATCGAACGGATTCGGGATCTGATGCAATCCGAGTCTCTGTCATTTGAGGCGGCACTGGAGGCAACACGGACCAACAACGTCTTTACGACGCACACGTCGGTTCCGGCGGGCATCGATCTGTTCGACCCGGGTGTGCTGTGGGAGTACTTCCGGCGTTATTGCGAGGAGTCCGGGATCAGCGCCGCGCAGTTTTTCTCCATCGGGCGCCGCAATGCGCAGGACGGGACGGAACGCTTCTCGATGGCGATTGCCGCGATGAAGCTGTCGGCGTATCGGAACGCGGTCAGCCGGCTGCATTCGGAAGTCTCGCAGGAGATGTGGCGGGACCTGTGGCCCAGCCTGCCGGTGCGCGAGGTGCCGATCACCTCCATTACGAACGGCGTCCACCTGCCGACGTTCCTGAATGGGGACCTGGCCACGCTCTACGACGGCTATCTGCAACCGGACTGGCGCGAACGGTATCCGGATCCGCGCATTTGGGATCAGGTGGCGGAGGTGCCGGACGAGGAGCTTTGGCAGGCGCACCGCAAACGGAAGCGGCTGCTGGTGACGTTCCTGCGGGAACGCATGGTGGCAGCGGCGTATCGCCGCAAGGCATCGGCGACCGAGTTACGGCGCCTGGAAAACATCTTCGATCCGGACGTGTTCACGATCGGGTTTGCCCGCCGCTTTGCGACGTACAAGCGCGCCACGCTGTTGTTCCGCGATGTGGAGCGGCTGCGGCGGCTGGTATCGAATCCGAAGATGCCGGTGCAGATCATCATTTCGGGCAAGGCGCATCCGAAGGATATTCCCGGCAAGACGTTCATTCACGACATCGTGCAGCTGACGCGGGACCCGGTGATTGCGCCGCACCTCGTGTTCCTGGAAGACTACTCGATCGAGGTCGCCAAACAGCTGGTGCAGGGCGTCGATCTCTGGCTGAACAATCCGCGCCGCGGCGAGGAAGCCTGCGGGACGAGCGGCATGAAGGCGGCAATCAACGGCGTGCTGAACCTGTCGATCCTCGACGGATGGTTCGATGAAGCCTACTAGACCTCCGGCGGCTGGGCGATCGGCGATCGGGAGCCCTACTCCGAGGATCAGGATGCGATCCATTCGACGGCGATCTACTCGCTGCTCGAGAACGAGATCCTGCCGATGTACTACGCCCGGCAGCCCGAGGGCGCGCCGCGCGAGTGGATGGCCCGCGTGAAGCAGTGCCTGCGGTCGATTTCGCCGCAGTTCAACGCGCAGCGGATGATCCACGAGTACATGCAGCTGTTGTATCTGCCGGCGCACGATGGATGGTTGACCACCAGCGCAAAGCATTTTGAGGCAGCGCGCGAAAAGGCAACGTGGGAGCGCGGCGTCGAGCAGGTCTGGGACCGGGTCCGCATCGGACAGGCCGGCTGGGACTTGCCGGATACCGTGATCAGTGGACAGCCGATTCTGGTGCGCAGCACGGTCGATCTGGCCGGGCTGAAGCCGGAAGATGTCAAGGTGGAGGCTGTCGTCGGGCGCGTCGGTGTGTCCGGCCATCTCGAAGATACCGAGGTGGTGCAGTTGAAACCCGAAGGATTGGAGGGAGCCTCCATCATCTTCGCGCGGGGATTTGTGCCGCAACACACCGGCCGGTTGGGCTTTGCGATTCGCGTGTCGCCGAATCATTTCGAGGACCCGCTGAACCGTCCCTGCAACCCGCTGATGAAGTGGAGTTAATTCGATAGTACGATTTGCGCCGCGCCCGTTCGCACGCGGCCACTTTTTTCTGGATCTCTCGACCGATCCATGTTAAATACCAAGTAGGCCGACGAGCGGGGCTCGCCAAAGAGACTCTGCCGGATGGCCAAAGTAAAGGAATTCAGAAGCTTACCGGCCTCGAAGCCGGGTTCCATTCCGGTCTTCTCCCCCGGAACGGTCCGCGAGCCCAGCAACCCACGACTGTATTCCCATCGTTCGAGCTACGACTGAGCAAGGAGCCTCTTCGGTCCACATGGATAGCGACCGCAAGTACAAACAGCGCGGGTATATGGATTCCGATCGCGGCGAACAGCGCGACAGGTCCTTCGGAGCAAAGCCGTCCGGCCCGCGGCCACCCATTGACATTACCGGACCACGCCTTCCCCGCCTGGTGCAGACCGTCACCGCCTCGCGCTGCTATAACTGTGCGACGACGCTGCCGGGCGGCACGGACTTTCAGGCCAACTGCCCGAAGTGCAACGTCGCGCTGCATTGCTGTAAGCAGTGCGCGCACTTTGAGCCGTCGACGCGCTTCCAGTGCCGCAAACCGATTCCGGTGCGAATCGCGGTGAAGGATCAGGCCAACGAGTGTACGTTGTTCTCCCCGCGAGTGACCGTTGCGCGGGACGCCGCCGCGCCATCGGCAGCGCCGGTCATTGCCGCCACCATGCCGGCTCCCCGCACTGCGTCGGACGCCCGCGCCGCCTTCGATCAGCTGTTCAAGAAGTGAGGAACGGTCGATTGCGCGCCGCGCTTGCCGCGTTGGTCTTCTGCAGCGGCTTTCCGGCGGCGGCGCAGACGCTTGGCCCCCTGCCGCCGCTGCGCGAGCAAGCCGCCATTCAACAGTCGTGGCTGGCGGAGCGCCTGGAAAAGCACCTTCCCATGGTGATGCGCCGTCATGGCGTGTCCATGTGGCTGGTGATCTCGCGCGAGTACAACGAAGATCCGGTCTTCTTCTCGCTGGTGTCGCCGACGATGTTCGCCGCGCGGCGCCGCACCATCTACGTCTTCTTTGACCGGGGACCGGAGAAAGGCGTCGAGCGGCTGGCGCTCGGCGGCGGCTCGAACGGCGGTCTCTACCAGGTCTACCGCGACCCGGACAACGCCAATCGCGAGTTGTATCTCGACCAGCAATGGGCGACGCTGCGCAAGCTGATCGACGCGCGCAGTCCGAAAAACATCGCCATCGATATCAGCCATACGCATGCCTTTTCCGACGGACTTTCCGCCGGAGAGCGGGAGCAGTTGGAAGAAGCGCTGGGTCCGGAGAATCGCGCCAAACTGATTCGCGCCGAGAACCTGCCGATTGAGTACATCAGCCTGCGCGTGCCCGGCATGCTGCCCTACTACCGCACGATGATGGACTGGGTGCACGCCATGATTGCCCGCGCGTTTTCGCGCGAGGTGATCACGCCCGGCAAGACCACCAACGCCGACGTGGTCTGGTGGATGCGCGAGGAGTTCCGCCGCGCCGGCTTTACGACGTGGTTCCAGCCGACGGTGCGCGTGCAGAAGCCCGCCGGTGAGCCGGTTGCCCCCGCCGCGCAGTTGCGTGAGGACGATCCGGTGACCATTGACCGCGGCGACGTGCTGCACTGCGACGTCGGCATCACGGCGATGAATCTCAAGACCGACACGCAGCACATGGGCTACGTGTTGCGCGCCGGCGAGACGGAGCCTCCGGCGGGGATTCGCGAGGCACTTCGGAAGGCGCAATCGATGCAGGACATCGTCATGGAAGAGATGAAGCCCGGACGCAGCGGCAACGAGGTGCTGAAATCTTCGCTCGCCCGCATTCGCGCCGCCGGAATCAAGGGCACCGTCTACTCGCATCCGATCGGCGACCACGGCCACGGCGCCGGTCCTCTCATCGGACTCTGGGACCGTCAGGAAGGCGTCCCCGGACGGGGCGATGTGCCGCTGATGCCGGAGACCTGGTTCTCGATCGAACTCTCGGCCCGCGTGCCGGTTCCGGAATGGAACAACCGCGACCTGTGGATCGGCATGGAGGAAGACGCCTCGTTGGATGCCGCTGGGCGGGCGTCGTGGATCAATCGGCGGCAATCCAGCTATCACCTGGTCCGCTAGCCGGCGCAACCGCCCGGGAAGGATTGCGGTGCCGTAAGCCCGCGTCCGGCGCCGTGCCGCGCACAGCAGGGCGCCGAGCCCGGTGCCGACAACCCAAGACCTAACGGCGCTTGCCCGCGATTTGCCTCCGCTACCAGGAAGTCATTGAGAATCGTCTTCCCGTCGTCGTTCGAGAAGCCCAGTTTCAGAGTGTAGGGAACGCCGTCGGCCGAGACCGTTTGGCTGGGTAATCGGTCGCCACCTCTGTTTTGCCCGCCAAACGGGCAGGGGAAACCCGTGTCGATGGACAGCGTCAGGTCGCTGTTCACCAGCAAGCCGTCGGCGGTTTCGTTCACGGTGAACGAATGCTGGAACCCCTGAACCATCAGCGGCAGGGTCAGGTAGAAGGTCGCGGCCGTCACAGGATTGAGACCGGAAACGAAATCGTTTTCGGTCAATCGGCACACCGCGGATCTTTCGACGCCCACTCTGTTTTCACCGCCGGGTCCGGGCAAAAAGGCAACGGACTAAGGGCTCGTCGTCGGACGAGAACCTTCGCCGGATTGTCCAAGAGCCGGTCCGGCGGAAAACGCGCCGGGTCACACGAGAGTGCCTGATCGATGGCCAACCAGTCGCAGTACTCCGGCAGGTGACGGATAGAACGGAATAGCGGCTGGGGCACTTCCTTTTTGTTGAGAATTGAAACATAATCGAAACACTACCGATATGAATCCGAAACGGAGGTGTTCTCGTGACCACGCTGGTTCTTCTTCTACTCAGCCAAATGGACATCGTCCGGCCCTCCGTCGAAGCGTTGGAGTTGGCGGAGAAGGGCATGCGGCAGCAGGTAGCCGAGCAGGAACGCGAGTTCGCCCAGCGCGAGCGGGTGCGCAAACAGGAGTTTGAGCGCCGGTTCAACCGCTTGATTGAGGCGGTGGAGCAGTTTTCGTCGGCCTATAACCGGGAGCGCGGCGCGGCGTGGCCGGAGCGCGAGGCCAAGCAGTTGCGGCAGGCCATGAAGCGGCTGGCCGAGGTCGAGCCCCAGCTCAAGGCCGCACGATAGTGTGCCCTTGCGCGGGGAGCGGAACGAGGTAGACTGCTTCGATGCCGCGCATGGCCCGCCGGGCGGGTCTCTCTCTTGTGCTTCCCCTGCTGGCGACGGCGCAGGAGCCCGAGCGCGTCTTTTCTCCGAACGCAAACGCGTGGTTCAACTACTTCGGCGACCATGCCGTGAGCCGGCGATGGGGTCTGCACCTGGAGGGGCAGTGGCGGCGAAACGGTCCCTTCCACCACTGGCAGCAGCTTCTGTTGCGGCCCGGCGTGAACTTCTACCTGAACCCGAACGTGATGCTGACGGCCGGCTACGGCTTTATCCGGTCCTACCCGTATGGCGACTTTCCGGCGTTGGGCGCCGCGCCGGAGCATCGCTTCTGGCAGCAGGTGCTGGTGCGGCATCGCCCCGCGCCACGGCTGGCCCTGCAGCACCGCTTCCGGCTGGAGCAGCGGAATCTGGGGGTGGTGGCCGTTGGCGGCGACGGGTGGGCGCGGCGCGCCGGATGGCGTTATGAGAACCGGTTCCGCTACTTTGTGCGGGCCGACGTACCGCTCCGGGGGCAGAACGACCGCCCGGCGTGGTATCTGGCTCTGTACAACGAGGCGATGGTGAACTACGGCGCCAACGTCGGCGCAAACACGTTTGACCAGAACCGCGCCTACGTGGCGGTGGGCAAGGCAGTGAGCCGGACGGCACGCCTCGAGGTGGGGTATCTGAACCAACTCGTCCAGCAGCGCAACGGGCGGATTTTCGAGGTGAACCATACGGTTATGGTGAGCCTGTTTGCGACGCGGCGCTTCCGCCGATAACGGTAAGCCGAAGCAGGCCGGCCACGGGTGGCTGAACTTCCCAGCGGGACTTCCGAAGTTCTGATCTCACCCCAGAATAATGGAACATTCTTGAGAGATCCTCTGTGGCGTGATCGTCACGCGGATGGCGCCCACTCTTTCCTCCGATCGGGGGTGCTGGCCCGAGATGACCTGCCCTGGAACGTCGCCCCTTTGCCTCGCCCTTACGATACCCAGGCAGTCCATCGAAACTGGCAACTTCGGCCTCTATTACTGGAAAGAGGGAGATCAACGGGGCAGTTCCCTGCCTCGAGCTTCACGGGATTTTCGTAACACGAACATCGAGGGTCTCGACCAGTCGCGTTTCGTTCAACGCAACTACGTTCAGCATCAGTCTGAGTGCGTTGCATATTGCAGACGGTTCACCGGCGCGTGCGATGCGCATCCGGCGCGAACGTACGTCGATCTTTCGGGTCAGCGAGAAGGTTTGCCGCTTCCGAAGGGCTGGGTCCCCGGCAATCGAGAAAGAGCCGCTGACAACGTCCATTTGACGAATGGGTGACCATCAGGCATACTGAGTAATGGCCGAACCGCGTGCGCTGGAGGCGACTGTGGTCGAACTGTTGCCTCAAGGCGGCGTCGCCCTGGAACTAGCCAGTCGAGAGCGGGTTCTGGCCCACCCTGCAGGAGCCACGAAGACGAATTTCGTCCGGTTGCGCCCTTCCGATCGGGTGTTGGTCGAGTTGGCGCCGGGTGACCGGACGCGGGGCAGAATCGTCAAGGTAATCAAGGGCAACGGCTGAGGAATTATGAAGGTTCGTGCGAGCGTGAAGCGGATTTGTGACAAGTGCAAGATCATCCATCGCGAAGGCGTGGTGCGCGTGATCTGCACCAACCCCAAGCACAAGCAGCGGCAAGGCTAACGGGGAGAAGGATTTAGAACATGGCGCGTATTGCTGGCGTAGACTTGCCCCCGCGGAAGCGGGCCGAGATCGGCCTTACTTATATTTATGGCATCGGGCGTACCCGGGCCGCCTCGATCCTGCACCGGTGCGGGATTGACGGGGGGAAGAAGATCGGGGACCTGACCGAAGAAGAGGTCAACCACATCCGAACGCTTCTCGAAAACGAAGGGGCGATCGAGGGCGATCTCCGCAAGGAAGTTTCGCTGAACATCAAGCGCCTGATGGAGATGGGTAGCTATCGGGGCCTGCGGCATCGCCGTGGCCTTCCGGCGCGCGGCCAGCGCACCCATACCAATGCCCGCACCCGCAAGGGTCCGCGGCGTGGCACGGTGGCCAACAAGAAGAAGGCTGGCGCGAAGTAGAGGACATATGGCGAAGGCTCCCGCGAAGACCTCCAAGAAGAAAGCGTTTAAGAAGCGCGAAAAGAAGAACGTGCCGGTGGGCGTGGTCCACATCCAGGCGTCGTTCAACAACACGATCATCACGATTACGGATCAGGTGGGCAACGTGCTCAGCTGGTCGTCGTCGGGCGCATTGCAGTTCCGCGGCTCCCGCAAGGGCACGCCGTTTGCCGCGCAGCAGGCCTCGCTGACCGCCGCCAACAAGGCGAAGGAATCCGGCCTGCGCTCGGTGGATGTTCTGGTGGCAGGTCCGGGCGCCGGGCGGGAATCCGCCGTGCGAGCCCTGGGCAGCGCCGGCATTGAAGTCCGTTCCATCCGGGACGTCACCCCGATTCCACACAACGGTTGCCGTCCGCCGAAGCGCCGGCGCGTCTAACTGGGAATCACGTTTTGCGGCTTCGACGTTGGTCGACCGCCGCCTGTAGCGGGACGAAGGCCTGGCCAAGGCCGTAAACCGCACCCCGCGAAGCTCTCTTTTTCGAAAAAGAGGATTCGCGACAAGGTCTGAGGAGAGACAATGGCTCGTTATCGTGGCCCCGTTTGCCGGCTCTGCCGGCGCGAGGGCATGAAGCTCTTCCTGAAGGGAGAGCGCTGTTATACCGACAAGTGCGCCATCGAGAAGCGCAATTTCGCCCCTGGCCAGCATGGCAAGGACAAGAAGCCGAAGATCGTCGGCTACGGCCTGCAGTTGCGCGAAAAGCAGAAGGCGAAGCGCTACTACGGC
>CAYNDS010000037.1:16145-24630 GCA_964395885.1 uncultured Solibacteraceae bacterium | reverse complement strand
TCGAACGCGGCGATATCACGCTGATCGGCGCGACGACGGAGAATCCCTCTTTTGAAGTGATCTCGGCGCTGCTGTCGCGCGCTCGCGTTTATGCATTGCGTCCACTGACGGCGGAGGAGATTCTGATGCTGCTGGACCGCGGGTTGAAGGCGCTGGGGCTGACGGCATCGGCGGAGTTGCGGGATCAGATCGCGCTCCATGCCAACGGTGACGGCCGGTCTGCCTATAACCTTCTGGAACTGGCGGCGGCGACGGCGGTAAACGGCGCCATCCCGGATTCGGCACTGGCCGATGTGCTGCAGAAGCGAGTGCTGCTTTATGACAAGTCGGGCGAGGAGCACTTCAACCTGATCTCGGCGCTGCACAAGAGCGTGCGGAGTTCCGATGCCGACGCGGCGCTGTACTGGCTGAGCCGGATGCTGGAGGCGGGCGAGGACCGGATGTATCTGGCGCGGCGGCTGGTGCGGATGGCGATCGAAGACATTGGCCTGGCGGACCCGCGGGCGGTGGAGCAGGCGATTGCCTGTCAGCAGACGGCGCACTTTCTCGGAATCCCGGAAGGCGATCAGGCGCTGGCGCAATGCGCGCTGTATCTGTCCATCGCGCCGAAGTCCGACGCCGCCTATCGCGCGCTGGGGGAGGCGCAGCGCACCGTCCGGGAGAATGTGGCGGAACCAGTGCCGCTGCATCTGCGGAACGCGCCGACGCGCGCGATGAAGCAGTGGGGCTACGGCGCGGGCTACCAGCACGCGCACCAGCAAGCCGATGCCATTACCGGGATGGACTGCCTGCCGGAGTCGCTGTCGGGAACCGAGTTTTATCAGCCGACGCAGCGCGGGATGGAGCAGCGAATCTCAGAGCGCCTGGCCGAGATCCGCCGCCTTCGCCGCGAGAAGCGGGACGCTACTTCGCCTTATACGCCGTAACCGTGATCTCGATCTTGGCCGGACCCGCCAGCGCGGGTACGCCGACGGTGGTGCGCGCCGGACGCGGATCCTTGAAGAACGTCGTGTAGACGGAGTTCATCCGCGAAAACAGCGTCATGTCCGTCAGGTAGACGTTCACGGTGACGACATCGTCGTAGCTGAGACCGGCTTCCTTCAGAATGATGCCGATGTTCTCGAGGCAGACCTTCACCTCGTCTTCAAACTTTTCAGGAAGTTTGCCGGTGGCGAGGTCGTTGCCGATTTGGCCGGCGACGTAAAGAGTATTGCCGGCCCAGACGCCCGGCGAGAAGGGGCGCCCGGTGGCGAACGCCTTCGGCTGGACAACTTTTCTTTGGGCGTACGAAACAGAAGAGGCCGCGAGTAACACTATCAGCAGTCGTTGGGGCAAGGTCATAGAGTAATGGTAATTCGGTAGTTTGCCTCATTTGGTTCAGGTACCGCCGGACTAGCGGTTTTTGGATCCGGAGAGCCATTGCGCCCCGTATCACGACATATAATGATTTCACCGAGAGCGTCTTCCGAGGCGCCAGGAGGTCTTCCGCCCATGTCAGACAGAAGGGGTTCAGATCGGTTCCCGATCGAACGGGAAGTGAAGTATCGGGTCTTGAGCCGAAAGAACGGTGAAGAGGCCGGGTTGGGACGCACGGTCAACATGTCCAGCTCCGGCATCCTGTTTTCCACCGACACGGAGTTGCAGCCCGGACGCCAAGTGGAGATTTCCGTCGCTTGGCCGGCGCAGTTGAACAACAAAACCCCATTAAAACTGGTCGCCCGCGGCCGCGTGGTGCGCGTCGAGGATAATCGCGCCGCCCTGGAAATCCACCACTACGAGTTCCGCACGCAAGGTCTCGCTGCCGCCGCCCGCTAAGCTGCTTCCATAATGGAAGAGCATGATCCGTACCGTTATCTTCGATCTGGGCAACGTCATCATTCCGTTTGACTTTGCCCGGGGCTACCGGATGCTGTCTTCTCGCTGCGGCCTGGCGCCGGAGGAGATTCCGTTACGGATTGGCTCGACCGACCTGGTGACGCGATTTGAATCCGGACAGATCGAAACGGGCGACTTCGTCCGGCGCCTGACCAGCCTCCTGGGTTTACAGATGACGGTGGAGGAGTTCGCCGAGGTCTGGAGTGCAATCTTTGAGCAAGAGACGCTGATCCCGGACTCGCTGCCGGAGCAACTGCGCGCGTCGGGACTGCGGCTGCTGCTGCTGTCCAACACGAACGACCTGCACATGCGCTATGTGCGCAAGAACTACGGGATTCTGCGGCACTTTCACCATCAGGTATTGAGCTACGAAGTGGGGGCGATGAAGCCTTCGCCGCGAATTTTCGCCGAAGCTCTGGCGAATGCCGATTGCGCCCCGGGCGAGTGCTTCTTCACGGACGACATCCCGGCCTATGTGGAGGCGGCCAAGCAGGCGGGAATCGACGCGGAGCAGTTTCAGGGTCTGCCGAAGCTGCGGCAGGATCTCAAGCTTCGCGGACTGCTTTAGCGGACAGCCGACAGGCGCTGCAGACCCACAAGGGCGAGCGGCCCGAGGCCGATGGCGGCGACGCTCCAACGCTCCAGGTCATCGATGCGCAGCGTGTAGGCCGAAAGGGCGGCGGCGATCGCGGCCTGGTTGGCCAAGCCAAGCAGGAGGACGAGGCTGAGGCCAGCCCCGAGCGAAAACCAGGTCAAGAGAGAGCCGCCGAGAGATCGCATTGCACAAACGTATGCGCGATGCGGACACAGTTCCGGCCAGTTGGCGACGAAAGAGCTTATCCGGCGACGTTTGCCAAGGCAGAGGGCGGACGCTCAAAGACGCTGGCGCGCAGAAAGTCCGCGTTCATCAGCCCGATCACTTCCAGCTGAATGCCTTTCGGGCAGACCGCTTCGCATTCGCCGATGTTGGTGCAGTTGCCGAAGCCTTCGCGATTCATCTGGCGCACCATGTTCAGGGCCCGCTCCAGACGCTCCGGCTGCCCTTGGGGAAGATGGCCCAGGTGGGAGATCTTCGCGCCGGTAAACAGAGACGCGGAGGCATTCGGGCAGGCGGCGATGCAGGCGCCACAGGCAATGCAGGCTGCCGAGTCCATCGCCAGGTCGGAATCCTGCTTCCGGACCGGGACGGAGTTCGCTTCCGGCGCGTTGCCGGTGGAGACCGAGATGTAGCCGCCGGAGGCGATAATGCGGTCGAGCGCTCCGCGGTCGACCATCAGGTCGCGGAGGACCGGAAGCGCGGAGGCGCGCCAGGGCTCCAGGTAGACCTCGTCGCCGTCCTTGAAGTGGCGCATGTGCAACTGGCAAACGGTGGTGTTCCGGTGCCCGCCGTGCGCCAGTCCGTTGATCATGAAGCCGCAGGAGCCGCAGATGCCTTCACGGCAGTCGTGCTCAAAGGCAATCGGTTCCTCGCCCTTCTCCGTCAACTCCTCGTTCACCACGTCCAGCATTTCCAGGAAGGACATGTGCTCATTGACGTGGTTGGCTTCGTACCGCACCATCTTGCCTGGCGTGGCGGTGTTCTTCTGCCGCCAGACGTGAAGCGTGAGTCTCATTGCGTCTCGTTCCCTTACTTGTAGCTTCGCTGTACAGGCTTGACGTAGTCGAACTGCAGCGGCTCCTGATGCCGCGCGGGCTTCAGGTTGGGCCCCTGGTATTCCCAGACGGCGACGTGCTGGAAGTTCTCGTCGTCGCGCTGCGCCTCTCCCTCAGACGTCTGATACTCCTCGCGGAAGTGGCCGCCGCAGGACTCTTCGCGAACCAGAGCGTCCATGCACATCAGTTCGCCCAGTTCGATGAAGTCGGCGACGCGCCCGGCGCGCTCCAGGCTCTGGTTCACCTCGTCACCGTCGCCCACCACCTGGAGATTGGACCAGAACTCTTCCCGAATCTCGCGGATCTTGCCGATCGCCTTTTCGAGCCCCTGGCGATTGCGCGCCATTCCGCATTCGTTCCACATCACCTTTCCGAGGTCGCGGTGGAAGCTGTACGGGGAGCGCTTGCCCTTGATCGAGAGCAGTTTCTTGACCGTGTCGCTGGCCGAGCGCAGAACGGAAACCGCTTCCGGATGCGACTCATCCACCTTCTCGAGCTTTGTGGAAGCGAGATAGTTGCCCACCGTGTACGGGATGACGAAGTAGCCGTCCGAGAGGCCCTGCATCAGGGCGCTGGCACCCAGGCGGTTGGCCCCGTGGTCGGAGAAATTGGCTTCGCCGAGAACGAACAGGCCCGGGATCGTCGATTGCAGGTTGTAGTCGACCCAAAGGCCGCCCATCGTATAGTGGACGGCGGGGTAGATGCGCATCGGGACCTTGTAGGGGTTTTCGCCGGTGATGCGCTCGTAGATTTCAAAGAGGTTGCCGTAGCGCTCGGCAATCGTCTTCTCACCGAGGCGGCGGATGGAGTCGCTGAAATCGAGATAGACGCCCAAGCCGCCCGGTCCGACGCCGCGGCCTTCGTCGCAGACGCGCTTGGCGGCGCGGCTGGCAATGTCGCGGGGGGAGAGATTGCCGAAGCTGGGGTACATCCGCTCCAGGTAATAGTCGCGGTCGCCTTCGGGAATCTGGTCGGGGGAACGCGTGTCGCCCTTCTGCTTTGGCACCCAGATGCGTCCGTCATTGCGGAGAGACTCCGACATGAGCGTCAGCTTCGACTGGTAGTCGCCCGCCTGCGGGATGCAGGTCGGGTGGATCTGCGTGAAGCACGGGTTGCCGAAGCCGGCGCCGCGCTTGTAGGCCCGCCAAATCGCCGTGGCGTTGGAGCCTTGCGCGTTGGTGGAAAGGTAGAAGACGTTGCCGTATCCGCCGGTGGCGAGAATGACGGCATCGGCCATGTGGACGTCCAAACGGCCGGTGACGAGGTTGCGCGTGACGATGCCCCGCGCCTGACCGTCGATGACGATCAGGTCCAGCATCTCCGTGCGCGGCATCATCTTGACCTTGCCCGCCTGAACCTGCCGTTCCAGCGCCTGGTAGGCGCCGAGCAGCAACTGCTGGCCCGTCTGCCCCCGCGCGTAGAACGTGCGCGAGACCTGCGCGCCGCCGAAGCTGCGATTCGCCAGCAGGCCACCGTATTCCCGGGCAAACGGCACGCCTTGCGCCACGCACTGGTCGATGATGTTGACCGAGATTTGTGCCAGGCGGTAGACGTTGGACTCGCGAGCGCGGAAGTCTCCGCCCTTCACCGTGTCGTAGAAGAGGCGATACACGGAGTCGCCGTCATTCTGGTAGTTCTTCGCCGCGTTGATTCCGCCCTGCGCCGCAATCGAGTGCGCCCGGCGCGGAGAGTCCTGGAAACAGAAGCACTTGACGTTGTAGCCGAGTTCGCCCAGGGTTGCAGCTGCCGCACCGCCGGCAAGACCCGTGCCGACGACAATCAGGCTGTACTTGCGTTTGTTGGCCGGATTGACCAGCTTGTATTCGAACTTGGCCCGCTCCCAACGGGTCTCAATCGGGCCGGACGGTGTACGCGCGTCGAGTTTCATTTATCGAATAATCCCCAGCAGAACCGAGACCGGAATCGAGATATTGCCGGCCGCCAGCGCAATCGCGAAGACCTTCGCCCCCTTCTTGAACAGGGCCATGTACTTCGGATGATGAACGCCGAGCGTCTGGAACAGGCTCCAAATGCCGTGATAGAGGTGCATGCCCAGCATGCTCATCGCGACGATATAAAACGCGGAGGCCAACGGGTTCTGGAACCCGCGAACGAGGTTGGCATGCACTGCGCCCTCGACAAAGCCGTTGAAGTGCAGCGTGCCGGTGGTGAAGTGCAGGATGTGATAGGCGATGAAGGCCGCCAGAATCGGCCCGGACCAGTACATCGTGCGCGAGGCGTAGCTGGACTTGGTCGGCGTCCGCATCACGTATGGCGTGGGACGGGCCTTCTGCTGCGTCCGCGCCAGTTGAACGGCGGCAATGATGTGTGCGGCAACACTGGCGATCAGCACCAGGCGCGCCGTCCAGAGCAGGCCCATGTTCTGGCGCAGCAGCTTGCCGTAAGCATCCAGGTAGCCTGGTCCCAGATACACCTGCAGATTGCCGAGCAGATGCGCGATGACAAAGCCGAACCAGATGACTCCGGTGACGGCCATGATCGACTTCTTGCCGATCGTGGCCTCGTAAAAGCGCAAGCCGCGCGCGAGTTTTCCGCCGTCTACGGCAATCGTTGCCACTGAGATGAGCCCTTTCCGACGATGGGACGGAGCAGGCGGCGTGCCGGCAGACCGGACCGTTCGCGCCTCGTCCCAGTTCTTTGATGATGGACTGCTCCTATTGTAAGGAAATTTTCAGACTGGGTCTTGGCTGGAGGAAAGAGGTGTCTTCTCAATCGTTTGCGTCGACCGGGGCGGCCGTCCGGCGAGAGACCGGGGGTGCCTGCAGGGGCGCGGAGCCCGCCGGACCGATCCAGTGTGGATCACTTTCGGCCAGCGTCAGGGGGTCCAACGAGAACAGGAAGCTGGGACCGAGGCGGGCACGGAGGTGGAGACCCGGATCGGCCAGCGTGCGTCGGACGATCTCGTTGGTGGCGGCGGCGTCGAGATCCTCGGCATGGTCGCGGCGGTCCAGCCAGACCCAGTCGAGCGAGTGGCGCCGGGCAAACTCGGCCTTTTGCGAGTAATGCGCCAGGATCGCGTCGCGAGAGCCCCGGTAGAAGGCAGCCGTCGGGAACGGGATACGGCGCGCGGTGCGTCCGGTGTGGAGATAGAGCATCGGGTCATGGGCGACGGTGAGCCAGCGCGCCTCGACCGGTGTCTCGCGGACGATGTAGTCGTAGACTCGCTGCGTTTCGTCGCGTTCGCGGCGCTTCCAGGCAGCCAGCGCGGGCAGTTCGCCCGCGATCAGCCGGGCCTCGGTGGTGAGCAGCCCGGCGACAGCCGCCAGCGCCGCCCATCGGATGACGGGAAGGGCCAGCGCCGTCCGCACGATGTTTGCCGCCCCGGCCAGGATCAGCGGCAGGATCGGAAGCAGGAAGCGTTCATGGGGCGGGAAGTTCCAGCACGCGAGAAGCGTCAGAAACAACGCGGCAAAGACATGATGTTGAGTGACGCGGCGGCCCAGTTTCCAAAGGCCGGCAAAGGAAGCCAGGCCGAGCAAGGTGGCCAGGTACTCCGTCAGCCAGGTGGACTCGGCGGTAAACAGGAACAGCCGCCCGGCACCCGCCAACATCACCGGCACATTGTGCACGATCAGAGCCGGCAGTTCCGATGGCGGATGCTGCCCGAGATAGTAGCCGGCGTAGTCGAGATAGTAGTCCCGCGCCGCCTCGGCCTGCCGGTTCGCGGCGCTCCAGGCGGCCCAGCCGAAGAAGGCCGGGGCGGCGGTGACGCCATAGCGCAAAGCAAGCCCGTATTGGCGGCGGAGACCGTACAGCAGCGGGATGGAAAGGAACAGCGGCAGGGCGGAGGACTTGGCCAGGAACGCGAAGCCGGCAACGAGTCCAGCCCACGCCGGACGCTCGCGCTCGGCCAGCGCCAGCGCCAGCAGGATGAGCGAGCCGCACATCAGCTCCGGCATGAGGTTCACGCTGAAGTAGGCCGCCACCGGATTGACGAGCACGGCCAGCGGCAGCCACGTCCGCCAACGTTCGTCAAAGCCGAGATCGCCGAACACCGGACGGCTGAAGAGCCCAAAGACAGGGAGCCAGATCCACACCAGCGGCAGCATCGCCGCCAGGTTCTCCGGGAAGCCACCGCCGATGCGCCAAGCCGAGGCCAGCCAGAGCGGAAACAGCGGCGGATACTTTGTCTGCGCCGGAGCGCCTTCCAGGCTGAGGACGCGGTAGTCGCCCGTCTCGGCCAAGGATTTCGCGCCGATCAGATACAGCGCATCGTCGTGCAGGCCGCCCAACTGCGGCAGGTCCGCGTAGTGGAACGCCACCCAGAGCGACGGCACCATTGCGGCCGCCCATAACAGGGCGCGCCGCCATCGCAGGCGGGTCTCCATGGGGAACATATCGGCCCGCCGCCGTGCAATCCTCAATCGAATGCGCGTCACTTTCTGGGGAGCCGCCCGCACGGTCACCGGTTCCCTGCACCAGGTGGAGGCGGCCGGCCATCGGCTGCTGCTCGACTGCGGCCTCTACCAGGGCCGCCGCAAGGAGGCGTTTGAGAAGAACCGCGAGATGCCAGCGCGCCCCGCGCAGTTGGACGCTGTCTGCCTGTCCCACGCGCACATCGATCATTCCGGCAATCTGCCGACGCTCGCGCGCCTGGGCTATGACGGCCCGATCTTTACGTCGGCGGCCACGGCGGACCTGTGCGGCGCCATGCTGCGCGATTCGGCATTCCTGCAGGAGAAAGACGCGGAGTTCCTCAATAAGCGCGCGCGGCGGCGCCGTGCCCTGCTCGGTGACGACGGCGACGAGGTGGAGCCGCTCTACACGGCCGAGGATGCGGAGAAAGCCCTCACGCTGTTTCGCGCTCGCGGCCTGGGCGAGCCACACGAAATTCTACCCGGACTGCGCTACGAGACCCGGGAGGCGGGACACATGCTGGGCTCCACGTCGATGGTGCTGGACGACGGCACGACGCGGCTCGGTTTTTCGGGCGACG
>CAYNDS010000037.1:0-16135 GCA_964395885.1 uncultured Solibacteraceae bacterium | reverse complement strand
CCGCCTCCACGAACCGTCGGCCGACGTGAGTGAGCACCTGGCGCGCGTGGTCAGCCGCACTGCCGCGCGCGGCGGCAAGATTGTCGTCCCCGCTTTCGCGGTGGGCCGCACGCAACAGATCGTCCTGCTGCTGCACGAGTTGATCCGGGACCAGCGGATCCCGTCCATCCCGATCTTTGTCGACTCGCCGCTGGCGGTGGACGCCACAACGATCTTTCGCAAGCACCAGGATCTGTTCGACGAAAAGACCCGAGAATTCCTGAACAACGGCCAGGACCCGTTCGGCTTCCGGCGGCTGACCTATGTCCGTGAGGCCGAGAAGTCCAAGGCGCTGAACGACCTGCGAGGTCCGTTCATCGTCATCTCGGCCTCCGGGATGTGCGAAGCCGGGCGCATCCTGCATCACCTGCGCAATGCAATTGGCGACCCGCGAAACACGGTGCTGCTGACCGGCTTTCAGGCGGAGCACACGCTAGGGCGGAAGTTGGCCGAGAAATGGGGGGAAGTGCCAATCTTCGGCGAGCCCTACACGCGCCGCGCCGAGGTGGAAAGCATTCAGGAACTCTCCGGTCACGCCGACCAGGCAGAGCTGCTTGCGTGGATGGAGCCGATTGCCGCGGGGCTGAAGACAGTCTTCCTGGTGCATGGCGAGCTTCCTGCGCAAACCGCGCTCAAAGCCGCCATTGAGGAGCGCTACCGGCTCCGCGTCGAGATCCCCGCCCGGGGCGAGATGTTCGACCTGCGGTAAGTGGAAACGGCCGCACCCGGCAAGGCGGGGCGGCCGTTTCCGAAAAGGAGTACTGGCGAACAGACTATTCGTTGAGGTGGAACGTGCCGACGAAAGCGGAGCGCTTCTCGCTCTCCCACTTCGTGCCGAGTTCGCCACCCTGGTAGCTGTTCCGCACGGCATAGGCCGGCATAGCGTGATCGAGCTTGGTAAGCGGCGAGTACCAGACCTCTTCGTGGCGGCAGATTTGATCCGTCTCCACCAAGGGGCGGGTCTCAATGCGGGCCAACTCACCCGCCGTCAACTCGACGCGCATCTTGTGGATGTTGTTGTCGGCGACCTTCAAGGCCACCGGGCGGGTCTGCACGGCGACCACGTCCTGCAGCAGATCCCCGGCCATGCGCTTGGCGAAGTCCACCAGCGCGGCCTTCTGCTCCACCGTCGCCTTGTCGTCGACGATGATGACGCTCTTCACCGGATAAGCGGTGTTGTGAACGTCGCCCAGCGTCGCCTGTGCCTTCACGACACCGAGAACGCCCAAGCCATCCAGGGCGACGCCGTTGAAGCTGCCGCGCTCGATCACCCAGCCGAAAACGGCCTCGTGTCCCATCAGGTTCACTTCCGCATTGGCGTAGCAGGCGCCGGTATAGATGTCCGCCGTGCGAGCCTCCACGTAGGTGCCCGTAATGTTCGCCTTCGGCAGGCTGCCGGCCATTGCCAAGGCTGCCGCCGCAACAGAAGTGAGAAGAATGCGCATGTCTGACTCCTTCCCTTTAGTCTAGTCCAGGATTTGGTGTCGTGGAGGCATTCGCCGGCGGATCGGCGGGATGGTGCGTGCAGCGGTGGCCATCCGGTGAGGATCGATCCTCACCAGCGTCCTCACGCCACGATCGCGACCAGGGAAAGGACCGGTTCCGCCAGCCGGCGATCTCCAGCCACACACACCTGTGTCTGTGCGGCAACCCGGTCGATGCCTTTGGTGAAGATGCGCCACGCGATCTCCTGTGGGATGGTGACGCGGCACGCCGGTGCGGTGGTGGTGGCAGTGCGCAGCAGCCAATGCTCGGCGTGGCGCAGCAGCCACCACGAGCCGCCGCACTCGCCGGCGATCTCCACCTGGAGAACAGTGCCTGGGTCGGCCTTAAGGTTTCGAAAGGCGTGGGGCAGCGCCCGCAGGAAGCAGTCGAGGACCGGATGGTACAGCTCCGGAGTCATGATGCCGGGCCGATTCGTGGCGAGCCGGATCTGCTGCTGATGGTGCCACCGTTCGGTGTACTCGCGGGCCGTATCGAACCAGTTTTTCGAGACGGCCTCACCGGCCCAACTCACCGGGAACGCCGCCTCCGCAAAGGGATCGAGCGACTGATGAAACTGGCAGCTCTGGCGAGACGCGACTTCCATCAGATCCAGCAGAATGGGCGGGCTCAGTCTGCGGTAAACGGTTACGCCTTCCTGATTGAAGTGGTGGATGAGCGTCCCCAGATCCGGGGGCGCGCCCGATTGCGGCAACACAGGCAGACACTTGTCCCGGACCAGCGAAAGCTTCCGAAGGTGCGTGTCCAGAAGGTGCGCCGCTACATCTTTCACCTTCCACTTCGGCGAGACCGTTTGGATCTCCCACTCCTCGTCCCGCAACGAACGGAGCAGTTCGAGCAGCGCACCCTCGATGCGGGGAAACAGGTGTGCCGTCAGGATGGGGGGCAGTTCGCCGCTCGGCTCCCGCATACGCCTCCGCTAGGCCCGTGTCGGCGGCTCGAGCGCTTCGACCCGAGGCGCACCCCTAGAGAGGCTGATAGCACCGCCTGGTTTCGTTGCAGTCGTAGTCATCGGCAAGCTTGCCGTCGGGCCCGAGCGCAGTCATCGTCTTGTGGCACCAGAAGAGCCGGTCGTTGCCGTGTGGGACACTCGGGTCCCACTCGGCTTCAATGTACATGCCCTTCCAGCAGAGGTTGAGACAACGATCGTCGTCCTGGTCAATCCGTGCCAGTCCCGCGCGTTCCATGGCAACCTTCGTCCCGGATCAGGCGGTCTTGATGCCGCTGGCGGCCAGCAGCGCGCGCTTCACGGCCACCTTGGCCAGATGGACCTTGTAGGCGTTGTCGCTGAGGGGCTTGGCGCCCACCAGAGCGGCTTCTCCGGCCTTTTCGGCGACGGATTCATCGATCTGCTTGCCCGCCAGGAACTTCGCCGCCTGATCGGCCATCCACGGCGTGGTCGCGACGTGGCCGAGGACGACATTGGCGGACTTCACCTTGTTTCCGTCCATGGTGAGGGCCACGGAAGCCGTGACGAGCGGCCAATCGAGCGCGTCCTTGTGCCGCACTTCGTAGGTGGCGTTGCGGACATTGCGCGAGCCGGGCACGAAGATGTCGGTGACGATTTCATTCGGTCCGAGAGCGATCTCGCGCTGGTCGGCGGTCTTGGGGTCGATGAAGAACTTCGCCGCGTCCAGTTCGCGAATGCCCGCTTTGCCGGCGACGCGGATCTTGGCGCCCAGCGCGACGAGCGCGGGGCCAAAGCTGGAAGCCGAGACAAACTTCGCCGGTCCGTCGCCGAAGATGGCGTGATACCGGTTCTCGCCCGCCTCAACGAGACTCTTGCCGTCTTTCACTGCCAGCACGCCGTGCCCCTGGCGGAAGTACCAGCAGCGCGGGCGCTGGCAGATGTCGCCGCCGACGGTTCCCATGTTGCGGATCTGCGGGCTGGTGATGCCGCGCGCCGCCTCATAGAGAGCCGGGAAGTTGTTCCGGACGGGGGCGTAGTTGAGCACCTCTTCAATCGTTGCCGTGGCGCCGAGCCGCATGCCGCCGCCCTGTTGCGACACCGCATGCAGTTCCTTGATGCCCTTGATGTTGACGACACGCTTGGGCGACACCACGTAATCCTTCATCAGGCTGATCAGGTCGGTGCCGCCGGCCAGCACCGCCGCGTCAGCCCAGGAGTCGCCCAGAAGCGCGACGGCGTCCTTCACCGTCGTCGGGTTGGCGTATTCGAAAGCTTGCATTTGTCGTGTCCTCCTCTTACGCCGTCACCCGGCCCAGTTTGGAACCATAGAGCGCCTGCAGAACGCGGTCCGGAGTGAGCGGCACTTCCGGCACACGCACGCCGATTGCATTGGCAACCGCGTTGGCGATCGCCGCCACGCCGCCGATGGCGCACGGCTCACCAAGACCAATCACGCCGCGCTTGTCATGCTCCGGCGAGATGTCCATGTGCACTTCCATCTCACCGATGTCGGAGATGCCGGAGAGCTTGTAGAACTCCATGTCGGCATTCAACACGCGCCCGGTGGTGTCGTCCATGATCCGCTCTTCGCTGAGCGCTGAGCAGACACTCATGATCATGGCGCCGAACACCTGGCTTTCCGCGGTCTTCGGGTTGACGACAAGGCCGCAGTCCTGCACGGCGATGAACTTGTCCATCTTCACGACGCCGGTTTCGATGTCGACGCTAACCGCCGCCATCTGGATGCCGCCGACGCCCTGCGTGTTCAGCCCACCGGGGTTCTTCGGATCGTTTCGGCCGAGTTCGGAGATCGTCTTCGAGCCGAGTTTCTGGCAGGCCTGCTTCCAGGGTATCGACTTCTGCGGATTGCCCTTCACGCGAACGGTGGAGTCGACCGCTTCCAGATTGTCCGGCGTGGTACCGAGCGAAGCCGCGATGTTCTCAAACAGCTTCTCGAGGGCGTTTGTTGCGGCCTTGAGGCTGGAGGAACTGACGCCGCCGATCGTCGTCGAACCGCCGGAGGCGCCCGACGGCGGGTAGGCATTGTTGCCCAGCTTGACGTTGACCTGCGTGTAGTTCAGACCAAGCACTTCGGCCACAACCATGGCAATACAGGTGCGGGTGGCGGTACCGATGTCCTGGCTGCCGAGTTCGATATCGACCATGCCATCGGGATGAATATTGACGCGGCAGTCGCTGGCGTGGCCGGCGCCGCCCCACGTCGCGATGCCCATGCCGACGCCGCGCTTGATGACACCCGGCGTCTTGTCGCCGCGGGGATGCCAACGCTTCTTCCAGTCGATCATCTGCATCGCTTTGTCGATCTGCTTTTCATAGACCGCCGCGCGAGGCGTGTAGCCGAGGTTCTTCTTGAACAGCTCGGTCGGATCCATGTTGAGCTTCGCGGCCAGATCTTCCAGCGCGGCGCAGGTGATGAAGGAGGCCTGCGGGTGATTCGGCGCCCGCCACGCGCGCGCGCCACCGGTATTGGTGGACACGGCGGTGTGGTTCATGCGCTTGTTCGGGATCTGGGTGAAGACGTAAGGGATGGGTGCCATGCCGCCGCCGCCCACGCCGCCGGTGGCCCAACTTTCGCTCTGCCACGCGGTGATCGTGCCGTCGCGCTTGGCGGCCACCTTCACCTTGGCGAAGGCCGAGGGACGCACACCGGCGATGGTCAGTTCCGTGGCGCGGTCCAGGTACAGCTTCACCGGACGGCCGCCGGATGCTTTGGACATCTGCGCGGCCTCACGGCCCCAGATGTCCGACGGGAACTTCGAGCCGAAGCCTCCGCCCATGTAATCCATCTCGACCTTGACGCTGTTGACGGGGATGCCGAGGGAGCGCGCGAGATCGCCGCCGACGCCGGAAACGTTCTGCGACGAGGGCCAGTACTGCACGGCGTCGCCCTTCCAGGCGACGACCTGCCCGTGCGGCTCCAAGCAGCAGTGCGTGATGACGGGGATACCGTAGAAGCCTTCGGCCGTCACTTCCGCGGATTGGAACGCCGCGTCGGGGTCGCCCGAAACCTGCTCACCGGCAGCCTTGGCGCGGGCACCGGCCTTTTTGAGGTCGGCCTCATTGACCAGGTGCGGCATCAGTTCGTATTCGATCTTGATGGCACGGACGGCGTCGCGGGCAATCGTTTCCTTCTCGGCGGCGACGTAGACGATTTCGGCGCCGGCCCACTGGATCTCGGTACCGGCGGGAGCGACGACGCGCACAGAAGTGACGCCCTTCATCTTTTCCGCGGCGCTCAGGTCAATCGACTTCACCTTGGCATGCGCGTGCGGAGAGGTGAGGATCGCGCCGAACAACTGCCCTTCCGGGTTGAGGTCCGACGTGTACTTAGCCTTGCCGCTTGCCTTCGGAATGCCATCCAACCGGTTCAGGCGCTTGCCGATGACCCGGCGCTTTTCCATTGCTGGCCATTTGTATTCCGGCATCGTGTTCTCCCTATCCCTTCAGATTCTTCGCCGCTTCGAGAACGGCCTGGCGCACGCCGACATAGGTACCGCAACGGCAGAGATTGCCGCCGAGCCCTGCCTTGACCTGCTCATAGGTGGGATTCGGATTGCGGTCGAGCAGCCCTTTGGATGCCATCACAAAGCCCGGCGTGCAGTAGCCGCACTGCTGCGCGTCGTGATTGACGAAGGCCGGAACAATCGGGTGAGGGCGGGCGCCGGAGGTGAGGCTTTCGATGGTCTCGATCTTCTTGCCGACGGCATCAATGGCCAGCACGGTGCAGGCATAGCTGACGCGGCTGTTGACGATGACGGTGCAGGCGCCGCAGGTGCCGCGGTCGCAGACGCGTTTGGCGCCGGTCAGGTCCAGCTTGAAGCGGAGCGTGTCGAGCAACGTTTCGCGCGGCTCCACACTGACCTTCATGTCCTTGCCGTTGATGTTCAGCGTAATGGGGACTTCGCCCGGCCCCTGTAAGCCGCCAGGCGCCGATTGCGCCTGAGCCGGTGCTTCCAGTAAACCCACCGCCGTTCCGGCGGCGCCGGTCGTCTGCAAGAATCCGCGGCGGGAGACCTTCGATTTTTTCTGGCTCACGTGGAGACCCTCCCTCAAGCTTTCCGCTCGAACCAGTCGAGCAGGGCCGGCGACAGGCAGACCGCAAGCGTTCGTACTCTCGCCGATGCACCTGACTATATCAAGAGAGCGGGCGAAACGGCGCTAGCGCCCCGAACTGCCGAAGCCGCCTTCGCCGCGAAGCGATTCACTCAGTTCGGTTTCCTGCCACTCGATCGCTTCGTAGCGCGCAATGACGAGTTGTGCGATGCGGTCTCCGGCCTGGATGACGTAGGGCTCGCGGCCGGCGTTCAGCAGGATGACCTTAAGTTCGCCGCGGTAGCCGGGGTCGATGGTGGCCGGGGCGTTGGGAATGGTCAGGGCGTGCTTCAGAGCCAGTCCGCTGCGAGGGCGGATCTGCGCCTCGAAGCCGGCCGGGATCTCCAGCGCGAGGCCGGTGGCGACCGCGCGCGGCAGGCCGGGCTCCAGCGTGACGCTCTCCACGGCGTGGAGATCCATTCCGGCATCCTCTTCCGGCCCGTGCGCATAGCGCGGCAGCCGGGCCTCAGCGTGCAGCCTCTTTATCCCGATTCGCATCAGAGGCGAGAATAGCAAGATGCCTCGTGACAATTCGGCTCGGGTGATCGCCATCCCGCCGTTGCCGCCGGAACAACTGGCTTACGCGCTGGCGCGCTATTCGCGCTCGGCCGATTCGATCGTCGAGTCGCTGGAGTGGGTGCGGATGCACGACTCCTCAAAGTTCCTGGAGAGCTTCTACTTTCAGTACGGCCACGCCTCGATCGCCGATCTGGGGCATCTTGCAGTCTGCTTTGAAGGCGTGAGCGAGTTGGCCGCGACCGAGGTGGAGGACGAGCCGCTTTGGGATGGCCAGGCGAAATCCTCGCGCTATCAGGACTTCGGCAAGCTGGGCTTCGTGACGCCGCCGGAGTTGACGGGCGAGGACGAGGCCGCCTATCAGAGGGCCGGCGAGGGCCTGCTCTCCGCCTACCGCCGCGTGCATGAGGCGATGGCCGCCCATCTGCAGACTAAGCTGCCCCGTCCGGAAGCGATGAAGCCCGATGCCTACCAGCGCGCGATCGCGGCGCGCGCCTTCGATGTCGCGCGCTACTTGCTGTTCTGGGGCGTACCAACCAACGCCGGGCAGATCACCAGCATTCGGACGCTGGAAAAGCAGATCCGCCGTCTGAAGGCCTCCGAGTACGCGGAGGTGCGCCAGTTGGGGGATCAGGCGGCGGAGGCATGCAAGGCGCGCGATGCCGCGCCGACGCTGGCCAAGTATGTCTCAACCGACGAGCATCTGGCCGCATCGCGCGCCGATGTTCGCCAATGGGCGGCGCAGAATCTGCCGCCCGCAGGAGGAGCCGAGGCCGGGGACATGGACTTGCTGCGCCCGGCGGACATCGCCGCTGACGTGGTGGCAACGATTCTCTATCCGGCCACCGATCGGCCCTACCGGGAGTTGTACGAACTGGCGCGCGGTTGGAGCGCCGCGCTGCGGGCTGAGGTGATCGACGTGGCGCTGCGTTCCCGCTCGCGTTACGACGAGCTGCTCCGGGAGTTCCGCGGCGGACTCTACGTCTACGACATGGTGATGGATATCGGGGCGTATCGGGACATGCACCGGCATCGGCGCTGTCAGCAGTACCGGCAGAGCTATGCGGGCAAGCTGGGATACTCGACACCGGCGGCGCTGACGGAGGCGGGACTGGAAGGCGAGTATCGGGCCGCGATTGCGGCGGCCTGGCAGACGATGCGGAAGCTGCCGGAACCGGCGGCCCACTACCTGCTTCCGTTCGCGGCGCAGAGCCGCTTCCTGTTCAAGATGGACTTCGCCGAGGCCGAGTACATCGCGAAGCTGCGCAGCGGCGTGAAAGGGCACTTCAGCTATCGCGAAGTGGCCTGGAGGATGAAGTTGGCGATGGAGAAACTGGAGCCGGAGCTAGGGCGTTTGATGGAAGCAACGCCGCCGTGGGAGGAAGACCCGCTCACGCGCTAAGGCGAAAAGTTCCGACAGTCTCAGGAAAGCGTCGCCGGGGTCATCGGCGAATGTCATCGATAAGTCCGGCATAGGACCTACACGCATGGCTTTCCGTCAACTGACGCTGGCTGTACTCACGCTCGCGGGCACCACTGCCGTCGCGCAACCTGCTCTCTATCTCAAGGCTCGCACTTTGCCGGCCGGCGCTACGGAAGATGCGCTGACACCGGAAGAACGCGAGGCGCCGCAGCGCACCACGCGCGCTGGACGGGCGCACTACCTCGTGCAATTCAATGAACAGCCGACGATCGATGATGAGGCCGCGCTGAAGGCTCGGGGCGCGCGGATTCTGCACGCGATCCCGGATTTCGCCTTCCTGATCGCCTCGGACCAGCCTCTCGACCTGGGTGGGCTGGAACTGGCGCGATTTGAGCAGTTCCGCAAGTCCGACAAACTGAGCCCGGCTCTGTTCGAAGGGCAGTCGGTGGCGGGCGAGCAGGAGCGGGACCCGCAGCGGGGCAGCTTCCTGGTCTATTTTCACCACGATGTGAACTACTCCGAGGAGCGGACGGTGCTGGGGGCAACCGGTGCCCGGGTGACGGAGAACAATGGTTTGCCGGATCACGTGTACGGCGTGAAGGCCGAGTTAACGGACATTCTGGATCTGGCGGACTGGGACGAGGTGGCCTACATTACGCCGGCCTCCGAGGTGGTGACCAGTGGCGAGAAGGTTCACTTCTGCACCGGCGCCATGATGGTGGGCGCCAGCGGTGGGACGTACCCGGGAACGAACCTGCGCGGCCCGGGCTGGTCTGTGAACCGCACGCCGACGACGCTTGGCTTCTTTGTGCAGACCTATGAAGACACGACCGGAACCAGCGATCTGACGGACGCGGAGGTCGATCAGCAACTGGCGCGCGCCCGCAATGAATGGAGCCGGGTGATCGCACTCACGTGGGAAGCGGCCGCCAGCGCGACGGCGAACCGCACCATCACGATCAACCACAACATCACGGAGTCCGGGTTTGGCGCAGCAGGCGGCGTGCTGGGGCTGGGCGCCTTCCCGCCGCCATGGAACGCCGAACCGGTTGCGGGCGATGTCTGGATGGACAATGCCGAGACCTGGGTCATCGGCAGCGTGGGAGGAATCGACTACTTCACCGTCATGCTGCACGAAATCGGTCATGCGATCGGCCTGGACCATTCCGATAACGCGGCCGCGGTGATGGCGCCGACGTATCAGTTCGCCTCCAACCTCCATCCGGATGACGTCGCACGCGCACGGTCCCTGTATCCGGCGCCGGGCGAGGTGACCAGCGGTGGCGGCACCACTGGCGGCACGTCGGGCAGCGGCAGCACCACCGACACGACCGCGCCGACGGTGACGATCACGTCGCCTTCCACGTCCTCGGTCAGCGTGACGTCGACCTCTATCACGGTTCGCGGATCGGCCACCGACAATTCCGGTATCCGTGAAGTGAGCTGGGTGAACTCGACGGGCGGTAGCGGCGTCGCACAGGGCACCAGTTCCTGGTCGGCCGGCGTGCCGCTGCGCATCGGCGTGAACACGATCACGATCCGGGCGCGCGACACGGCAGGCAATCAGGCCTGGCGCACGCTGTCGGTCACCCGCCGCTAGACACAGCAACTCGCAAGATCGGGCCGCGCTCCGGAACAAGGGGCGCGGCCTTTTCTTGTAGGGTGTTCTATCCGCCTGCCTCGGTACTTCCCTTCCTCACCTCGCCGCCCCATCGCCGATACGTCCTTCAAAGGACAACCTCATGCTTTTCCGCCGACTGGGCCTGCGGCTCATCTGCGTGCTGGCGCCGGCATTTGCTGTCGCGCAGCCTGCCCTCTATCTGAAGACGCGTCCGCTGGGGGAGGCCGCGCTCTCCCCTGAGTTGCGAGAGGTGCCGCAGCGGACCGTGCTGCCCGGCCGCGCCCACTGGCTGGTACAGTTCCACAGCGCGCCGACGGCTGAGGATGTGGCGCAGTTGGCCGAGCGCGGCGCTCAGGTACTCAGCTACGTTCCCGAGCATGCGTTCCTGATTGCAGCCGCCGAGGACTTTAATGCCGAGGGTCTGGCAACGGCGCGGTTAGAGCGGTGGGTGCATGTCGACAAGCTCAGCCCGCAAGTGGACGACCTGGACGGCAGCGTCGAGTCCGCGTATCTGGTGGAGTTCCACGCCGACGTCGACTTCGCATCGGAACAGGCGGTGCTGGCCGAGGCGGGCGTGCGCGTCATCGCGAGCGCTTCCGTGCCGGCACACCATCAAGTGGTGTTGGGGAATCGCGAGCAGATCGAGCGGCTGGCGCTCTGGGACGAGGTCGTCTACATCTCTCCCGCTTCAGAAGATCTGGCCAACGGCTCGCCCGTGCACCATTGTTCCGGGGCAATGACGGAGTTTGCGCCGCTGGCTTCGGCTGCTTCAACGGTGGGTGAAGGCTGGGCACCGGGGCGAGGCTCCGCCAACCTGTTGTACGGCTTCGGACCGCTCAGCACGCGCAGCAACGTCGATCAGGCGCGAGTGCGCGCCGAGTATCTCAGAGCAATGAACGAGTGGGCTCGCGTGGTCGCGCTGACCTGGTCCGAGACCAGCGTGCTGAACGGCCCGCGCACAATGACGCTGCGATTTGGGCGTGGAAACGACAGCATGTTGCCGCGGACGTTTGATGGTCCGGGACGGACGCTGGCATATGCCTACTTCCCGTCTCCACCCAACCCGGAACCGATCGCGGGCGACGTGTACCTGGACGACGACGAGAACTGGCAGTTCGGTGCGGACATCGATGTCTACAGCGTGCTTCTGCATGAGTTGGGACACTCGCTGGGGTTGAATCACCTGGATCAACCGGGGAACGTGATGAACGCGTTCTACCGCCGGGCGACGGAGTTGCAGTCGGGAGACATTGCCACGATCCGGACCCTATACGCAACGCGGACGAGCACGCCGACGGCACCCAGCCCGACACCCACGCCGGCACCCGCACCGACGCCGCCGGCTGTTCCCAGCGATCGGCTCGCACCCACGCTGACCATCATTTCACCGGCATTGACGACGTTTTCCACCAGTGCCGCCAGCCTTCTGGTTCGCGGTACGGCGCGGGACAACATTGGCGTGACGCAGGTCTCTTTTGCCAACTCGACCGGCGCGCAAGGCCTGACACAGGGCATCGCCAACTGGCAGGCATCTGTCCCGCTGGTGGTCGGCATCAACCGGATCACGATTCAGGCACGCGACGCGGCAGGCAACACCGCCACCCGAACACTGGTCGTGACGAGACGGCAGCAGTAGCGGCGGCTAGGCTGTGCTGGCAGACTGGATCGGCATCCAGTCCTCCGGCACCTGGCCCTGCTGCAGGAGCGATCCCTTTTCCAGGTACCGCACCTTGCTGGCGAAGCGAGCCGCGTGAGGGTCGTGCGTCACCATCACGATGGTCTTGCCAAACTCTTTGTTCAGTCTCGACAGCATCGTGAGGCAGTCCTGCGCCGATGTGGCGTCCAAGTTCCCGGTGGGTTCGTCGGCAAGGATGACATCCGGGTCGGTGACAATCGCGCGGGCGATCGCCACCCGCTGCTCCTGCCCGCCGGATAGCTGCTTCGGCAGGTGAGTCAGGCGGTCCCCCAAGCCCACCAGCTTCAGCGCCGTCTCGGCATGTTCGCGGCGTTCCGTCTTGGACAGATTGGTCAGGAGAAGAGGCAGTTCGACGTTTTCGACCGCCGTCAGGACCGGGATCAAGTTGAAGTTTTGGAAGACGAAGCCGACGTGTGCATTGCGCCAGGCAGCCACCTGCGTGTCGCTCAGCGCGCGCAGGTCCGTTCCCAGCACCGCGATTTGCCCGTCGGTCGCGCGGTCCATCGCGGCGATCAAGTAGAGCAGCGTCGACTTACCGGAACCCGACGGCCCCATCAGCGCGACGAACTCCCCTTGCTGAATCTCGATCGAGGCTCCCTGGAGAGCGACGACTTCGTTCTGGCCGCGCTTGTAGACTCGGCTCAGATTCCGTGTCTCGATCACAATCTCGCTCACGATGTAGCTCCCTTTCGACGGACCTTCGCGCCGTCCTTCAGATCCGCCGGCGGACTCAGGATCAGATCCTCTCCGCCGATTAGGCCCTCTTCGACGCGCAAACCCTGGCTGGTATTGCCCGTGACGCGAACTCTTCGCTTCAACGCCTTTCCGTCCAAGAGCACGAACACGAAGTCGTCGCGGACGGCGGCACTCGGGACGAAGACCACGCTCTTGCCGGAAGCCGGCGCCGTATCGCCCGGCCGCTTCTCCTCACTCAAGAACGCGACACTGGCGTTCATGTCCGGCCGGAGGAAGCCGTCCGGACGTTGGACTTTCACCTTCACCTGCACGGTCGCCTTCTGGCGATTGGCTTCCGGAGAGACTTCCTCGATCACGCCGTCGTACTTGCGATCCGGGTAGGCATCCGTGGTGATGACGCCCTTCTGCTTCGGGCCCAGCCGGGCGAAGTCGTTTTGGTTGATGTCCAGTTCCACTTGCAGGTCATTCAAATCGGCGAGTGAAACGACGTAGCCCTTAGCGCCCCGGTCGCCGACGAAACCGGTGGTGAGGAACTCTCCCTTCTCGACGTTGCGCTCCAGGATGGTGCCGGTGATGGGTGCGCGGATGATCGTGTTGTTCAGCTGGGTCTCATAGAAGGCGACGCGTCCTTCGGCCTCCTTCACCTGGCCGCGCAGCGCATCAATCTGCTCACGGCGGGGGCCCAGTTTTGCGAGCTCGAACGCCTTTTCGAGCGAGATGACACGCGCCGCGAAACTGTCCCGCCGCGCGACCGCGTCATCAAGTTGCTGCTGCGGCAGAACACCTTCGGCAACCAATTGCCGTGTGCGCTTCAGCTGTGTTTCCGCATTGGCGAGATCGGCCTTGCCTTGCGAAACATTGGCCTGCGCGGCGGCGATCTCTTCCGGCCGGGACCCATTCACAGCCTCTTCCAGGCGGGCCTTGAGGGCGGCCAGTTGCCCGCGCCCCTGCGCCAACTGCGCCTGATACTCGTCATCCTCCAGGCGGACAATCACCTGTCCTTCCTGAACCCGATCACCCTTCTCCACTCCGATCCAAGCGACTTTACCCAAGACCTTGGAGGCAACCTGAATCTTGTGATGCGCCACGATATAGCCGCTGGCGTTCAGAATCACCGCCGCTTCCTTCGCGGCGCCGGCGCCGGCGGAGGCAGCCTTGACGCGCACGACGTCGACTTCGGTCGCGGCATTCATGCGCGCATAGACGAAGCGTCCTGCCCCGGCCAGCACGAATAGGAGAACCCCAAACAGGATGAAGCGCGTGGCCCAAGGAGCCGGCTCGCCCGTTACCTTCGACTTCTTGCTGCGATCGATGCGCAGGCTCTTGAGTTCAGCTTCCATCGACTAGGCCTCGCGCAACGCGGCGAGGATCTCCTTTCGCGCAGCACTGGAGGCGGGGAACAGTCCGCCCAACGCACCAAGAAACAATGCGAAGCCCACGCCGAAGCCCATGATGGCCGGCGTCACCGTGAAGTTGAAAGCGATTTCGCTGAAGGTGACGAAGTTCCCGATGCCGGTCTCCAGGCCGTTGAGCGGCAACACCAGCACGCACCCCAACACGCCACCGAGCAGCGAGAGCAGCAGCGACTCCAAAAAGAAGCTGGTGAGGATGCTGGCGCGAGAAAATCCCAGAACGCGCAATGTGCCGATCTCGCGGGCACGTCGCGAAACGGCAGCGTACATCGTGTTCATGGCGGCAAAGCAACTGCCGACGGCCATGATGATCGACACAAAAATGCCGAGAAACTGAATGGGTGCGGCAGAGACGGTTTGCGCTTCATAGTACGCCTTCTCACTTCGCGCTTCGACATTCAACTTCTGGTCTGCATTCAGGTCGTTGATCAATGCCTGCACCGCCACTTCGTCCGTCGCCCGCAGCAGGGCAGCGCTGAGCACTTCGTTGCGGTTGTAGTCGGAACTCATCTGATTCAAGTCGCCCCAGATCTCACTGTTGACGGCGCTTTGCCCGCCGTCGACAACCCCGACGATCTCCCAATCCCCCTTGGCGAACTTCAGCTTGCCTCCGATACGGGCGTCGGGAAAGCGGCTGGCGATCGACTTGCCCACTACGATCTCGCGCTTGCCAGCTTCGTACCACCTGCCCTGCGAAAGCTTCACGTTCCGGCGGATTTCATGGCCGACAGCGGACAGTCCGCGGATGGTGACGTTCGCTCCGTCGGGCGCGTCAACGCGAGGCAGATTGATCACCTGCACGATTTCCAGCGATGCCATCGGTTCGCCCGCGGCATTTCGAGCGATACCCGCCTTGAACTTGAGGTCGTTGTACATCGTCCGGGTGAAGTTGCTCGACAACTCCCCCGAGGAGCCTTTGCGCATGACGAGGATGTTCAACGGGTCCCCGGTGGTCTCAAACGCGGTCCGGAGCCCCGATACGAGCGCGAGGACGCTCAGCAGAACTGCCACGGTCAAGCCGACGCCGAGCGCCGTCATCAGGGTCGTTGTGCGGCGCACAATCAGGTTTCGAACGTTGTAGGAGAGCGGGATCGCCATGTTCTAGCCCGTGTACTTCAGGGAGTCGATGATCGGCGTGCGGGAGGCGCCGGTTGCGGGCAGCAGCGCTGCGATGAGGCCGATGAACGCACCCAAGCCAAGGCAAAGCGCGACGGCACCCACCGGCAGCGTCATCGTTTCCAGTTGGAAACTGAAACTGCCGCCGACCTGACGCACCACACCGGTCAGCCCCGCAGCAAGAACGCATCCCACCCCGGCGCCAATCAGACCGATGATCATCGCCTCGCCCAACAGAATCAGCAGCACGCCTGTCTGCGTGAATCCCACCGTCTTCATGACGCCTACCTCACGCACACGCTCGCGAACGGACATCGCCATCGTGTTCGCCGATACCAGGAGAATGGTGAACGTCACAGCGGCACAAATCGCGAACAGGAAGAGCTTCACGTTTCCAAGAAACGACGTGAAGCTGAGCAGAAAGGCTTGTTCCGTTTCGGTTCGCGTCTGCACCGTCGCGTTGCGGAACATCTCGTCCACGTCTCGCTGCACGCGCGCGACATCGTCCTTGCTGTTGGTGAGAAGGCTGAATGTTCCGGCGAAGTCCCGCCGCGTCGCGGGCAAAGACTGGTAGAGGTACTCGAGGTTGAACTGCAGGCTCTTTTCGTCTGTTTCATTGGCGTAGATGCCGCGCAGGGTCAATTCCAACGTCCCCGGGAAGATGTCGCCCTTCAGGACAATCCGGTCGCCGAGATTCCAGCCCATCTGGGCCGCCAGCTTCTTTCCCGCAATGCAGGCGGTCCGCTCACGGATGAAGGCCTGCTTTTGGTCTTCCGGGAGGCTGAGACCTGTCTCCACCTTGAAGAAGTCTTCCGGCTCCACGGCAAAGCGGGCAAAGAAGTTCCGCTGGTCGGTGGCGTCTTTGTACACGCCGCCGTACCACTGCGAAATGTAGAGGTGCCGGACGCCCGGAATGCCGGCGATCTTCTGCTTGTACGACGCGGGCATTGTCTGCGTCAAAGAAACGCGGTTTCGAGTGATGAGCCGCAGTTCCTGCCCTGGCGCGGGCTCTGCCAGGAAGAACGCCGTGTAAAGCGCGAACATCACGCCCAGCAGGCAAAACGATGCTGCGATGCTGCCGATCGTGAGG
>CAYNDS010000036.1:0-24950 GCA_964395885.1 uncultured Solibacteraceae bacterium | reverse complement strand
ACCTTGACGCGGACAGCGCCCCAGGGCGTGTCGACTTCTTCGAACTGCCGCGGCAGCACCCGGCGCTCCGCCGTGTAAAGGCGCAGACCGATGGTGGTGGTTTCGGCAAAGAGAATCTGCGTGAGCCGTTCCTGATCCTCCGGCCGGGCGAGCACCCGCAGCAGCGTCGCGGGCCGGTTCTTCTTCATGTAGACCGGTTCCAGCGTGGCGTCCAGCGCGCCGGCATCCATCAACCGCTCCAGCGCATAGCCGAGCAGTTGCGGCGAGGCGTCATCGATATTGGCCTCGATGACGGTGATCGTGGTGGCTTCCGTGGCGCGCGTCGCATCTCCGATGAGCACGCGCAGCAGGTTGGCCTGCTGCGGAAAGTCCTTGTTGCCTGCGCCGAAGCCGCTGGCGGTGATGGTCATCGCCGGCATGGTGCCGACGGATTCCGCCAGCGCGGCCACGATGGCGGCGCCGGTGGGCGTCGTGAGTTCAAACTCCGGTCCGCGGGAGTAGACGGGCTTGCCTTCCAGCAGACGGGCGGTGGCGGGCGTCGGCACGGGCATCACGCCGTGATCCGCCGTGACGGTGCCGCTGCCGACGTTCAGCGGCGAGCAGTGCACGCTGTCGATGCCGAGCAGATCCAGCGCAATCGAGGCCCCGACAATGTCACAAATCGAATCCACCGCGCCCACCTCATGAAAGTGGACCTTCTGCAGCGGCACGTTGTGCACGAACGCCTCGGCTTCCCCCAGGGCCTGGAAAATCCGCTTGGCACGGTCCTTGGCACCGTCCGCAATCGACGACTTGTCGATCATGTCGACGATGTGGTGCAGGTGGCGGTGCTTGGACTGCGGTTCGAAATCGACGTGGAACTTGGTTCCGGCGATGCCCTTGCGCTTGGTCTTTTCGACGCGGAACGTGGCGCCGGTGGCCAGCGACGTGAGTCCGTCGGTAATGGCGGAGGCATCGGCGCCGGCATCGATCAGCGCGCCGACCGTCATGTCGCCGCTGATGCCGGAATAGGCATCGAAATAGCAGAGTTTCATCGGAACTTTCATTATCGCGCGCCTTGCCCTCGGGCACAGGGGTTGCCGCATCGCGCTTCGGGTGGCATTACACTTTTCTCTAGCGCGTTCGCGCGCCAATGTTCCGGCAAAAGAGGGTATCCATGGCCACGCTCGCCGTTCCTGCCGTTCCCACCACCAAGGGTGGCGCTTTCCTCATCGAAAGCCGCACGCCGCACGAGATTTACTCGCCTGAGGATTTCACCGACGAGCATCGGGCGATTGCGAAGACAACCGAGGATTTCTGGGCCAAGGAAGTGGGTCCGAACCTGGAAGCCATTCAGCACGGGGACAAGGCGCTGGCGATCTCGATCGTGAAGAAGTCGGCGCAACTGGGTTTGACGGCGGTCACCGCGCCGGAGCAGTACGGCGGCATGGAAATGGACATGGTGGCGCAGATGGTGGTGGCCGAGGCGCTGTCCAAGGACGGCAGCTATTCCGGCTGGCACGGCGCGCATGCCGGCATTGGCACCTTGCCGGTGCTGATGTTCGGCACCGAGGCACAGAAAGAAAAGTACCTGAAGCGGCTGGCGTCGGGCGAACTGATCGGCGCCTACTGCCTGTCGGAGCCGCAGGCGGGCTCTGACGCGCTGGCGGCCAAGACGCGCGCCGATCTCTCCGCCGACGGCACGCACTATGTCCTGAACGGGCAGAAGATGTGGATCACCAACGGCGGCGGCGCGGATCTGTACACGGTCTTCGCCAAGATCAACGGTGAGAAGGAAAAGTTTACGGCGTTTCTGGTGGAGCGCGCCTGGCCCGGCGTGCAGCCCGGAGCGGAAGAAAAGAAGATGGGCATCAAGGGATCGTCGACGACGGCGGTCTACTTCGACAACGTGAAGGTGCCGGTCGACAACGTGCTGGGCGAGATCGGCAAAGGGCACATCATCGCCTTCAATGTGCTGAACCTGGGCCGCCTCAAGCTGGGACCGTTTGCCGTGGGCGGGTCGAAGAACGTTCTGGCGGCGTCGATCAAGTACGCCAAGGAGCGGCAGGCCTTCGCGCGCCCGATTGCGGATTTCGGCATGATCCAGCACAAGCTGGCCGAAATGGCCATCAAGACGTTTGCCGCCGAATCGATGAGCTATCGCGTGGTGGGCATGATCGAGGCGCACCTGCAGGGCTGGAACTGGAATCAGCCGAACGCCGCGCAGACCTACTTGAAGGCGGTGGAGGAGTTCGCCGCCGAGTGCAGCTACATCAAGGTCTTCGCCAGCGAAGTGCTGGACTACGTCACCGACGAGGGTGTGCAGATCCACGGCGGCTACGGCTATCACCAGGACTATCTGGTGGAGCGCGCCTATCGCGACTCCCGCATCAACCGCATCTTCGAAGGCACCAACGAGATCAATCGGCTGCTGGCGACGGGCACTCTGCTGAAGCGCGCGCAGCGCGGGCAACTGCCGCTGGTGGAGGCCGTCAAGAAAGTGCAGGCGGAACTGATGGCGCCGCCCGCGTTGTCCACCGGCACGGCAACCCCGGCCGAGCAGGAAAACTCCATGGTCGCCAATGCCAAGAAACTGGCGCTGCTGTGCCTGGGTGCGGCCTATCAGCGCTTCCTGGACAAGATCGAGCAGCAGCAGGAGGTGATGGCGGGCATCACCGAAATCGCCATGAACGCCTTCGCGATGGAGAGCGTGGCGCTGCGGGCGCAGAAGCTGGCGGAACTCGGCAAGGGTGAACTGGCCGCGGCCATGTCGGCTGTCTTCACGCGCGAAGCGATGGACCTGTGCGAGACGACGGCGAAGCAGATTCTGCCCGCCTGCGCCGAGGGTGACACCCTGCGCGTCGCGCTGGCGGCGGTGAAGCGGCTGGCGAAGTATGAACCGGTGAACGCCATCGGGCTGCGGCGCCAGATTGCCGCGCGGCTGATTGCCACCGAGAAGTACGTCGTTCACTAGTGCGCGTCGTGTTGCTGGTGGGCCTGCCCGGGGCGGGGAAGTCCACCTGGCTGCGGGAGCGCGGCGTGACCGCGTTGTCGTCCGACGAGTTGCGGCGCTGGCTGACCGGCGATGAGACGAATCAAGCCGTCAACGGGCTGGTGTTCCTGGCGATGCGCTTCCTGCTGCGGTTGCGTCTGCGAATCGGCAACGACGCGACCTATGTGGATGCCACCAGCCTGACGCGCGAAGAGCGCGGTCAATTCCTTCGCATCGCGCGCCGGTTTGGCGCCACCGCGGAGGCAGTCTACTTCGACGTGCCGCTGGCCGTGTGCAAGATCCGCAATGCCGCGCGGGCCCGCGTGGTTCCGGAAGAGGCGATGGACCGGCTGGCCGCGCGCTTGCAGCCGCCCGATCTTGCCGAAGGCTTCAGCCGGATCGACGTGGTGAGCGCCGAAGACCAAACACCAGCCACAGCGTGAGCGGAAGCAGCGCGATCACGCCGGTGACGCGCGCGACGTCCAGCACCCGCCAGCCGTTGTCGATCAGCCCGCCGGCAGTCCAACTGGAGGCCGACAGAACGGCCGTCATGAACATGTAGTCGGCCGAGAAGACGCGTCCCCGATACTCATCCTCCGTCAGGAAGTGCAGCATCGAGGAGGAGAACACCCAGATCATGGATCCGCCGGCATGTGCGAGAGCGACGCAGGGCACGGCCAGCGCCAGGGACGTCGTATAGCCCAGCAGTCCGTAGCCCGCAAAGATGCAGGCGAAGCCGAGCGCGACTCCGAATCGCATGCGGCCGAGGTCGCGTCCGGCCCAGGACCCCGCCGTCAACGGGCCGATCAGCGCCCCCAGTCCGCGCGCGCCCAGCAGCGCGCTCATGCCGATCATGCCCGCCCGCGCGTCGTCCACGCCAAAGATGCGCAGCGGAAAGACGGTCTCGCCGAGTAGCGGCAGGATTACCCAGTTGGACCCCATCAGGCCAACACCCGCCTTCAGCAGAATCACAGGGCGGATGGAGGCGTGATCGCGCAAGTAGCGAATGCCTTGCCACACCGGCTGGAAGTCGAACAGGTGGCGCCACTCAAATGGAGGCTGCCCTTTCGTGTGCGGCTCTTCCACGATCAGGCGCCGCAGCAGTGCGGCGGAAACCAGGAACGACAGCGAGTTGATCACGAACACCGTGTCGCGCCCGAAGGCCGCGGCTGCCGCGCCGCCCAGTGCGGAGCCGAAAAAGAAGTTGAATGCCCACGTGGTGGAACTCAAGCCGTTGGCCGTCACCGTGTCGCGCTCATCCCGGGTGATGTTGGGAATGATCGCGCTGCGGCCCGGTTCAAACAGCGCCCACATCAGCGTTTCCAGCAGCAGCAGCGCGTAGAGAAACGGCAGCATGGTCTTCGTCCGGACGGCCAGCATGCCGATGACAATCACCGCGCGGGCCACGTCGGCGAAGATCATGACCTTGCGGCGGCTGAGACGGTCGTTGATCGCGCCGGCCATCGGCCCGAAGAAGAACTGCGGCAGAACCTGAAAGACCAGCGCGGCGGCAATGCTCTTGGCCGACCCGGTGAGCTCATACAGCAGGCTGTAAATGGCGACGACGTAGAACCAGTCGCCCACTTCACTGATGATCTGCGCCAGCCACAGCTTCCGGAACGACGCGTTGTCGCGCAGCAGCCGGTAGTACGCCGGAATCGAGACGGGCGCCGCGTCCATGACTCCGGGTCCTAACGCGTGTAGAGGCCCATGCGGCTCTTGGCGAGCTCGACCGTTTGGGCGGCAATCGGCGAGATGCGTTCCCAACTGCGCTGCAGGACGCCGTCGAGATAGCCGGGCTCCGCGGTGATGTCGCGGAACCGCTGCTGAATCGGCTCCAGGCTGGCAATGACCATGTCGGCGACCTTCTTCTTCAAGTCGCCGTAGCGCAAGCCTTCAAACTCGCGGCGGGCCGTGGCTTCGTCCACTTCGCCGAACGCGCGATAGATGTTGATCAGGTTCTCCACGCCCGGTCCCATCGTTTCGAAATTGACCGCGGGGTTCGAATCCGTCGTCGCGCGCATGATCTTCTTGCGCGAAACGTCCACCGGGTCCAGCAGTCCGATGGCGTGATTGGCGCCCGTGGCGGACTTCGACATCTTCTTGTCCGGCTCATCCAGGCCCATGATGCGCGCGCCCACCGAAGGCAGCTTTGTCGCCGGCACGACGAACGTCTCGCCGTAGAGCGAGTTGAAGCGCTGCGCGATGTCGCGTGCCAGTTCCAAATGTTGTGACTGATCATCGCCGACGGGAACGATGCCGGCCTGATAGAGCAGAATATCCGCCGTCATCAGCACTGGATACTGCAGCAAGCCGTCGCCGATCGTTTCCGCCGCGGCCGCCTTGGCCTTGTACTGCGTCATGCGTTCCAGCCATCCCACCGGCGTGACGCAGGTCAGCATCCAGGCCAGCTCGGCGTGGCCCGGCACCTGCGATTGCACGATGACGGAGGAATGCTCCGGGTCGATGCCGCAGGCCAGAAACAGCGCCGCCGTCTCGCGAATCTTCTTTCGCAACTCGGCCGGATCCTGATAGACCGTCGTGGCGTGCAGGTCGACGATGCAGAAGATCGACTCATAGTCACGCTGGATGGCGGCCCAGTTCTTCAGGGCGCCCAGGTAGTTTCCGATATGAAGAGACCCGGACGGCTGTACGCCGGAAAACACTCGAACTCGCATGCTGGTTGGGGAACCTCCATGGTAGCCTACAGGTCGCGTGGCGTTGATCGAAAAGCTGGTCTACGGCGGCGATGGACTGGCGCGGGTGGACGGTCGCGTCGTCTTCGTGCCGCTTTCGCTTCCGGGAGAGGTGTGGGAGGACGGGCGCCTGGTCACCGCAAGCCCGGACCGCATTCCCGGCCCCTGTCCCTTCTTTGGAAACTGCGGCGGGTGCCAGTTCCAGCACATGCCCTATGCGATGCAGTTGGAGCAGAAGCGGGCGATTCTGCGAGAGCAGTTGGAACGCATCGGGAAGCTCAAGGACATTCCCGAGATTGCCGTCGTTGCGGGGGAGCCGTGGCAGTACCGCAATCGCACGCAACTGCACTTCGACGGGCGGAAATTGGGCTATCACCGCTTGAACTCCAAGGACCTGTGCCCGGTGGATCACTGCCCGATCTCGTCGCCCGTACTGAATCGCGCCATCACCGCGCTGACGGAGATGGCGAAGGACCGCTCCTTCCCCTCGTTTCTGGAATCCGTGGAGCTGTTCACCAATGAAACAGAAACGCTGATCAATGTTCTGGGCAGCGCCAAACCGCTGCGGCGGCAGTTCTTTGACTGGTGCGCGGAGCGGATTCCGGGCGCGACGCTTCCGGCGCTGGAGTATGCGGTCGGCGGAGACGTCTTTCGCGTCAGCCACAAAGCGTTCTTCCAGGTCAATCGTTTCCTGATTGAAGATCTGGTGCGGCTGACAACGGCGGATGGGAGTGGCGAGTCCGCCTGGGACCTCTATGCCGGCGTGGGCTTGTTCTCCGTGCCGCTGGCGCGGAGCTTTGCCCGTGTGACCGCGGTGGAAGTGGTCGGCAGTGCCGCGCATGACCTGGAGTTCAATCTGCAGAAGTCCGGCGTGCGTGCCGGTGCCGTGCGCAGCTCAACGGAAGACTTCCTGGCCGCGCAAACAGAAGCTCCCGATTATGTTCTGGCCGACCCGCCGCGCGCCGGCTTGGGCAAGCGCGTGACGGAGTCCCTGCTGCGGTTGAAGCCGCGTTCGCTGGCGATCGTCTCCTGCGACCCGGCGACGCTGGCGCGCGATCTGTCGGCACTGATCGCCGGCGGCTACGTGATCCGCAACCTGACGCTGGTGGACCTGTTTCCGCAGACCTTCCACATCGAAACGGTGGCGAAGCTCGAGCTAAGCCAGTAGCTGCTTCACCACGTTGCCGTGCACGTCGGTGAGCCGGAAATCACGGCCCTGGAACCGGTGCGTCAGCTTCGTGTGATCGAAGCCCAGCAGGTGGAGAATCGTCGCGTGCAGGTCATGCACGTGCACCTTGTCCTTGGTGACGTTGAAGCCAAGCTCGTCGGATTCGCCCATCACCAGGCCGCGCTTCGTCCCGCCGCCCGCCAGCCACATCGTGAACGCGTTCGGATGATGATCGCGCCCGTCGGCTTTCTCGCCCGGCACGCCCTGCACCATCGGCGTGCGCCCGAACTCGCCGCCCCAGACCACCAGCGTGTCGTCCAGCATGCCGCGCTGCTTCAGATCCTTCACCAGCGCCGCGCACGCCTGATCGGTCTCCTTGCAGTTCACCGTGATGTCCTTGGTGAGGTTGCCGTGCTGATCCCACGCCTCGTGATAGATCTGCACGAAGCGCACGCCGCGCTCCACCAGGCGGCGCGACAGCAGGCAGGTGGCGGCGAAACTCGGCTTGCCCGGCTCGACGCCGTACATGTCCAGGACATGCTTCGGTTCCTTGGACAGGTCCATCAGCTCCGGTGCGGAGGCCTGCATCCGGAACGCCATCTCGAAGCTGTTGATGCGGGTGGCGATTTCGGGATCGCCCACCGTGTCCAGACGCATCTTGTTCATCTGGCCGATGGTGTCCAGCGTTTCGCGCTGCAGTTGACTGTCGACACCTTCCGGGTTCGACAGGTACAGCACCGGGTCGCCCGAGGAGCGGAACTGCACGCCGGAATAGACCGTCGGCAGGAAGCCGGAACCCCAGCAGCTATTGCCGCCCGAGGGACCCTTCTTGCCCGTGGAGAAGACGACGAAGCCCGGCAGGTCTTTTGATTCACTGCCGAGGCCGTACGTGACCCAGGAGCCCATCGACGGGCGTCCGAAGATCATCGCGCCCGTGTTCATCAGCAACTGTCCCGGCGCGTGGTTGAAGGCGTCGGTGGCCATCGACTTGACGATCGCCACATCGTCAACCACGGTCTTGAAGCGCGGCAGCAGTTCGGAAATCAGCGTGCCGCTTTGGCCGGCCGGGGCGAACTGAAACTTCGGCCCCAGCAAAGTCGAGTTCGGATTAATGAACGCCGCGCGGTAGCCCTTCAGCAAATCGGCCGGCGGCAGCGTGCCGGAGAACTTCGCCAACTGCGGCTTGTAGTCGAACAGTTCCAGGTGGCTGGGCGCGCCGGCCATGAACAGGAAGATGACGTTCTTGGCCTTCGGCGCGAAGTGCGGCTTCTTGGGCGCCAACGGATCCGCCGGCGCCGCGCCCGCCATCAGGCTCTGCGCCGCGACTGCGCCCAGGCCGACTCCGCATTCATTCAGGAACCAGCGCCGGGAGCGCGCGAGAGCGGCCTGCTCCGGTGTCGAGAGCTTATTCTTTGGTGATCGTTTCATCGAGGTTCAGCAGCACGCGGGCAAGCGCGGTCCAGGCTTGGGGTTCGGAACGCTGTTTTTGGTGCCCCAGGAATGACAGCAACGTATCGCGCTCCGCGCCGGTGGGCGCGCGGGAGACGACACGGCGGAACGCGTAGGTCAGGCGCTCCTCATCGCTTCGGCCTCCCTCGGCCAGCGTCTTGGCGGCCAGCGCCTTCGCCGCTTCCACAAACAGCGGCTCGTTCAAAGTGGTCAGGGCTTGCAGCGGCGTGTTGGAGCGGACGCGGCGCACACAGGCGATGTCGCCGTTCGGCGCGTCGAAGTTCTGCAACACCGGATACGGCACGCTGCGGTAGCGGAACGTGTACAGCGCGCGCCGATAGCGCTGGGTGTCCTTCTCTTCCGCCCAGATCTTCGGCCCGTAGCTGGTGGGCGGTTGGAACAGGAAGTCCGGCGCGGGGGGATAGACGCTCGGCCCGCCGACCTTCGGATTCAGCAAGCCGCTGGCCGCCAGAGCGATGTCGCGAACGATCTCGCCTTCGACACGGAAGCGCGGACCGCGCGCCAGCAGCCGGTTGGCCGGGTCTTTTTCGAGCAGCTCCGGCGTGACCTGTGACGACTGCCGGTACGTCGCCGACATGACGATCTGCTTGTGCAGCTTCTTCAGGCTCCAGCCGTTCTCCATGAAGTCGACCGCCAGCCAGTCCAGCAGTTCCGGGTGCGACGGCGCATCCGCCTGCCGTCCCAGATCTTCGCTCGTCGCGACGATGCCCGTGCCGAAGTACGTCTGCCAGACCCGGTTCACCAGCGCGCGGGCCGTGGTGGGCGCGTTGCGGTCCGTCATCCATCGCGCAAACGTCAGCCGGTCCGTCGCTGCATTCTCGGGCAGGGGATTCAGAAACTTCGGCGCGCCCGGAGCAACGATCTTTCCCGGCTTCAGAAAATCGCCGCGCGTCAGCATGTGCGTCGGACGCGGGCGCTCCTGTTGGCGAAGAACCAGTTGCGAGGTCGGCTCCGGATGGTTCTGCCATGCCGCCTCGATGGCGACGTTGAACTTGGCCAGCGCGGGCACGGTCGTCCGCCAGCGGCTGAAGGTGAGCGGCGGCAGCGCCTCGGCGTCCGTGGTCTCGGCAGCCGCGATCTGGAAGCGGCCCAGGTTGTGGTTCTGGTTATCGTCGCTGTTCCAGCCGCCATGGTCTTGCCGCAGATAGATGTGGAGGGTCAGCCCGTTCGGATCTTCCATCGGACGGTCGAACGGAAAGACGGCTTCGCGCGGCTGATTGCGGCGCCCCGGTCCCGCATCGATACCCCACGCCGTGTTGCGGTCGCCGTCGATCGCAAACTGAATCGGTCCGGTGATGCGCTTGCCCTGCTTCTGTGCCTCGCTCTTGTCGTGATACATCGCCTTCAGCGGCTTCTCTTCGGCTTGGAAATCCGCCGACGCGCTGGAGATGCAGACCTTCTCGCGCTTGCCGCCCGCGCGCTCCACTTCCACCTCAAACTCCGTCAACGCGGCCGTACCTTCGGGTGAGCGTCCCGGTCCGCCGAAGGGCAGGTCCGGATCCATCATCAGTTGCAGGCGCAACGCGCCAATCTTCGTCAGCTTCGTCTTCGCCGTCAGATGAACGCGATGCTTGGTGGGCGCATAGCCGGAGGCGAGCAGGGAATCATCGGGCATCGTGACGTAGCGCTGCCCGCCCGTCGAGATGTCCTCCACTTCCAGCTTCAGCGTCTGCCACTTCGGCTGCTTCGCCTGCAAGCCGCTCTTCCAGGCTTCGAAGCGGGCTTGCCAGTCCGCGTTCTGATGCTTGATCTCGTCCTCTGCTTCCCGCGTGCGGCGGAAGATTTCGGCGCGCTGTGCCTCCTGCTCCGGCGTGTAGACCGCCATGGAGCCTTCATGCGACGTGTTCAGAAACGCGAAGAGGCGGTAGTACTCTTCCTGCGTCAACGGGTCGAACTTATGGTTGTGGCACTGGGCGCAGCCGATGGTCAGGCCCAGCATCGCCTTCCCGATGGCGTCCATGCGATCAAACATCGCCTCCATGCGGAACTGCTCCGGATCGATGCCGCCCTCTTCGTTGATCATCGAGTTGCGCAAAAAGCCGGTGGCCACGCGCTGGTCCTGCGTGGCGTTCGGCAACAGGTCACCCGCCAGTTGCTCGGTCAAGAATTGGTTGTAGGGAAGGTCACGATTCAGCGCGTTGATCACCCAATCGCGATAAAACCAGACGCTGCGCTGCTTGTCTTTCTCGAAGCCATCGGAGTCGGCATAGCGCGCCGCATCCAGCCAGTGGCGCCCCCAGCGTTCTCCATAGTGCGGCGAGGCGAGCAGACGGTCGACCACTTTCTCAAACGCGTTGGCGCTCTTGTCGGCCAGGAACGCATCCACTTCGGCGGGCGTTGGCGGCAGACCGGTCAGGTCCAGATGCGCGCGGCGCAGCAGCGTGACGCGGTCGGCTTCCGCGGACGGCTTCAGGCTTTCCTTGTCCAGCCGCGCCAGGACGAAGCGGTCAATCGGCGAACGCGCCCACGCCCCGTTCGACACGGCAGGCAGCGGAGCTTTCACCGGCGGGAGGAAGGCCCAATGCTTCTTCACCTCGGCATCGACCGAGTACTCATCCGGCCATGCCGCGCCTTCGTTGATCCACTTCTGAATCTTTTCAATCTCTTCCGGCGGCAGAGGCTTGGCGCCCATCGGCATGCGCGCCTGATCGCCGATTCCGGCCACGCGCTGGTAAAGCGAACTGTGCTGCGCATCGCCGGCCTGGATCGACTTCGCCGCAACCTTCTTCGAGTCCAGCCGCAGCGTTCCCATCTGCGCCTTCGCTCCATGACATCCCGCGCAGGACCGATCAAAGATCGGCTTGATGTCCTTGCCAAAGTCGACTTTGTCCTGGGCGGAGGCGGCTGCTGCCAAGGCGAGCCCCGCAGCCACGATCCGAGCACTACGCGCCATCATGCCCATACTCTATCGAAAAAGGCGTCTCACCCGGAACGCCGGCAAGTCTTTCTCGCTGCTTCGTTTGAATGACAGGGCGGCTCCTCTCTTCGTCGGTCCGGCAGCGCCCTGGCTGCCTTCGTTCGCCCAGCCTCGTCGCAATGTGACAATTACCCCAAGGAGATTCATGGACCGCCCCAGCGACCCGGCAAGCGAAGAAACTATCGCGTTTGACGCGGCTGCCGTCGCTGTCGGCGCCTCCACGGGTGCATCCATCGGTCCCGCGATCAGTTCCTCGCAGCTTTCGCGCATCTCGCACACGTCACTGCCTGAAGACGGACGCTTCGCCCCGGGCACACTTCTCGGCGGGCGCTATCGCATCCTCGGCCTGCTCGGACGCGGCGGCATGGGCGAGGTCTACCGCGCGACGGACCTTCTGCTCGGCCAGGCCGTGGCGCTAAAGTTCCTGCCGGAGACGACCAGCGGGAACCCGCGCCTGCTCGAACGCTTCTTCGCCGAAGTTCGCATCGCGCGCCAGGTTTCCCACCCGAACGTTTGCCGCGTCTACGACATCGGCGAAATCGACGGCGTGCCGTTCCTGTCGATGGAGTACATCGATGGTGAAGACCTCGCCTCGCTCCTCACCCGCATCGGCCGCCTGCCCGCCGACAAGGCGCTCGAAGCCGCGCGCAAGCTCTGCGCGGGACTCGCCGCCGCGCATGACTGCGGCGTCATCCATCGCGACCTGAAGCCGGCCAACATCATGATCAACAAGCGCGGCAACGTCGTGATCATGGACTTCGGCCTCGCCGCGATCGCCGATGAACTCTCCGGCGCAGAGGCGCGCAACGGTACCCCGGCCTACATGTCGCCGGAGCAGTTGCGCGGCACCGGCGTCACCGCGCGCAGCGATATCTATGCGCTTGGCCTGGTGTTCTACGAACTGTTCACCGGCAAGAAGCCGTTTGAAGCCGCCTCCCTGGCGGAGCTGATGACCAAGCAGGAGTCCGTCGATCTCACCAGCTTGAGTTCGCTGGCCACGGACGCTGACCCGCAGGTGGAGCGCGTCATCCGCCGGTGTCTCGACCCCGAGCCGTCCAAGCGCCCTCCCACGGCATTGGCCGTCGCGGCGGCGCTGCCCGGTGGCGACCCGCTGGCGGCGGCGCTGGCGGCGGGCGAGATGCCGTCGCCGGAAATGGTGGCCAATGCGGGCGCGACGGAAGGTCTGCGGCGCGGCGTTGCCGTCGGCCTCTTCGCCGTCGTTCTGGCCACTCTCGGATCCTCTGTCTTCTTCCGTCAGCAGTTGGGCGCGATGCAGAACGCACCGCTGGACTATCCGCCGCCCGTGCTGGCGCAGAAGGCGCGAGAGATGGCCGCCAGCTTCGGCTATGAACGCCGCCCGGCCGACTTCCACATCCGCATGCGCTGGCAGGAACGGCTGCTCGAGGAACTGCGAAAGAAACCGAAGCCCCACCCCGCGCAACAGTGGCTGCAAGCGGAAGCGCCCATCGTCGCCGAGTACCGGGAGGCCTCCGCCCCGATCGCCGCGGATCCGGACGGCTACGTTCGCGAGAACCGGCCGCCGCTCGACAAGCCCGGCATGATCTCGGTGACGCTCAACGGATACGGCCGTCTCCGCTCTTTCGCGGCGGTTCCGGACCCCGCCCTGCCCGCTCTCCCCGCGCCGGACCCGCGCGCTGTCTTCGCCGCCGCCGGACTGTCCCTGGACCAGTTTCAGGTGGTCCCGAACCAGACGACGCCGCCCGTCCCGGCCGACGTCCTGACGACTTGGACAGGGCGCCATCCCGGCTTGCCGGACATCCCCTTGACGGTGGAGGCGGGCTGGTGGCGCGGCCACCTCACGTACTTCCGCGCCCGGTTCCCCTGGCAGAAGCCTGCGGGCGTCGAAGAGCCGCAGTCCGCCTCCCAGGCCTTTGCCCAGAATCTCGGCTATCTGGTAGCGCTGGTCGGCGTGACCTTCGCCGGACTGCTGGCGCGGCGCAATTGGCGACAGGGACGGGGGGACCGCCGGGGCGCCCTCCGCGTTGCCGCCGCACTCTTCCTGCTGACCACCGCGCGGGAACTCCTCGTCGTTCACGTGATCCCCACCGCCGACCTGATCGACTACCTGGTCCACGCGCTTGCCATCGGCCTGTTCTTGGGCGGCGCCGGATGGGTGCTCTATCTCGCGCTGGAGCCGGCACTGCGCAGCCGCTGGCCGCACTCCATCGTCACCTGGAACCGCTTGCTCGCCGGACGCTGGAGCGATCCTCTCGTGCAGTCGCACATCCTGATCGGCATGGCCATCGGAGCGGTGTCCTGGCTGGTCGCCACCGGCACCAGTTACCTCGACGATAGCTGGGAGCCGCTCAGCGTGGTCGGGAACATTTCCTCGGGCGTCAGCCTGCGTCTGTGGCTGGCCAACCTGGTGCAACTCGCGCAAGGGGCGCTGCAGACGGGCCTGATCCTGTTCTTCACGCTGTTCGGATTCAAGGTGCTGCTGAAGCGCGACTGGTTCGCCGCCCTGACCTCCGCCATCCTGTTCACGGTGCTGTCCGGCGCACTCAGCGCACCCAGCGCGAAGGTCACGGTGCCGGTCATCCTGGCGATCTACCTGATGATCGCCCTCGTTCTGCTGCGCTCCGGTCTGGTCACCGTCATCGGACTGGTGTTCGGGATCAATCTCATGGGAATCAATCTGCTCGGCATGGATCCGGCGCGGTGGTGGGGCGGCTACGGTCTGGCGGCGCTCTTGCTTCACGCCGGCATGGCGACGTATGCCTTCGCCAAGTCGCTGGGCGGCCGGGAACTGCTGGAAGACACCGGACCCCGCCCGGCCCCGCGAACTGCGATAGTCTAGGCGTCCGATGACGCGACGGGATGCTTTGTCAATGGCCGCGGCGGGCGCGGTGGCTCAAGCCTGGGCACAGAACGGCCCGCAGAAGATCGTGCGATTCTCCCGGGACGGGCGCATTGCGCACGGCATCCTGAACCAGGCGGGCGATGCCGTGGCGCCGATTGTCGGCAATGACCTCTTCGCGCCGAATCTGGCCACTGCCCGCATCGCCATTCCGCTTTCCAGCGTCAAGCTGCTCTATCCGATCGTGCCGCCGAAGATCGTCGCCGTCGGGCGCAACTACCGCAGCCACGCCGGCGAGAACGTGCCCGCCAAGCCCGAAATGTTCTTCAAGCCCGGCAGTTGCCTGCAGCATCCCAATGAGCCGATCGTGATTCCGTCCGACGCCCACAACGTCCACTATGAGGGCGAACTCTGCCTGATCATCGGCAAGCGCGTGCAGAAGGCGTCACTTGCGGAAGCCAAAGCCGCCATTTGGGGCATCACCTGCGGCAACGACGTCAGTGAGCGGGACTGGCAGGGCGGTGCCAAAAAAGACATGCAGTGGTGGCGGGCCAAGGGCGCCGATACGTTCGGTCCGCTCGGTCCCGTGATCGTTCGCGGCGTCGATTACGCCAACCTGATGCTCACTACGCGCGTCAACGGTGTCGTCAAGCAACAGCAGTCCACCAGGGACCTGATCTTTGACTGCCCCACCTGCGTGCAGTTCATCAGCCGCTACGTCACGCTGGAACCGGGTGACGTGATCTACACCGGCACTCCCGGCACCACCAGCCGCATGGTGCCCGGCGACGTCTGCGAAGTGGAACTGGAAGGCGTGGGTGTTCTCCGGAATCCCGTGAAGGCGGACGCCTAGCGGCCGCAGCGGCGCCTACCGTGCCCCGTCGCGCTTGGCCGGACGGTCCCGCCGCCCGTATTTCACTGCAAACACCAGCAGGACCGCGCCCAGCGCCATCACGATCCCGAAGAGCAGAAAAATCCGGCGCGGGACGATCGTCTGCTGCGTCTCGACGGAGTTCACCTCCCGGATCAGCTTCGCGATCGCCTCCTGCTCGGTTTTCATCGTCTAATGCGCCGCCACTGTTTCGGATGCCTCCCAGGGCGCGCCCGATGCAGTCCGAACGCCGCTCAGGTTGCCGGCCTTGTCGAAGGCGAACGGCTGCGCCGCACCCAGGATCTCCAGCATCGGGTTGGCTTCGATCTCCGGGCGCAGATTCTCGCTCATCTCCAGCACCGTCAACTGCATCGTGTTGCGAATCCAGGCAATCGTCACCTCGCGCGCGTCCAGTTTGCCGACCGTCGGCATCAGCCGGCTCAAGCACTCGCGATCCGTCGAAAAGTGCGCCGGCGTCTTCACCGCCGACGGTGTCGAAGCCGTGAAGGAATTGATGTAGGTCGGGTTCCAGTCGATCCGTTCGAGCAGCCGGTCATGCACCACGTCCGCCATCCCCAGCCCGACGCCGTTGCCGTAGCTGTTCGGCGACAGCCCGCGCAGGAAGATGCGGTGGATCTTCGGCGCCGTATCCCACGGGTTGTACAGGCCCGTCACGCTGCGGTTGACCACCTTCGTGTCCATGCCCGCGCCGGAAATCGTCTTTCCGATCTCATCGACGATGAGAATGTCGAGCTCCTTCACCGGCACCCGCCCCATCCAGGTCTTCACCTGCGCCAGCAACTGCTCCTCGCGCTGTTCCATGCCCTCGACCGGCACGGCGGTGATCTGTCCGGTGTTGTGATTTGCGTCCTCGAGAATCGCCAGCCCGCCCAGGATCTTGCCGGACGCCAGCACCTGACGCCCCACCGAGCGGATCACATGCTCCAGCCCCAGCTTGTAGGCGTAAGTGTGATAGCGCTGCGCCCCGGCAAACTTGCCGAGCCCGATCGCCATCATCTTGAACAGTCCGCTTTCGATCGCGCCCGCGAAATCCGTGTGCCATTTCACGCGGCCCACCAGCAGGATGCCGTCGGCCTGATACGCCTCCCGGTCAAGAAACGCCTCGATGCCGTCGGCGGTGGAACCCAGGCTGACCACGTCCAACTGCGACACCACCGGGCAGCCCATCGTCGCTTCGTGGATGCCGTAGTGTGCCAGAACATCGGCTTGCCCTTCCGCCGTTGCCGCGCCGTGGCTGCCCATTGCGGGAAACAGGAACGGCTGCACTCCTTGCGACTTCCAGTAGTCGACCGCCGCCCGCACGATCGTCGCGATGTTGGCGATGCCGCGCGAGCCGACCCCGATGGCCAGGCGCGCCCCCGGCTTCAGCTTGGACGCGAAGTTCGACTGCGCCAGTTCACGCGTCACCGTGCCCGGAATGTCGGCCACGCGCCGATCCGGAAAGTTCTGCCGCACCAGCAGCATCGGGGAGAAGTCCATGCAGGGATTATAGGACGGCAGTGCAAGAATGAAAGCGTGCAGGTGAAAGTCTTGTTCTTTGGCATGGTGCGCGACTGGGTGGGCGCCGCCGATGAGGCCGTGACGCTGGATGCGCCCATCACCTTGGGCGCTCTCTTTGCCCGCTACACGGAGCGGTTTCCCGCCCTTGCCGCCGCCGCTTCCTCCATCGTGCTGGCCCGCAATCAGGAGTTCGCCGCCCCCGACGCTCCGCTGGCCGACGGCGACGAGATCGCGTTCCTGCCGCCCGTTTCCGGCGGCGGCTCCGCCTACACGCACGAGATCGCCGAAGACAACGGCAACTTCTTTGCCCTCACGCGCGTCCCGATTGACACAGCGGCGCTGAAGGCGCGCCTGTTGCGCGGCGAGGACGGCGCGGTGTGCTGTTTTGAAGGCGTGGTTCGCAACAACACGAAAGGCCGCGCCACCAAGTTCCTGGACTACGAGTGCTATGAAGCGATGGCGGTGAAAATGATGGCCGAACTCGGGCGCGACATCGCCGCTTCCCATGCCATTGGCCGGATCGCCATGGTGCACCGGCTGGGGCGCATGGAAATCGGCGAAGCCAGCGTCGTCGTCATGGTCACCGCGCCGCACCGCCGTCCGTCCTTCGACGCGGCATTGGAAGGAATTAACCGGCTGAAGAAAACCGTGCCGATCTGGAAGAAAGAGTACTTCGCCGACGGCGAGGTCTGGGTGGAAGGCGAGTGGGACGAACGGCTGACCAAGGCTACACCCGCCCGCTAGCGGCATTGCTGTGGGCGACCGCCGCGGCGTTCGCGCAGCCGGCTGACTTTCGCGCCGACGTGAAGTTGGTGCGCGTTGCCGTTACGGTGAAGAATGCCGCCGGCGCGCTGGTCGGTTCTCTGGACAAGGATAGCTTTCGCATTTGGGACTCCGGCGTAAAGCAGGAGATTGCCGTCTTTGAGCGGTCCACCGCGCTGCCCCTCTCGATTGCCGTGTTGCTGGATGCGTCCGGCTCCACGGCGGCGCAGTTGCCGGTCGAAGTGGCCGCCATCAAGACGTTCCTCAAGTCGCTGGTGGCCGCCGGAAATCCAAAGGATTCCGTCGCACTTTATGCGTTCAACTACCAGACGACGGAGTTAGCTCCCTTCACACGAAACCTGTCCCGCTTGAGCTCCGGCTTGTCGCGCGTGAAGGGGGAGGCGGGAACCTCGCTCTATGATGCGCTGCACTTTGCCGCCGCGGACCTGGAGAAACGGGCAGGGCGCAAGGTCATCGTAGTGGTGACCGATGGCGGCGATACGACGTCCACTTATACCTTTCGCGATGCGCTGCGCGCGGCGCACATGGCGGAAGCCTCCGTCTACCCCATTCTGATCCGTCCCGTGACCAATGACCCCGGCCGGAACGTCGGCGGCGAGAATGCGCTCTCCTCGCTCGCGTTCGGCACCGGAGGCCGCGTCTTTGAGGCAGTCCTGGAAGAAGCGGCGCTGAATCAGTCCCTGGGCGCTCTTTTGAAGGAGCTTCGCACCCAATACCTGCTGGGCTACTATCCCCGCAACCTGCCGCCGGAGCGGCGCGCCTGGCACGAGATCCGCGTCGAGATGCTCGAAAACGGGGAGCCGGCGCCCGGTTTGCGGCCCTCCGCGCGAAGCGGGTATTATGAGGACAGCCCGGCGCGCCGCGCCGAGCGATAAGACCGACGCGGCGTTATGGCGAAAGCAAAAACCAAGGCTCCGGAGCAGACGTTCGAGGAAGCGCGCTACCTGCGCGAACTCATCGACCGGCGGGCGTCCATTCAGGTGAAGTTATCGGATAACTCCCTGGTCACCGGCTGGATTGAATTCTTCGATTCTACTTTCATCCGGCTCAATCGTTCTGCTGAACCGAACCTATTTATCTACAAGCACGACATTAAGTATCTTTACGAAATCCCGGGGTGATCTCAGTTGTCCACTTACTTGGAAACGGCGATCTCCATCGCGCGAGAAGCCGGCCAACTTCTCAATGGATTCGCGCAGCGCCGCTGGGACGAGCGACGCCACACCTTTGAACTGAAAGGCGAGTCCGACCTGGTGACGGAAGCCGACCGCGCCAGCGAAAAGCTCGTCGTCGAGCGGCTGCGCCAGGCCTTCCCGGAGCACTCGGTTCTGGCCGAAGAAGGTACGGGGGCTGAACGCGCTTCCGAGTACCGCTGGTATGTCGACCCGCTGGACGGCACGACGAACTTCGCCCATGCCTTCCCCGTCTACAACGTGACCTTGGCGCTGGAACGCGCCGGTGAGCTGGTGGCCGGTGTCATCTACGACCCGACCCGCGATGAGATGTTTGCCGCCGAGCGCGGCGGCGGAGCGTTTCTGAACTCGCGCCCGATCCGCGTCTCGGAAGTCGATCGCATCGAGGATTGCCTGGTGGCCACCGGGTTTCCCAGCCGCAAGCGGCACCAGAACGTCAACGTCCACTTCTATTACCAGCTGGCCATGATCTCGCATGGCGTGCGGCGCGCCGGGGCGGCGGCCATTGACCTGGCGTATGTCGCCTGCGGGCGATTGGACGCGTTCTGGGAGTTTGGTCTCAATCCGTGGGACATGGCCGCGGGGCTGCTGCTGATTCAGGAAGCCGGGGGCAAGGCGTCGGACATGCGCGGCGCTGCGCACCACCTGCGCTCCCCGCACCTTCTGGCGACCAACGGCAAGCTGCAGGCGCCAATGCTGGGTCTGTTCGCCGACATCTTCGAAAGCAAACATGTGTATCCGCTGCCCGAGATGCAGCGGGCAGACTAAAGTTCGCGGGCGTTGCGGACGATAGGCGGCACGGGCGGCGATCTGCAAGACCGGATCGCCGGTGTGCTATCCCTAGCGGTAGGCATCCCCGCGCCGTGCCAGGACATTTCCTGATGAAAACTATCTTTACAACTCTTGCCATGGCGCTCTTGGCGGCGCGAATCGCCGACGCGCAGGTCGTTCTCAACGCGACGCCGACGCGAGTGCTGGGCCAACTGCGTACGGCCGCGAACTTCAACGCTCCCAATCTGGTAGAGGGAAAGGAACTCTACTTCCCCACCGGTGTTGCGTTGGACAACACGGCCTCGCCGCCGATTCTCTACATTGCGGATACGAACAACAATCGGGTCCTCGGCTACCGCAACCCGGCAGGCGCGGGCAACGGCGCCACCGCCGACATCGTCATCGGACAGCGCGATCTGTTGACGACCAATCCGCAGGGTCCGGCGACGGGATTTTCGAGCGGGCTGAACGCGCCGACCGGTCTTGCCGTGGACGCTTCCGGCAATCTGTGGGTGGCGGATTCCGGCAACAACCGGATCTTGCGATTCTCGCAGCCGTTCGCCAATCCGACGAACGGACCGCCGGCCGATGTGGTCGTCGGCCAGGCGACCTTGAACGAAACGCAGGCGAATGCCGGGCTGCCCCTGCCTTCGGCCAGCGGTCTGGCTGCCTCCTCGGGCGGCCAGGTGAACACGATGGGATTAGCCTTTGACGGGTCCGGCAATCTATGGGTGACCGACCCGGCCAATCACCGGGTACTGCGCTTTGCCGCCGGCGGCCTGACCCGCAGCAACCCTTCGGCGGACATTGTGCTGGGGCAGAACGATTTCGTCTCCCGCCAGGCGCTTGCGGTGAGCACGCAGAACCGGACGGTGAAGACCGCCATGAACACGCCCGCGGGAATCGCCTTTGATGCGGCGAACCGGCTATTTGTGTCCGACAACCTGGGGCGCGTTCTCGTCTGGTTGGCCAGCCCTTCGACCGGCGTGGCGGCGTTTCGCATTCTCGGCGTTTCGACGGCCGCGCCGAGCGCGGGCTTCGTGAACCAGCAATCGCTGGGGGTCACGCTACAGGGCAACGTGGTGCCGGTGCCCGGCGTGTTTCGCGTGGGCTCCTCGATTGGCGTGTGTGACTCGGCAGCGCATCGCATTCTGATCTATCCGCCGGCGGACCAGTGGCTGCCGGAAGCGTCGCAATTCTCGCCCAGCGCCATTTCGGTGGTCGGGCAGCAGGACTTTGGGGCAGGGCGCGCGAATCTCGGTTCGGCCGACACGCAGCCGACGGGTCTGGTTTCGCCCTGGACGGCGACGGCCAACGCGGCGGGCACGGAAATCTGGGTGGCGGACACGTTCAACAGCCGCGTGGTGGTGCGGCGCGGCTCCCCGACGCTGGGCTTCGGCGCGGTGGGCAACGTGATTGGACAGTTGAATCTGAACTCCGGCGGTCCCAACCTTGTCGAGGGGCGGGAGTTCTTCTTTTCCTCCGGCCTGCAAAATGTGCAGGGGCTGCAGTTGGCCGACGGCGGCGGCTTGGCGTTTGACGGCAATCGGCTGTACGTGGCCGATGTGCTGAACAATCGCGTGCTGGGTTTCTCCGACGCGCGCGCGTTTCGCAACGGGCAACCGGCCGACCTGGTGATCGGGCAGCCGGACCGCACGCGCACGCTGCTGAACAATCCGAGCGGCGACATCAACATACCCACGGAGACGGGCCTGGCGCGGCCGGCCGGTGTGGCAGTGGACGCGAATGGCGACCTGTATATCGCCGATAACCTGAACGGGCGCGTGCTGCGCTATCCGCAGCCGTTTGCCCAACCCGCGGGTGCGATTCAGCGTCCCAACCTGGTTCTCGGGCAGCGCTCGTTCTCGGTGAAGGTGACCGATGCCAGCCCGACCACCCTGTCGCGTCCCTGGGGTCTGGCGTTTACCTCCGACGGCTCCCTGCTGGTCTCCGACACGCAGCACAATCGCGTGCTGTTTTTCCGCAGGCCTCCGGGAGGGGACTTCACGAACGGGCAAGCGGCGGCCACTGTTTTCGGGCAGCCGGACTTCACCTCGACCGTCCCCACCAGCGACCCGCAGCGGCTGTTCGTTCCGCGAGGGATTGCCACGGACAGTGATGACCGGCTGTATGTCGCCGACACCGGACGGGCGCGAGTGGTCGTGTTTGAGCGCGCCCCCACCGCCGGACTGGATCCGACGCCGGCTCTCGTCGTGAGCGCGCCGCAGGTTCCGCTGGCGAGCCCGCACGGCGTGTACGTCAATCCCCGCACGGGCGAGATCTGGATTGCCGACACGGCCAACCAGCGCGCCATCCGGCTGCCTCGTTACGATCAGCTGGGTTTGAACTTTGCCGTCACCGGCGGGGTGACCGCCCGTCAGCCGATTGCCGTCACGCAGGACCAGTTCGGCAATCTGTTCATTGCCGATACGGCGAACCGCATCGCCACGCACTACCCGGCGATGACCGTGTTCAACGCGGCCAACTTCATCAGCTCGACCTCCGGTCCGCAGCTTCCGATTCAGAACGCCAGCCTTCCGGCCCGTGGACTGGCCCCGAATACGTACGGATCGCTGTTTGCGCAGTCCGGCGTGGCCTTCACTGACCAGACGGTGGTGTTCAACAGCCTGCCGAATCCGCTGCCGATGCCGACGGTGTTGAACGACCTGCAGTTGACGGTGAACGATCAGCCGGTCCCGCTGCACTTCGTGTCGCCCGGACAGGTGAACTTCCTGTTGCCGAACGCCCCGATTCTGCAGCCCGGGACACAGACCCCGGCGAGCACCGGGGAACTGATTCTGTCGCGCGTTTCGACCGGCCAGATTCTTTCGACGGTGTCGACGCTGCTGACGAACGTCGCGCCGTCGCTCTTCACGGTTCCGTCGGGCGGCGTGGGCCAGGTGGCGGCCATCAACCCGGATGGCTCGGTGAACTCGCCGTCCAGCCCCATTGCGCGGGGCAGCGTGATTCAGGTGTTCGGGACCGGGCTGGGGCAAGTGGCGGGTGCTCCGCCGATGGGGGCTCCTCCGGCAGGCGCGGTCGCAGGCGACCGGCCTGATGTCCTGGTGGGAACCGAGTTTGTGCCGCCGGCGAACATTCAGTACGCGGGGCTCGCTCCCGGTCTGGTCGGGGTCTGGCAGGTGAATGTACTCATTCCAGAGAACATTGCGCCCAGCCCGAATGTCCCGTTTTTTGTCCGGCTGCGGGGCGTGCTGAGCGGCAATCCTCCGATCCGTACGACGATCGCAGTCCGGCAACAATAGGGGAACTTCGCGAGCGACACTCTCGTTCGACAATCTAGAACTATGGCCTTCTGCACCCAGTGCGGTAACCAAGTGGCGGACTCCGCCCGATTCTGTCCGATCTGTGGCACCACCCTCGCCACGGGGCCAGCCTCTCCCGGGCCGGCCGTGTCCGCCTTTGCGGAACCCCTCGACTACACGATCCAGGGGGACAACCTGCAGGTGGCCCGGATTCGCCTGAAGCCCGGTCAACAGCTGTATGCCGAAGCGGGCAAGATGGTGTACAAGACGCCGTCGGTCGAGTGGGAGACCCGCATGTCGGGGGATTCGATCGGCGACAAGATCTGGGGCGCGATCAAGCGCACCCTGGCCGGTGAGTCGCTCTTTCTCACCTACTTCCGGACGAACACGGGCGGGGAAGTGGGCTTTGCCGGGAACTATCCCGGCCGGGTGATGGCGTTCGATCTCAAGCCGGGGCAGAGCATTCTCTGTCAGCGGGACGGGTTCCTGTTCGCCCAGACCTCGGTGCAGTTCAATGTCGAACTGGTGCGAAAGCTCGGCGCGGGCTTTTTCGGCGGGGAAGGTTTCATCCTGGAGCGGTTCACCGGTCCGGGGCTCGTCTTCATTCACGGCGGCGGAGACTTCGTCGAGTTCGACCTGCAGCCCGGAGAGGTCCTGCAGGTAGAGACTGGGCAGATCGTGGCGTTTGAGAACTCGGTCGAGTACGACATCCAGTTTGTGGGCGGCATCAAGACGGCGATCTTCGGCGGCGAGGGTCTGTTCCTGGCCACGCTGCGCGGTCCCGGTCGGGTGGTCATCCAGTCGATGACACTCGCCAAGATGCGCCGGGAACTGGCTCCGTTCAAGACGGGCGGGGACTCGCGCACGCCGATGGGCGCACTGGGCGGCTTCTTCCAGAGCGACGACTAAGCGCTCGCCCGACGATCGCGGCGCTTCGGCATAGAATCGAAGCGTGATTCACATCTCCGAAGAGGACGTCCGGCGTCTGTTGCCGATGACAGAAGCGGTTCGCCTGGTGGCGGGCGCCTTTGCCGAATGGCGTGCGGGACGCGCCACCAACCAGATCCGGCGGCGAATGATGCTGCCGAACGGCGTCGGGCTGCATTCGATGGCCGGGGCGGTGGGCAAGTACTTCGGAACAAAGTTCTATTCGTCATCGAAGTCGGGCTACCGGTTTCTGTTCGTGCTGTACGATGCCGAGACGGCGGCGGCGCTGGCTCTGTTTGAGGCGAACTGGCTGGGGCAGATCCGCACGGGCGCCACGACCGGGCACGCGGCGGACCTGTTGTCGAACCCCGAGGCCGAAGTTCTTGGCGTGATCGGGACCGGCTTTCAGGCCCAGAGCCAGATTGCCGCGATCCGCTGCGTGCGTCCGTCGATCAAGGAGGTCCGGGTGTGGGGCCGGGACGCGGAACGCCGGGCCGCATTTGCCGCTGCCAACGGCGCTGTTCCGGTGTCGACGGCGGAGGAAGCGGTGCGGGGTGCGGACATCGTCACCTGCGTCACGTTTGCGAAGGACCCGGTGCTGGAGGCGGCGTGGGTGACGCCGGGCACACTTGTGTGCGCTGTGGGTTCCAACCACCCGACGCGTCGCGAACTGCCGGCGGATTTGGTGGAGCAGGCGGCCGTGGTGGTGGCGGACTCCGTGGAGGCGTGTCAGGACGAGGCCGGCGATTTCCTGCTGGCGAAGCGTCCGTGGGAGCAGATCGTGAGCCTGAAGGATTGCGACCGTCAGTGGCAGGCCGGGCGAACAGCGGTGTTCAAGTCGGTTGGGCTAGGAGTAGAGGACGTTGCCGTGGCGGCACACGTCTATGAGCACTACTCTTGAGAGGGCATAGCGGTATCGGTATCGCGCCAGGCACTGATCTTCAAGCGCCGACAGACCCAGCACAATCCCTCGGAGTCGGTCGACGATGCCGACGACCCGCAGACGGGGCACTTTGCCGCCTTCGGGGGAGGAGGCGCCGCAGAGGGCTGAACGGCTGTGTCGGCTAGGTCCACGGAATCAGTTTAGCAGCGGTGAGCTGCTAGGCTGCGCGCTCCACACGCATGACGTAGGCTGCGTCGAGCTTGGCGGAGCAACGCGGACAGATCTGACCGGCCACCACGCGAGGCACGCGCTTGCCGGAGGCGTTCCGCACGACGGTCACCCGTGCCGGGACGGTGTGCGTGCAAATCGGACAATAAACTGCCGCCGGTAATTCCGGCATCTGGCTGCGGACCGAGGAGCTTCCCGATTCGTTTGTCAGGGCAGGCGGTTCCAGAAGGTTGGCGACGCTCATCTCGTTCTTCCTATCGGCGGAATGTCTTCCGCCCGATAGGACGCAGCAATTGAACTGAAAGATTCGTCTTTGTGAAGAAAAAGTTGGGCAGGCGGATGAAGAGAGCGGTCGCGTGGGCGATGTGGCTGGCTTGATCGTGGTGGCTGCGTCGTGTTGGTCGTTGTCGTCGTTTTTGATTTCTTTCGCTCCGGAGCGGCCGTTTTTCGTTACCCTCGAACGGCAACAG